>JAAYJW010000303.1 GCA_012522765.1 candidate division WS1 bacterium | reverse complement strand
TGCGGTCCTACTGCGGGTCGCGAAAAAACCCGGCGTCGGACCTCACCCCTCGGTCCCCCTCTCCGTTCCGGATGAGGGGGAGAAACGGCGAACGCGTCGTCCAGTCGTTTGGAGGGCGCGGGATTACGTTCCCGCCCGGTCGTTTGTCGTTGCCGTCACGCGATCGGCCACTCCTCGATCCGCGCGTCTATCTCCGCCATCAGCGCCATCGTGCGCTCCAGCGCCACCACCACCCGCTGGTAATGCTGGATGTCCTCATACGTGAGCTGCCGCCCGCGGCGGTCCTTCAGCCACTTGTCCAGCACCTGATAGCCCCCCACCTGGAACGCCCACACCTCCGGCGCGACGCCCTCGAAGTACTGCGCCGACGGCGCGCCCGTCTTGCGCTTCGTGCCGTTGATGTAGACCCGCCCGCGCTCCAGCGGCTCCGCCTCCCCCGGCGCGACCTCGCCGGGCGGGTAGTACTTCGGATGGCCCTTCTCGACCTCATTGCCGCCCGGGACCGGGTAGCTGATGCGGTCGGCCTCGCGCGCGAGGTCCGGGTGCTCCATCAGGTGCAGCCGCACAAGCTCCCCGCCGAGGGCCACGA
Source organism: candidate division WS1 bacterium (assembly GCA_012522765.1). Classification (GTDB taxonomy): domain Bacteria; phylum Armatimonadota; class Zipacnadia; order Zipacnadales; family UBA5352; genus UBA5352. The sequence continues at coordinate 15,081 of JAAYJW010000303.1, read as the reverse complement.
GGTCGCGGAACAGCGCCACGTCCGAGGTCAGCGGCACCCGCGGGAAGTCTATCTTCAGGAACTCCGCATACCGCTCGCGATAGGTGGGCGAGTGGAAGACCGCGTAGATGTAGTCGAAGATATCCTCCGGGCCGAAGGTCGCCCGCAGGTCCCCGCGCCCGTCGGAGACGAACTCCAGCCCGAGCTTCCCCGCGAACTCATCCACGAAGGCCTTGCTGAGGTTCGGGCGCCGCCCCTCCTCGCCCTCCGGCCACGGCGAATCCCCGAGATCATCGAGCTTCGACGGGTCGGGGTAGAGGTAGAGGGGGAAGACGGGTCCGCTGCCGAAGCGGCCTGCTGTGGCAACGTGGTTGAAGTTGACCGTTTGAGATGTGCAGAAGACATGCCGGAATTCGTCGGGGACCTGCCGTGAGGTCAATAGCGCACGATTATCGCGACCGTGAAGGTGCCGCATGATGGCCCTCGCGGTCCGCCACACCAATCCGTCGTTGTAGTAAATGTACCGTAGGTCGAATGCACGGTACATCAGGGGCCGGATGCATTCGGCATGGTCGGAAACCGATTGGACCTCCCGGCGGGCAGCCGCTACGTCCCAACCCTTCTTCTCTCTAATGCCGACCTTCTCCAACAAGTCTGCGTCCGAGCCCTCGAAGTCGGCAAACGCTGTAGCCCGCTCAATGAGAGGAGTGGCCGTGAAATCAACCACATAGTCGTCCCGTGCTGTCGTGATCCCGACACCGCTGTGCAAGAAGACGTCTTTGACGGGGTGTGCCTCTTCGTACTCGGCTTGCAGTTCCTCCGCGAAGGGGATGAAGAGCCAGTTGGGAGGCCGCGGCGTCAGCGTGCGCCACCGCGTATCAGCAGCAGCACTCCGGCGCAGACTAATATACTTGTCGTCGCGCTCACCCCAGAGGTCCGCGTGGACAACCTCGGCCGGAGGCGGACTCGAGGCGTCGCGAATGAGAATCGCAATCGCCACTCCCGGCTGGATATCGAACACATTCTCATCCCGGTCCCCGTTGGGCGCAGTCTCCCCCTTGAGCGAGTTGCCATGCAGATCAAGCAGATATATTCTCGAGAAGGAATCCACGAGGCTCTGGCGCATGCCTCGGAATGTAGGGTTGTCGAGGTAGCCGTGGTTTGTGATGAAAGCCACGACCCCAACGCCCGTCTGCTCTATCCTCCACTGCGCCCAACGGACGAACTTTACGTAGTCATCCTGCAACCACTTCGAGGTCCTCTCGCCTAGGGGTTCACCACGGACTCTGTAGTAGCTGTCAGTGGTGGTGCCGTCTGGAAGCGTTCCCTTAAGCAATCCATCGATCCATGGCCCATTGTTCGCGGACACGCCTGAATATGGGGGGTTGCCTACAATGGCGATGATCGGCAGGTCGCGCTTGACCTCGGCGGCGGCGTTGGCCTCGTCGGTGATCGTCTGCATGACGCCAAACTGCCGCTGCCCTGTCTGCTCCGCCTCCTCCAGTGTGTTCGTGAGGTAGACGCCGAGGCGCTGGTCATCCTCGAAATCATACGCCCACTTCTCGCGCTGCTCCTCGCTCATGTCCTGGGCGGCAAGCTGCATCCCGAGCTTGAGGTGCGCGACCGCGTACGGCGCCATCAGCAGCTCGAAGCCGAAGAGGCGCGGGAGAAGCTGCGTGCGCACAAAGCCCGGCCACTTGCCCGCGTTGTTGGACTGCACGAACTGCTGGCGGATGTGCTCGATGACGTGGTAGAGGAAGGTGCCGGTGCCGCAGGCCGGGTCGAGGATGAGCACCTTCGGCGACTCGCGCGTCTCCGTGGAGCCATCGGGCAGCGTGACCTGATAGCTGACGCTCTCCTCGTTCGCGAGGCCGCCCTCAAGGCCGAAGTGCTCCTTGAGTATCCAGTCCACGGAGCGGACGATGTAGGAGACCACCGGTTCGGGGGTGTAGTAGACGCCGCGCATCTCGCGCAGCTTCGGGTCATACGCGGCGAGGAAGGTCTCGTAGAAGTGGACGATCGGGTCCTCCTGCCGGGTACGCGCGCCGAAGTCGGCGAGGATCGCGCCGATATCGGCATGGGCGAGCAGGCGGGCGAGGTCATCCACGTAACCGACGTAAGGCTCCTGATCGAGTTCCGGCCCGGCGATGCTGGTGAAGAGCTTGCGCAGGAACGGGTTGGTGGCCGGGATCTCGTAGGGCGCATCGCGGCGCGTGAAGGGCTGCCCGGCCGGGTGGTTCACCCGCGCGGCGAAGAGGCCGTAGGCAAGCGTCTGGGCGAACATGTCCGCGAACTCACCGGGCTTGATGTTGGGTAGGAGGGTCTGCTGGAAGGCCTCATAGAGCGCCCATGTCTCGCCCGAGCGGTCGCCGTGGGCGAACTGCGTGACGATGATATCGCGGATCATGCGCGTCGGGTCCACCATCGCCTGAGCAAGCTGCTGCGGCGAGGTGATCGGTTCGGGCGTGCGGCTCAGGAAGGCGTGGAGGAGGTCCTGAAGCTGCTCCTCGGAGCCCGCCAACGGCGTGCGGGCGGGGGCGCCCGCACTACTTAATGCTGCGCGCAGGCGCTCCTTGCCATCCACGTACCAGCGGAACTCCAGGTGGTTCGTGAGCACGAGGTTGTCGAGGTTGGCGAGGTAACGCTTGAGCTGATCGGACTTGACGACCTCATCAAGCGAAACGTGCGTGTCCTTGCACTCGACATAGCCGAGGGTGAGCGCATTCGGGCCGCCGCCGTCGCTTACGCGCATGTCCACCGCGCCGTAATCCTGACTGCGCTTCGGCTCGTTGGTGACGACTATGCCCGGGCGGAGTGCCTCCAGCAACTGGGCAAGCGCCGCGCGGTAGGAGTGTTCGGTGGCGGCTCCCCCGCGGTGAATCTCTCGGACAGTGCGCAGGTAGTCGGTGATGGCGGACATGAACAAACTCCCCCTCCGTAGCAGTGGCGGTAGCGGTGGTTTCGCGGTGGGGGAGGGGCGGACCTTCGTGCGAGGCTAACGGGGTATGCTGCGGGAGGCGGTGTAATGCCTCGCCTCCAAACGACCGGGCGAGGTAGCGTTACCCGCCGGCGAAGAGCCGCCAGTCCTGGCGGCCGGCGGCGATGTCGCGAGCAAGCTGCGCCGCCTCGCCCACCGATGTCGCCACCGACGGGTGCAGCGTCTGCCCCGGAACGATCTCCGCAGGCTCAATGCCGATCAGCAGCACCTCCGGGCCTCCGCGCAGCGCCGCAAGCTCCAGCAGGTCAATCAGCGACATCTCGCCTAAACCCGAGACGTAGTCCGCGCGCGCCTCGGCATCCGCCGGCGTCAGCACATGCACCGTGCCGGGCTTCTCGCCCAGCGCGATAGCGGCGAGGATGATCGCCCGCTGCGCCCCCGCGATGGCCGCCACGAGGTCGAAACCCTCCGTGTGGGCGATCTCAACGCGCACATCCTCAGGCAGCAGGCTGTCGCGAAGCTCCTCGGCAACCGCTATCCCCACGGCATCATCGCGCCTGCGCGCATCGCCGATCGCGACGATCATCACCCGCGGCCTGTCATCCGAATGATCCACGCCCGCCACTCCCCGCTTCAGCAGATTCGCGGCAGAAGCTCGCCCGCGGGCAGGTCAATGAGGCGCGAGGTCCCCAGCGCGGTCCTCGCCGAGACCCGCCCGGCCCTGCCACCGCCGACGCTGCCGATGATCGCCGCGCGCTCGCCAAGCTCATGCTCCTGCATCGCCGCAAGGACCTCCTCGGCGACCTCCGGCGCGACGATGGCGACGAGCTTGCCCTCATTGGCGATCTCGAACGGGCTCATGCCCAGCAACTCGCACGCACCTCTTACTTCGCGCCGCACCGGCACCGAGTCCTCCTCGATCTCGAGCGAGACGCCCGATGCCAGCGCGATCTCATTGAGCGCCGCGCTCATCCCGCCGCGGGTCATGTCGCGGAGCGTGCGCACGCCTGAGCCGCCCGCGCCGACAATCGCCTCGGTGAGCGTGAGCAGCGATGCGCAGTCACTCTGCAGCGCCGAACCGCCGAGGGATAGCTCCTCGCGCGCGGCGAGGATCGCGATGCCATGGTCGCCGAGGGCGCCATTGACGATGACGCGATCGCCCGGACGGGCGGCGCTGGCGCTCGGGGCGGGATCGGCGAAGCGCTCGCCGACGCCGGTGGTGGTGATGAAGATGCCATCGGCGGCGGAGCGCCCCACGACCTTGGTGTCGCCGGTGATGACATGGACGCCATCTGCGTCGCAGGCGGCGCGGATGGAGCGGATGATCCTGCGCAGGTCCTCCAGCGCGAAGCCCTCCTGGATGATCATCGCGACGGAGAGCCAGCGAGGCCTTGCGCCGCGCATGGCGACGTCGTTGATAGTGCCGCAGGCGGCGAGCTTGCCGATGTCGCCTCCGGGGAAGAACAGGGGCTTGACGGTGAAGCCGTCGGTGGAGATGGCGAGGCGGCCGTCGGCGATGAGGGCGGCGTCCTCAAGGTCGGTCTCGGACATGACATCGGATGCGGCGAGCAGCTCATTGACGATGAGGTCGTGCATGAGCCGCCCGCCGCCGCCATGTCCGAGAGTGATGATGTCGTTGGGGGTGGGGGTCATGGTCTCCTGCCACCTCGGTTAATGCGGAGTCGCCCATTGGAGATGGTCGAGAAGTTCCCCTGCAACTCATTGTACCTCGCACAGATCACGCGGGCAGTGAGTGCCGCTTGCTCCTCAGGCGTAAGATCAAGGTCGCGGACGAGCAATATGCCGGGGTGTTGCAGGCCCTCTACGAAGATCAGTGCGGAGAGTCTTCGGTCGTAGGTCACGAGCAGGCGGTCCTGGTGGAGGGCGATTGGTATCACATCGCGGTCCGGGGCGCTCGCTTCAATCTCGAGCATGTGGGCAACGTCTACCCCCATGCTCTCAAGCACATGTTTCATCCTGTAGCCGACACAAGCGTCAAGTAAGACTCGCATTTGCAGCCTGACCAGTCACGGCATAGATCGGAGTCTCATCGAGGATTTGAGCTGCGAAGAAGAACGCTGCCCGGATGTCCTCTGGTTCGAGTACGGGCAGGTCTTCCAGCAGTTCGTCCTGCGTGGCTCCCGCGCCGAGCATCTCCAGTATATGCTGTACGGTAATCCGCATACCGCGGATACAGGGCTGACCGACCATTATGTTGGCGTCTACGGTGATCCGCTTCAGAAGATCATCATGGCTCACGATCCCATCTCCTTCCTCCATCGTCTAACGCGAGTATACCACACTCTTGCAGCCATCCACCATCGTCTCATGCCCGACGCCTCGCCGTCAGCCCTCATACTTGTATGCCGCTGCGCAAGCGCCCTCGGAGCTTACCATGCACGGGCCCAGCGGGTGCTCCGGGGTGCAGGCCGCGCCGAAAGCGGAGCACTCCGGCGGCCGGATCGCTCCGCGCAGCACTTCGCCGCAGCGGCAGGCCGGATGCTCGTGGCCCTCGGTGATCGTTACGCCGAAGCGAGCGAGCGCATCGAACTCGGCATACTCCTTGCGCAGCACAAGGCCTCCCAGCGGAATCACGCCGAGGCCGCGCCACTGCGAGTCGGCAGGCTCAAAGACTGCGTCAATCGCCGCGAGTGCCTTCAGGTTGCCCTCTTCCGTGACAGCGCCCGGATACTCGTTCTCCACCTCTGCCCGGCCCTCGGCAAGCTGCCGGACCAGCGCCAGGATGCCGCGGAGAATCTGATCCGGCTCGAAGCCCGCGACCACGCATGGGACGTGGTGCTCCGCCACGAACTTGCGGTACGCGCCAGCGCCGATGATCGTGCTCACGTGCCCCGGCGCGAGCAGCCCATGCACGGACACGTCCTCGGCGGCCATCAGCGCCGCGAGGGCGGGCATCAGGCGCTTGTGCGCGCTCATCAGGCTGAAGTTGCGCAGGCCCCGGCGCTTCGCTTCGGCGACTGCCACCGCCATGCCGGGAGTGGTGGTCTCGAAGCCCACCCCCAGCAGCACTACCTCACGACCGCTCTGCTCGGCAAGATCCACCGCTTCGATGGGGGAGAAGAGTACGCGCACATTGGCGCCTCGCGCCCGCTCATGGGCGAGCGTCGAATCGCTGCCGGGAACGCGCACCATGTCACCGAAGGTCGCGATGGTGACGCCGGGAATGCGCGCAAGGGCCAGTGCCGCGTCGATCTCTCCCGCGGAGGTCACGCAGACCGGACATCCGGGGCCGCTGAGAAGCTCCACCTGCTCCGGCAGCATCTGCGCGATTCCGTAGCGCGCGAACTGATGCGCATGGGTGCCGCAGACCTCCATCAGCGTCGCCGGGCGGTCAGAGACCTGCGCGATCTCCTCCGCGAGGGCGCGCGCTTCGGCGATCAGTTCCTCTCGCGCGCTCACAGCATGCCCACCTCGCTAAGCATCGCGAGCGTCTCCTTCGCGTATTCCTCATCCACGGTGGTGATGGCGAAGCCTGCATGCACGAGCACGTAGTCGCCCACCTTCACATCATCAAGTAAGTCGAGGCGCGCCGTGGAGCGGTTGCCGCCAAGCTCCACGGTCGCCACCTGGTCCTCAATCTCCACGACCTTCGACGGGATTGCGACGCACATCACTGCCACCTCGCCTGTGCCACCGCGGCCTGCCCGAGTGCGACGCAGCCATCGCCGGCCGGAGTGGCGGTGTGCATGATTGCTCTGAGTTTCTTTCGCTCAAGCGCGTCCATCAGGTCCTCCAGCACGATGCGGTTCTGAAAGGTTCCCCCCGAGAGCGCGATCAGGTCAATTCCACGTTCGTGCGCCACCCTCTCCGCGGCCTCCGCGAGCATCGCCACGAAGGTCGCATGGAAGCGCGCGGATATCTCCGCCTGCCCGATGCCGGCGGTGATACCGTCCACCATCGCGCGGAAGGTCGGGGTCGGATCGAGGACGAGGCCCTCGTCCGCCTGATGCAGATTGAAGGCGTAGGGCTCCGTAGCGGGCCCGATCATGGCCTCTGACGTCAGGCCTCTCCCGAGCGCAACTTCGCCGTTCTCCCCCCTCTCCCGCCCTCGCAGCGTCGTTTGCTGCAGAAGGGGGAGGGGGGACGGGGGGGAGGGGCAGCCGTTCGCTGGCCTCTCCCGTCCCGCGATCGCCTCCAGCATCATCGGCGCCTGCGCCTCGTACTCCACGCGCTGGTAGAGACCGATCAGTGCCGCCACGGCGTCGAAGAGGCGTCCTGCTGACGAGGCCACCGGCGCGTTGATGCCACGCGCCATCATCTCCCGCAGCGTCAGCCATGCCGCCACGTCCATCTGCTGGACGAACGGGATCTGCAGTTGCTCGTGGAAATCAGGGCCGAATGCCTCCTGCAGCCACGCCGCCGCCAGCCGCCACGGCTCCTCGATGGCCGCCTCGCCACCGGCCAGGCGGATTGTTCGCAGATGCCCTGCGCGCTCATATTGCGCCGCATCGCCCACCAGCACCTCGCAGCCCCAGATGGTGCCATCTGCGCCGTAGCCGGTGCCATCGCAGATCAGGCCGACTGCCGGCCCGGCCATGCGGTTGTCCGCCAGCACCGCCGCGAGGTGGGCGTGGTGGTGCTGGACGCGCTCCAGAGGCAGATCGCCTGTCGCCGCAAGCTCTTCGGCGTAGCGGGTGGACAGGAAGTCCGGATGCAGGTCGCATGCGAGACCCTCAGGCTCTACCTGCAGCAGCATCTTAAAGTGCTCGATGGAGCGCTCGAAGTACTCCAGCGTCTCCAGCGTGTCGAGGTCGCCGATATGCTGGCTGAGGAATGCGTTGCTCCCGCGGGTGATGCAGAACGCGTTCTTCTGATGCCCCCCGACCGCGAGAATGCAGGGCAGCGCTGCATCGGTCGTCTGTCGTTGGAGAGGCCGGCCCCCGTGCCGGCCTGTGCCGTTGCCGTCCTCCCCCCTCGCCGGAACGGAGAGGGGGGCCGGGGGGGTGAGGTCGCCGTCTGCCACGCGGTCCGGGAGATAAGTGCTGAGCCTCACCGGAAACGGGACAAAGCCCCTGCTTCGTCGCATGATTATCTGACCGCGCCGGGTGGGGCGGACCACCGAGTCATCGCAGCCGATGAAGATGCGCCGGTCATGCAGCAGAAAGCCGCTAGCGATGCCGCCCAGCCGCCGCATGGCCTCGTCGTTGTCCGTCGCGAGCGGCTCGTCAGTGAGATTCCCGGAGGTCATCACCAGCGCCCGCGCCTTCAGTCCGTCCAGCAGCAGGATGTGCAGCGGCGTGTAGGGCAGCAGGACGCCGTAGGTGGCGGTGTCGGGTGCGACAGACTGCGCCAGAGCGCCTTCTGAGCGCCGGTCCAGCAGCACGATCGGCGCCTCGGGGCCGGTGAGGAGCGTCTCCGCGTCCTCCGTGACGTGTGCGAAGGCGCGGATCGTCTCAATGTCGCGCGCCATCACCGCCAGAGGCTTCGCCTCGCGATGCTTCCGCTCGCGCAGTCGCCGGACCGCTGCGTCATTGTCGGCATCACAGGCGAGGTGAAAGCCGCCGAGACCCTTCACAGCAACGATCTTTCCGTCCTGCAGAAGCTGCTGCGCCGCGTGAATGGCCTCTGCGCTCTCGTGACGCAGATCCCCCGCTACGAACCAGACACGCGGGCCGCAGTCCGAGCAGGCGACCGGTTGCGCGTGGTAGCGCCGGTCGTTGATGTCCTCGTATTCGCTTCGGCAGGCCTCGCACATCTCGAACTCGCCCATCGAAGTCTTCGGGCGGTCGTAGGGCACTCCCTCGACGATCGTGAAGCGCGGGCCGCAGTTGGTGCAGTTGATGAACGGGTGTCCGAAGCGTCTGTCGGCGGGATCGCGAAGCTCCCGCGCGCAGTCGGCACAGATAGCCACGTCGGGAGAGACGTAGATCTCGCCTGCAGCGTCAGCACGACTGGGCACGATGGTGAACTCCCCATCGCCCCTCGGCTCGAGTTCCTCCACCGTGACGCGCTCAAGCACCGCGATCGGGGGCGCATCGGCCTCGATTCGGCGCACAAACTCATCTACCACCGCCTCCGGGCCCTCGATCTCGACCTCGAGGCCGCCCGCAACGTTAAGCGCCGTGCCGCTGAGGCCAAGGTCGCGGGCGAGTCGGTGTACGTGCGGGCGGAATCCGACGCCCTGCACGATGCCCTCGACGCTCACCCGGCGGCGGACAGTCTCCTGCACCAGCGACCCTCTCATTCTCACTGCTGAAGTGAAGATCAGTGCCTGTATCTGATACGTCGATGATAGCCTCGTTGTTCAGGGTGTCAAGGCAACTGAAGAGGGGCGAGCGCCGGTTGACGCCCGCCCCTGCCGGTTGCGCGTCGTCGGTTGTGTCAGCGTGCGGCTGATGTCTCGATGTCGAAGTAGACGCGTTCGTCCTGCATGCCCGGGCGCATGACGCGCACGGCAAGCTCCCACAATCCGGCGCGGTTGAGCATCGCCTCGGAGTAGAAGCGTCCGGGGGCGATCCGCCTGAAGGTAACGTCCAGGCCGGCCTCCGGGTTGCCCTTCGGGTAGATGAAGCCGCGGACGCGCGCGTCACCATCGAGCCTGCGCTCGAGACCGAACACATGGACGCCAAAGTGGATGGTGCCCGGCACCTGCATCATCTCCGGGCGGTGATAGAGCGCCAGAACGCCCTCGCTGAGCGGGCGCTGAATCGCCATACCGCGGTTGCGGTTGCGGATCGCGCACACCTCGCAGGTCCCGTCCTCCATCTCGCCGGCCATGCACTCGCACAGATTCCGGTAACCGGGAGCGTCAGGGTTCACCAGCGGCACGACGCGCTGCTGGTTGAGGTCGTTGTCGAAGACGTACATCCTGCCCGCGCGCATCACTCGGACGCCGCTCTCATCAGCGGCGATTCCCGTGCGGCCGTACACGCGCGACATCTGCTGCTGGCGCAGGCCCGCCATGGTCTGCTCGCGAGTCCCGGCGGTGCCCATCATGCGGCAGCCCGCGGGATGCCCGGCAGCTCTGGCCGCCTCGGTGTCATGCATCGCGCCGCACATCGGGCAGACGCCCTGGTCGCGCATGTAACCGGCCTCTTCGGTCAGGGGCGGCAGCTCCGCCGATGCGACGATGTTCCCCTGCGCGTCGCGCTTTTCGACCGTGCCGCCAGTGAGGTGATAGGTGTACCCATCATACGCCGTCATCTCCATGGCGCCCGACATCTGCGCCATCGGCCCCTGCTCCATGGTGTAGTCGTAGTCCATGACCATCGGGCAGACCGCTTCTGCATCCGCCATATCCATCATCGGACAGGCCCCAGGGCCGATCTCGGCCGCCTCCATCCGTGGGCACTGAGCCATTGCGACGCCCACCACGCCGAACATCATCAGCACAACCGCCACCACGAGTGTCCTCTTCACGAAAACATCTCCTCCTCCAGATCTCCTGCCACTTCTGATACGCTTCATGAAAGTGTTCGGGGTGAGGACGATTAGTCCTGCTCCCGCTGCTCGAGCAGAGGCTCGCAGGATCATCAGGAGTCATGAAGGAGAAAGTGAAGGCGGTGGGGAAACACCGTCAGGTAGCGAAGACGCTGCGTACACTAACCCCGAACCGGGAGATTCTGCATATGCCCAAGGACATGGACGTACTGCCGCTGTTCGAGACCAGTCAGATCACATTCCCCGCCATTCCCCGCTTCTCTTACCAGGGCGACCTTGGCGAGGAACTGCGCACCGGGCGCCTCTCAGCCGAGAGTGCGGTCAACATGCTGGACGCGATGCTGGCCATCCGCTTCTTTGAGGAGACCGTCGCGGAGATGAAGGCCGGGAAGTTTAAGCCGCGCCCCGACTTCCGCTTCATCGGCGCCACGCACCTGTCGATCGGCCAGGAGGGCACCGCCGTTGGCGCCGTCTCGGCCATCGGCCCGGATGACTACATCACCAGCACCCATCGCGGTCACGGGCACTCGATCGCCAAGGGCTTCTACTGGCTCCTCGGCCACCAGAGCGATGAGGATCTACTGAAGTTCATTGATGGTTACGCCGATCCGGCCGACGGTGAGAGCCTCTTCGAGACCGCCCTGCAGGTGCACCTCAACCGCACCATGGCGGAGCTTCTTGGCAAAGAGGAGGGCTACTGCCGGGGGCGCGGTGGGGGAATGCACATCGCGGACTTCCACGCCGGCCATCTCGGCGCGAACGCGATCGTCGGCGGAAGCTACGCAATCGCCACCGGCGCCGCCATGGCCTCTTCGATGCTCGACCTCGGCCGTGTCGTACTCTGCTTCGTCGGAGACGGTGCGACCAATAACGGCATCGCCCACGAGGCCTACAACTGGGCCTGCCAGGACCAGTTCGAGAACGGCATCCCGGTCATCTTCCTGGTGGAGAACAACCAGTACGGTATGACCGGTCAGCAGGTGGGAGAGGTCACGGGCATCAGCGACCTCGCCCAGCGCGGTGCGGGCTACAATGAGGTCAATATGCATGCCGAGGTCGTCAACGGCATGGACGCTTACGCGGTGCGTGACGCGGTACTGCGCGCGACGGAGCTGTGCCGCAGCGGCGAGGGTCCGGTGCTGATTGAGAGCAAGACCTACCGCTACATGGGGCACTCACTGTCGGACAACTGCACCGCCTACCGGTCCAAGGACGAAGAGAAGGCGTGGCAGGACATCGATCCGATAGACCATATCAAGCGCGCCCTGGTGGATCACGGTGTGCTGAGCGACGAAGAGGTCGTGGAGCACTGCAGCCGGATGAAGCAGCGCATCAGCGACGCAACCGTATGGGCGGTAGACGCCACCGACCCCGATCCGGCCGACATATACGAGGGCCTGTGGGTCGGCACCACCTCCGACGGCATCGGCGAGCAATGGGCCACGCCGCAGGATGAGTTGCTGGCCGAACCCAGCAATACCCGGCGCGATCCTCAGGGTCGGATCCTGTACCGCCATGCCGTGGCTGAGGCGCTGATCGAGGAGATGATGCGGGATCGCCGCGTGCTGCTCTACGGCGAGGACGTGGCCGAATACGGTGGCGCATTCGGCGCAACCCGAGGCGTCATCGACGTCTTCGGTCGCGGGAGGGTCTTCAACGCGCCGATCTCCGAGGCCGCCATCGTCGGCACCGCTGCCGGCGCGTCCATGGTCGGTATGCGCCCCGTCGCGGAGATCATGTACATTGACTTCATCCTGATGACGATGGACCAGACCGGGAATCAGCTTGCCAAGAACCGCTACATGTTCGGCGGTAAGGCGACCCTGCCGGCAGTCATCCGCACCACGGTCGGCGGCGGCAAGGGCTACGCCGGGCAGCACTCGCAGTCGCTCGAGGCCATCGTGACGCAGATCCCGGGGCTGAAGGTCGTCGCACCTTCCACGCCCTATGACTGCAAGGGGCTGCTCAAGTCGGCTATCCGCGACGACAACCCGGTGATCTTCATTGAGCACCAGCACTGCTACACCGAGAAGGGCGAGGTGCCCGAGGAGGAGTACCTCGTGCCGATTGGCAAGGCCAACGTGGTGCGTGAGGGCAGCGATGTCACGGTGATTGGCTACAGCTACATGCTGCTCAAGGCCCTTGAGGTCGCAGAGCAGCTTGAGGAGGAGGGCATCAGCGTGGAGGTGGTTGACGTGCGCACGCTGATCCCGCTTGATGAGGAGACGATCGCGGCCTCAGTCAACAAGACCGGGCGCGCGCTGGTAGTCCAGCAGGCGCCCTACACGGGCTGCTTCGGCCAGCACATCGCCCATCGTGTCATGGAAAGCTGCTGGGACAGCCTCAAGGCCCCTGTGCGGATCGTGGCCTCCCATGACGTCCCGCCGCCCATGGCCGCGCCGCTGGAGGAAGAGAATATCCCGTCCGCGGAGAAGATCGCCGCGCGGATCCGCGAGTTGGTCCTGGGTTAGACACCGCCGCACTGTCAGTACCTACCGCGCGTGGCAGCATCAATCTGCCGCGCGCGGTTGCATACAGCCAAGAGCCATCACAGAGGTGACCAATCACGTGGAGATAGCGGTCTGGGGCCATCCCTTCGATGAGTTCGCCGAGGGAGAGGATGGGCCCGCGGAGATACTCGAGCGCCTTACGAGGCTCCGTGAGGCGGGCGTGACGACCTACTTCGCGCTTCTGGCCACCGCCGGAATGCACTACTTCGCCTCCCGCACTCTCGGCCCGGCGGCACGTGAGTTGCTTCGCCCGCTGACGGAGGCGGCGCTGGAGGTCGGGATAGAGATCATCCCCGTGGTGGGCCTGGGACAGCCGGGAAAGCTCTCGCGCGGCCTCTATGAGCCGCCGCTTGAGGTGGCTGACGTGCCGGAATGGGCGCTGAGCTGGCCCTGTGCGGCGTGGGGGGAGAACCATGAACATGCCGTGCTCATCGCCAACGAGTTGATCGAGGACTACGGTGTGAGTGGCCTGCAGCTTGATTACTCCCGCTTCCCCGATGCCGAGTTGCTCGCGAAGAACCCCTGTGCGTGTGAGCGCTGTCAGAACGCGCGGCTCCGCTGGCTGGGCAAGCCATATCCGGAGCCGCAGGACCTGCGCATTCCCGGTGTGGCCTTCAAAGAGCTTCAAATGCGGATGGAGTTCGTGCGGTCCCTGGTCGAGTCAATGCGAGGTCTCGCCGATCATCATGGGATCACGCTCTCGGTGGCCGTGCGCGGACGCTACTACGAGGACGCGCTGCCCGAGGGACAGGACTGGGCGGAGTGGTGCGCCGATGGGCTGGTTGATGAAATCTGCACCGCGCCGGCGGTCCTGTCGTTCGGGCGATTCGCCCGCTACGTGTCACAGCACCAGCGTCTGACTGCCGGTTGTGAGGCGAAGTGGCTTGAGGGCGTGGGGGCTGAGGCCGACGCCATTCATCTCGACCTCGATGCCCTGGAGCGCCAGTCCCGCTTCGCCGCTTCTGCTGGCGCGGACGGCATCTGTGTAAGCCGCGCCGGCCTCATCGATGAGGAGACGGCGGGGGTTCTGCGCGAACTGGCGCAGCTATGATGAATTGACGGGCACGAATGCCTGCCCTACAGCTTGTGGCCGATCATCCACACGCAGGCCGGGCTGTCAAATGCGATCCTGATGTACTGCGGGCGGCCTCGCCCGCACATGGTTCGGCCACAACCACTTCTCCATCCATTACCCTCACACGAGCGACGAGGCCCTAGTGCGCGTTCAGCGAGCGGGCGGGGCGCCCGCTTCTACGGGCACTGGTTGTGACTGGAAAGAATCTGACGGGCAGAAAGGCCTTCTCATCGACAGGCAAGAAAGCCGGTCCTGCGTCCTGTCACGATTCATCGCAATGACAGGCAGGAATGCCTGTCCTACCCCTATCGGAAGAACACCCACCACAGGTAGCCCGCCGCGAGCACGATCATCGGAGTAGTGATCAGCAGGCCGTACTTGGTGAAGCGCACGAAGCCGACCGGATGCCCGGAGCGCTTCGAGATACCGGCGGCTACCACGTTCGGCGACGCTCCGATCAGCGCCAGGTTACCTCCAAGTCCCGCCCCCAGTGACAGCGCCCACCAGATCGGCAGTATGCTCTCATGCTGCAGCAGTTCGAACATGTTGGCAGCAGAGTCCGGATCGGGATGCAGGGCCGGCGCCACCACACGAAGCAGGGCGGTCATCGTCGCCACGAAGGGGATGTTGTCCATGAGCGCCGATGCGACGGCAGTCACAACGAGCACAAGCACGGTAAGCGCGTAGAGATTTCCCTCAGTGGCATTGACCATGGCCATGCCGACCGCGCCGACGACTCCGGTCTCTGTAAGCCCCCCGACCATGATGAACAAACCGATGAAGAAGAAGAGTGTGGGCCACTCGATCTCCTCCAGCGGCTCGCGCGGGTCCTCAGGATGCAGCAGCAGCAGCATGGCGGCCCCGGCAAGCGCGATGGTCGCGGGCTCAAGCCCGACCATGCCGTGAATGCCGAAGCCGATGAAGACGACAGCCATGACGCCGATGCAGCGCCAGAGAAGGCGGTGGTCGGTGATGGCCCGGGTCTCATCGAACTGCATGATGCGCGCGCGTTGCTCGTCGGAGACCTGCGCCTTCCTGCCGAGGCCCCAGCGCATGACACCGACAAGCATCAGGAAGATGATGAGCACGAAGGGACCATTGATCCGAATGAAATCCATGAAGTCGAAGCCGGCGGTGGAGGCGATCATGATGTTCGGCGGATGGCCGACGAGGGTCAG
>JAAYJW010000302.1 GCA_012522765.1 candidate division WS1 bacterium | reverse complement strand
GCGGTGCGACTGGAGGGGATGGATCTGGCGGCCGAGATTGACCGTGAGGTAGTCGCGCGCCTGCTCGGGCTGCTGGGCGGGGGATAGAACATGCAGGCGGAACAAAACCGGCCGCCGAAGCGATAGTAGGGGTCGTGTGCGGTCGAGGAGGATGAGATGAGCCGACCAATCGGATTCAGTCCCGGGCGGATGGACACTTTCAAGCTGCTGATGCATCTGCCCAACTTCATCAAGCTCTACACGCGGCTTTACGCGGACAAGCGCGTGAGTACGCTGGCGCGGGCTGTGCTGATCGGCGGCATCGCTTATCTGCTGATGCCGATTGATGCGATCACCGACTTCGCGATCCCGCTCGGATGGGCCGACGACGCCACTGTTGTCGGGGGGGCTTTGTGGGCGTTCATCAAGCTATGTCCCAGGCGCGTGGTCGAAGAGCATGTGGAGATCATAGATCAGGGTGGCTAGAGATGGCTGCGATACGCACACAGCGGAGGCTGCCGCAGACTGAGCCCACCATGCGCAGGTTCAACGTGCGCAGAGATCTCGAGCAGGTGCTCGACTTCCAGTTCGAGGTCTATGAAGGCAACTTTCCCGGCTTTCAGGTAGATCGGGCCTTTCGCGACGACTACACGCGGGATATCCGCCGGGCCGCGCGCGACTCGACCGAGATGATGCTGGTGCTGGAGCAGGATGACAGGCTCTGCGGCTTCATCTGGGGTGCAATGATGTCCACGCTTGTAGACAACCGAGTTGGGTATATTAAGAATGTATACGTTGCTCCGCACCTGCGCGGAACCGGACAGGCCGATCGCCTCATGTATGCGATCGAGGAGTGGTTCTGGGAGCAGGGCGCCGAGAAGGTTATGCTCGACGCCAGCGTGGTGAACCCGCGCGCTGTGGACTTCTACCGCAGATGCGGGTACGACGTTGAGCGGGTTCGGATGGTGAAGAGGCCATCAGGTGGCGATCCCAATCAGTGGTGATACTCTGAGCGTTATCGGCGAGGTGTTGTGATTGCTGCAGGAGCTTCGTGAGGTGGACGAGCAGATTCGCGAGGGGGATCTCGCGAGGGCGCAGGTGCTGTGTAAGCGGCTGCTGCAGCAGCACCCGACCAATGCGGCGGCACATGAGAAGATGGGGGACATTATGCGCCGCCGCGAACTGTGGGAGGACGCAGCCGAGTGGTACGGCCTCGCGGGCCAACTCCAGGATTCGGAACGGCTACGGGCGAAGCGCGCGGACGCGGTCCAGCGTGCGCGAGAGGCGCGGCGTGGTGGACTCGGCCCCCACCTTGTTGAAGACGCGGAGCGCCCGCGCAAACTACTTCTGTGGTTGGGCATTGCGGCAGTCGCGATGGTTCTGATCGCTCTCGCCATCGTGCGCGGACTCACGGGACCGGATGTGGATCAGGAGAGAGTCGTGGTCGCGCCTCCCGAGACGGTGGACACCGGGCCGGCCGCTCCAGGCGGTCCGGGTCTCACCTCGCCGAGCCCTGTGCGTGGCACACAACCTGCTCCTACGCCTCCGGGCAGCCAGACGGCGCAGCCGACTCAGCCGGGTGAGCCCGGGGACGGGGGGGCGCGCGAGATCCCAGGGGAGCACTGGTCGGCCTCACCCGCGCCTCGTCAGGCCCCGAGGCGGACCGTGAGCACGCGCCCCTCTGCCGCCGCTCCACGCACTGCGGGCATACCGGCGACAGTCCCCACGACCGACCACGATCAGGCGGTGATAGCGGCTACTGAGGCGCTGACGTGGGGGACGGACAGACCCATGACCGGGACCGTCAACGCGATCGTGGACCCCTACAGCGGCTACGCGGTAATACGGGTGATGATCCCGGGCACCGTTGCGGGCGACGGAATGGTTGAGCAGGTGGTGCGGCAGGCCTACCGCGTCGCCAGGGCGGCGATAGCCGCGAACGAGACAATAACCTCGCTGACTATACAGATGGTGCGCATCGTGGATGGCGAGAGGGTGCTTGCCTTCCGCGGCAACACCACCCGGCGCGCGCTGCAGAACGTGCAGACGCAGCAGCCTGCCTTCGGTACTATCTGGGACGGCATATTCGCCTCGGCATGGTGGAATGAACAGGCTGGCGGAGTCGGACCGGCGGCGACAGAGGAGACGCCCGCGACCACCCCGTGAGCGCCTGTCACAGCGGCTGTGGGGCGGGATCGTGCGAGGGCTTTGGAGGCTCCTGCTGGATACACTCCCGCAGGAGCTCCGCATTTGCCTTCATTCCCACCTCCGGCTCCGGGAACTCCTCAGGCCGCCAGAACTTCTCATACTCGTCGGAGATGTAGCCCTCATAGCCGAAGGTCTTCAGCCGGTTGATTATGAGGCACCAGTCAAGCTCACCCTCGTTGAGCAATACGGCGTGGGGATTGCCCTCCGTGTCGTACTTCACGTTCTTTGCATGCACATGCAACAGCCACGGGGTCAGCATGCCGACGGCCTCATCGAGCGTCTCCTCGCCCCGCACATGCACCCAGTAGTGATCCCACAGGATTCCCACTGAGTCCATGTCAATTGCTGTGACGAACTCCACGGCCTCCTGCGCGCTCCAGGTGAGATAGCCCTTGTGCGTCTCGCAGGCGAGCCTGACGCCGTCGTCCATCGCGATGAGGCCCGCCTCTTTCATCCCCGATACTGTGCGAGCGAAGACCTCGGTTCGCTCATGCCCCTCGAGCGGCCACTGTCCGGCGATTGCACGGACCGTCGGGCAGCCGAGTTCGCGGGCGATGCCGCAGGCGAGGCGGATGCCGTCGAGCGTCGCAGACGTGGCGGCGTCGGTCATGAAGTCCCGGTAGTAGGGCGTAAGACAGGCGAACTGCACGCCCTTCTCCGTGGCATGGTCGCGAATTCGCGCGATTTCGTCCGGTGTCAGTGCCTCGAGGTGCATCTGGCCGTTCTCCGCGCAACGCACCTCGATGCCGTCGTAGCCGATTTCGGCGCAGAAGGATATCGCTTCGAAGATGTCCAGCTTCGGCATGCCCATGGTGTGGCCGGCGATCTTCATGTCGCGCGCTCCCGCCTGAACGAATTCGTGAGGCATTCGGGAAAAAGGTTTCCCCGGGAGAAGGGAATTGTCCTTGTCACTCCGAACTTCCGGGCAGGTTCCCCTGCTCACAGTCATCTGTTTGAGGAGGTCACATCTTGAAGAAGGGCATGACGATTGGCTCGCTTCCTCCGGACATGTCGGTGAATGAGAAGTTCGCATTCGCGGCGGAGGCGGGCCTGGACGGGTTGGAGCTGACGGGTCCGTGGACCCAGGCGCAGGCGGAGGATGCACGCGCGGCTGCCGACGCCGCCGGGATTGAGATCACATCTGTGATGGCCGACACACATTGGAAGCTGCCCCTGTCGAGCACCGATGAGGCTGTGCGCCTTGAGGCAGTCAAGGGAGTTGAGCAGTCCCTGCAGGTCGCCGCATGGACCGGCACGGACGTGGTCCTGGTAGTGCCGGGTGTGGTGGACCCAGACACCCAGTATCGGGCTGCGCTTGAACTTGCTGCAAAGAGCATCCGTGAGCTGCTCCCGGCGGCGCAGGAGTACGGCGTGACGATGGCGCTTGAGAACGTCTGGAATAAGTTCCTGCTCAGTCCCGTGGAGACGCGCGACTTCATAGACCAGTTCGGAAGCGACAAAGTGGCTGCATACTTCGACGTGGGCAACATCATGCTCTACGGCTTCCCGGTGCACTGGATCGAGATCCTCGGCGAGCGGATCGTCCGTGTGCATGTAAAGGACTTCAACGTCACCACGCGCCAGTTCGTCGCCTTGCTGACGGGGGATGTGGACTATCCGCGCGTCATCAACGCCCTGCGAGGGGTCGGCTATGATGGCTGGCTGACGGCCGAGTTGACCCGTTTCCCGCAGTATCCGGAGGGCTTCGTGTACGATACCGCCCGGCATCTGCAGTGGATCATCGAGAGCTGATCCGGGTCACGTGAGGGAGGACCCGCTCAGGTCGCGCGACACGCCTTCTCAGGCGTGTCGCGCGCGTTTTCGGCCACCATTGCATGGCCGCCGCCTACCTTGTCACTACCGGGTTTTGCTGATATACTCCTCAGCACGTTGAGAATACCGGCAATCCAACGACGGGGAGGCGGGGCAATGCCTGCTGATGCTCTCTACACCTTCTCACTGACGGTAGCCGAGGGTAAGCGCCTGATCGGGAGGGGTGTCGCGGCGCTTCCTCAGGTCCGGCGCGCCCTTTCAGACGGCATCATCGTCGTCACTCGCAGCACCACTTCCGGCTACGTCCTCGAAGAGCTTTTGGGCGCGAAGATAGACCGCCGCAGTTTTGTCACCGGAAAGACCCTGCCGAGCGGCCATCCTGAGCGTGGCAAGCTGCTCAGCGCAGACACCCCCGAGGTGGTGATCCGCAGAGGCCAGCGCGGCGAAGGCGACGAAGGCCTGATCGGAGAACTATCCGCGGGCGATGTGGTCATCAAGTCGCCAAACGCGCTGGACTACGATGGCGGGATGGTAGGCTATCTGATTGGAGCCTCCGACGGCGGCACGGTGGGCAAGTATCTGGGCCCCTGCCACGGTAAGCACCTGCATTTCGTGGCTCCCTGTGGGCTGGAGAAGCAGGTTGCGGGCGATCTCGTGGAAGCATCGCTGCTGCTGACCGAGGCGGGCGCGAAGCTGCGCGGGCCGTCGCTTTGGGTGACGCCGGCGGAGATCATGACCGAACTCGACGCGATTGCGCTGCTCACGGGCGCAGAAGCGGTGCAGATCGCCGCGGGCGGCATCATGGGGGCTGAAGGGGCGGCATGGATCACAGCCTTCGGCAGCGAAGAGCAGGTGGGCGCGGTGCGCTCCCTGGTGGAGGAGATACAGGGCGAGCCGGAGATGCTGGAGTACGCGACACAGCCGGGTGATTAGTGGAGGCGATAGGGGATGGATTGGAGCGGGGAGCGTGCTGAAAAGGGCGTGAAACCGGCGCGCTGGTGGGAGCCCGATGGCGAGCGGGTACACTGCCTGCTCTGTCCGCAGGACTGTCATATCGCCAACGGGCGGGCGGGCATCTGCCGGGTGCGGCGCAATGACGCCGGGAGTCTGAGCACGATCAACTACGGGCAGGTCACCTCGGCGGCCATGGACCCGATCGAGAAGAAACCGCTGTACCACTTTCATCCCGGCGCGCAGATACTCTCGATCGGCACTTTCGGCTGCAACCTGAGTTGTGCATTCTGCCAGAACTTCACGATCTCGCAGGGCCGGCCTGCCGCGGAGACATGGAGCCCTGAAGACACGGTGCAGGCGGCGCTTGACGCGCGCAACCGCGGGAACATCGGCATCGCGTACACCTACAGCGAACCGGTAGTGTGGGCGGAGTTTGTGTTGGATACTGCGAAGCTGGCGCACGAGTCGGGCCTGAAGAACGTGATGGTAACCAACGGGCTGATCCGGGAGCAACCGCTTGAGGATCTGCTCCCTCACATTGACGCCATGAACATTGACATCAAGGCGATGAGTGACGAGTTCTACCGGAAACTGTGCGGGATACGCTCCGGCGAGCAGGCGCGCAGGAGCGTGGAACTTGCGTGGGGCCGCTGCTCAGTGGAGATCACTAACCTGCTCGTGACCGATGACAACGACAGCGAGGAGCAGGTTCGCGAGCTGGTGGAGTGGGCGGCGAGCGTTTCGCCGGACCTTCCGCTGCACCTGTCGCGCTACCGGCCATCGTATAAGCATGCAGCGCCGGCGACGCCGGTTGCCCGCATTGAGCGGGCGGGGGAGATTGCCCGCGAGTACCTCAACTACGTGTACGTAGGCAATGTCGCCATGGATGGCGGTGGAGATACTGTCTGCCCGCGATGCGGAGACGTTGTAGTGCGGCGCAGCGGGTACAGCGTTTCCAGCCGCCTGACCGAATCAGGCGCCTGTCCGGAGTGCGGGAGCAGTGTAAATGTCACCACCTGACCTCGGCGTTCTGGCTATCCACAAGAGGGCCTCCAACTGGATTCAGCGGCTGCGCGAGATCAGTGGCGTGCTCACCCGTTTCGGCTTCGGCTCGGTGATGCAGTTGATCGGGCTGGAGCGCTTCCTGCCCGCCCGCTGGCAGGGGCTGCAGGACACCGGCCAGGCGGCGGTAGATCCCGCCGTGCGCCTGCGGCTGGCCCTCGAGCAGATGGGCGTGACTGCGATCAAGCTCGGGCAGGCGCTGGGGGCGCGCACGGACATTCTCCCGCTGGAGTATGCACGGGAGTTGCGGAAGCTGCAGGAGGAAGTGCCTCCGGTCAGCTTTGAGGCGGCGCGGGCGATGGTCGAGTCCGAACTCGGGGAGGCACTTGATACCCTCTTTTTGGAGTTTGATGCGAAGCCGGTGGCGTCGGCGTCGCTCAGCCAGGTTCACCGTGCGGTGACGCGCGCCGGTGAAGTGGTCGCGGTCAAGGTGCAGAGGCCGGGCATTGAGACGCAGGTAGAGACCGACCTCGACATCCTCGTGCGTCTTGCCCGGCGGGCCGAGCACTACAGCGACTGGGTCCGCAGCCAGAACATCGCGAGCATGGCGCAGGACTTCGCCCGGCAACTCATGGAGGAGCTCAACTTCCTCACTGAGGCGCGCGCTACCGAGCAGCTTCGCGAGAACCTCGTCGAGGATGAGCGCGCCACCGCGCCGCGGGTCTACTGGTCACTCACCCGCCGGCGCGTGATCACATTCGAGTACATCGAGGGTATCCGACTCGATGACTACGAGGCGCTGGACGAAGCGGGTGTTGATCGCCGCGCACTCGCCGACGCCTTCGCGGAGCTTATGCTCACACAGATATTCTACGAGGGATACTTCCACGCGGACCCTCATCCGGGAAATCTGCGCTACACGGCCGACGAGAAGATCGCGTTCCTTGACTGCGGCAATGTCGGCTCCATGGGGCGCCGGATGCGCGACTCGTTCATTCGGCTGCTGATGGCCGTGCTCGATCGCGATGCGCAGGGCGTCTTCGACCAGGTCATCGTGATCGGCACCATCAGCGAAGCCACCAACCTTCAAGATCTTGAGTCTGACATGGAGAAGCTGATCAGCCATTACGGCCAGCGGATGTCATCCAGCGGGCAGTTGGGGGAGATGCTCGAGGAGATCATGGGGATCGTCTTCGAGCATCGCATCAGGATGCCGTCAATCTTCCCGCAACTGACGCGTTCGCTGGCGGTGACAGAGGGTGTCTGTGTCGGGCTCAATCCCGACTTTGACTTTGAGCAGGCGGCGCAGACTACCTCGCGACTTGTATACCGCGACTGGTTCAGCCCGGCTCACCTGATAGGCGAGGTCGCCGACGCGCTGCGGACGTTGCGCCGCTACTCACTGAGGCTGCCACGGCAGTTGAGCAACGTGCTGGCGCAGGGCCTCGCCGGGGGCATCACGCTCAAGATCAACCCGGTCGGGCTGGAAAAGCCCTTGCATCGCATGGATGCGATGGCGAACCGGATATCCTTCGCGCTGGTGGTGGCGGCGATCATCCTCTCGTCCGCCATCATCTTCACCAGCGAGAGGCTGGCAGTCGAGGCCGGGGGAACCGCGCAGGTGCTCTCCATCGTCTACGTCGTTGCGGGCGTGGTGCTCGGCGCGTGGCTGCTGTATTC
>JAAYJW010000301.1 GCA_012522765.1 candidate division WS1 bacterium | reverse complement strand
GGTAGCCGCCGATGAGACCGCGCGCGAGGAGGCCCTCAAGCTCGGTCACGAACGCCGCCAGGAGCGAATCTATCAGGCCCCCCGGGCTGTTGCCGGCCGCGCTCACCGGCGCGACCTCACAGGCGCGCGCGACACCCAGCAGGTGCCAGACGTTTCGCACGGGTGCTCGCGGCTCTATGTAGAGGCGGCGACCGCTGGGCAGCGGGATGATGCCGCAGTAGTGGCCGGTGCAGATCAGCCATTCCGAGGACGCTCCAGGCACGCGGCGCAGCAGCAAATGCCGCGCGTGGTTCCGCAGAAGCATCTCCACATCCACGGGATCGAGGCGGACCCAGTGCTCGCCAAGCTCCCGCAGATGCAGGCGGTCAGCTTCGCCCTTCATCTCGCCCCAGCCAGAGCTGTCCGCCGGCTTCGCTGCCCGGTGGCGGCGACGGCATCAGTGACCCCATCTGCACTTCCCTCGCCTGCCAGATCAGGTCATCAAGCTCAATCTCGCGGAGCCTCTCCGGTGTCCCGGCGAAGTACTCTTCAATCAGGGGCCGAAGCTGGAAGCGCCATATCTCGCTCAGGTTGCTTTCGCTCAGATCGCCGCGCATGAAGTAGCTGTGGCCGATCAGGAACTGCCGCCCCAGTTCCCGCTCGATCCTCTCGTTGAGCAGGTCCAGGAGGTTCGCCGCCCACACCATCTCCGGGGCGTTCGTCTCAAGCCACTGCAGGAACATCGGCCGCACGAGATCGGGATCATCGGGGAACAGCGGGTAGAAGACAAAGCGGCGGCGCAGTGCGTGGTCCATCAGGGCGATGCTGCGGTCGGCGGTGTTCATGGTCCCAATCAGCAGCACGTTCCGGGGCACACTGAAAGTGTTCGCCGACGCCGCATTGCGATCGCCGGGCGAGTGGGCGAGCCTCACCTCCCGGTCGCGGTACTCAAGCGCCAGCATCAACTCGCCGAAGACCTCCGCCACATGAGCGCGGTTAATCTCGTCAATCACGAAGGCGTAAGTGTTGTGAGCGTCCCTGCGGGCCCTCTCACAGAAATCAAGGAACGCGCCGGGCACAACGGGATAGTCCACATGACTCAGGCCGTCGGCGCTCTCGACGACGCGAGGACGAATCCCCTCGATGAAGTCCTCGTAGCTGTATGCCGGATGGAACTGCACCACCTCCTGCCGGGCTCCATCACCCTCGGCCAGGTACTCCGCGAGACGCAGCGCAAGATAGGTCTTACCGGTGCCGGGCGGCCCGTAGAAGATCATCTGCCCCCGGTCTCGGAGGAGGCGCTCGATCTCCTCCAGCCGCTCGGGGGGCGCGCCAGACCGCTGCGCCAATTCCTCAATGCTGGTCACGCTCGTCCGCTCCGATGATCCCCCCATGCCCGCGGCGAGCACACGGTAGAAGTCGTGTGCGGAGATGCTAAGCACCGTGCGGGTGGTCTTCTCACGCTCGGCGGAAGAGTCACGAGGTGCGGTCGGCATCCTCGATCCGATTGACCACCCTCGCGCCTTGTGGGCGAAGCGGAGGACGTTCATTCGCACTTCCGGTGCCCCGGCGTCGCGACATGAGGAGGAGCGCTCGGACAGCCCGAGCACTGTACCGAAGCCGACGAAGGCGTTCTCAGGAGCCGCATGGTAGATCAAACAGCGAGCCGTTCCACGAGAGGCCGCCTCGGCAAGCTGCTGCGTTTGCGCATCCGAGCAGCTCCCCAGACGATACTGCTCCTCAGGCCGCTGGGCGCCGGGGCGACCGTTGGAGAGCAGGGCGAAGTGTCGCCGAGGCGGGAACTGGAGCAGCGCCCTCAGGGCGACCGCTGCATCGGCCTGCAGGTGAGCGAGGTCTTCCCCCGAACCGGGCGACCAATCGCCCAGGCGCGGGTCCGCGGAGATGGACCTGGTGCTGATCGGCCGGCTGAGCAGGCGCTCGTAGACCAACTCGATGCGGTAGCCCCCGGCATGCCGGCGAGGTTCGGAGATCACGGTGGCGATGCCCCAGACCCCGCGCGGACTG
Organism: candidate division WS1 bacterium; assembly: GCA_012522765.1. Classification (GTDB taxonomy): domain Bacteria; phylum Armatimonadota; class Zipacnadia; order Zipacnadales; family UBA5352; genus UBA5352. The sequence goes on along the minus strand of JAAYJW010000301.1, from coordinate 2,490 downwards.
CTGTCGTGATAGAGGAAGATCGTGTCGCCGGAAGATGGGCGAGGGCCGGCCAACTGCACCGTCCATTGGTCTCGCAGCGGAAGAGGCCGCTCAACCGCAAGCAGCGACTCACGCCGATCGGACGGGCAGTGCAGCAGCCATCCGCCGTGCAGCGGCCGCATCAGCCGGTCGTACTCGGCATCATGGCGGTACATCGCCGCGATGGCGCGGAAAGCCTCCCAGTCGAGCCCCACCACCGCGAAGCGCTGCTGCGCGCCGGTGAGGAGTGAGCCGTAGTCGCGGTCACCGACGATCCATTCGACGCCGACGCGCCGCCACCAACGCCTCGCCCGCGGAGAAGCGCAGCGCCGATCGATCTCGTAGTAGGGACAGGTGACGCGGCCGATGGCGCCGATCCTGCCGCGCAGATGCATCACCACACAATCGCCGGGCACGAGGCTGCGCAGGCGCGCGATCCGCGTGTCATCGGGGTCATCCGAAGCGATGGCTGCAAAGCCGCCATCTAGGCATAGCCGGGCGACCGCGGCCGACTCGGCTCGCGTTTCGCTGAGGCCGATGGCGATCTTCCATGCCTGCGGCTCACGCAGGTCGGCGAGGCGGCACAGGAGCAGGTCGGCCGCCAGTGGATCGTCCAGCACCCCGGCGGAGGCGCTCCGAAGCTCCTCCACCGCTGCGTTGAACTGGTGATAGTCGCGCGTGGCCTCCGACCAGGAGCCCTCGCCGCCAAGCAGCACGTCGAGGCGGAGCAGACCCAGCAGACGCGTCCGGTCGTAGATGGCACACCGGCTGCGTGTGCAGAGGCAGAGGACAAGTGACGTGACCGCAGCGCTTAGCGGTGAACCGTCGGCGGCAGCCTCATCAATCAGCCCGGGGGCATCAGACGGGGCCGCCGTCAGCAGACGGCCGAGGTGTTCACAAAGCTGCGGCGAGGTGGCGGCGAGGCCCGGCAGTGTGCCCTGGTGGACCCGCTCACCGTCAAGCATGCAGTTACCGCTGACGGCCAGCTCGCCCTCGGAGAACATCCTCGCGATGCGACCGGGGCTTCGGCTCTCCAACCAGCCCGGAGGCACCGGTTGGCCGCCGGAGTGACAGACGCAGCCGCTCCTGACGACGGCGTGGACGAACTCGCCCGGCTCCAGCTTCGAAAGGCGGCCCGGATTAAGCACTTCACGAATGGCCGACCTCGCCGCCTGGCGCACGACAAGCTCGCGAGCGAAGGTCTCATCTTCCTCACACCACCGCATCAGGCCGGTCCACATGGCGCCGCGCCACATGATAGGGAGCCCCCCTCTTGGTATGACCGGGCACGCGCGGCCCGGTATTTCGGACAGCTTCTGGGGTTCGGCGACGGACGGGGCAGATTGTCTCGACCCAGTTCGAGCATCTCATCCAGCGCGGCGGCGATGGAGGCACCGTGTTCCCCGTAGCCGATTGTTCCTCCTCCTCCTCCGAGTCGGCAGCGCAACGGATCTTTTCGCGGATTGGGCTTGACAGCGCAGTTATCAGGGTGTATCTTCTATATGTAACAAGCATATAGATGCACACTGGAGGAACAGATGAGGCGACGCGGACAGGCCAGCTTCGATGATCTAGTCGCATCACGCCTCTCGCGGCTGATTGAGCCCGCGGTCCTGTACCTCCTCGGCACGGGCGCCGCCGCACATGGCTACGACCTGCTCAGCGAGGTCAACGAGCTTGCCCTCGGAGAGGCGCAGGTTGATCCGGGCGCTGTGTATCGCGTACTGCGGCAGCTTGAGACTGAGGGCGCGGTCGTCTCCTCATGGGATACAGCAGGAGGCGGGCCTGCGAGACGTAATTATGAGTTGACCGATGTCGGCCGCGCGCGGCTGGCAAGCTGGGTCACTGTGATTGCCCGACGCGCCGACGCGATGCAGCGGTTTGCCGAACAAGCACAGAAGCTCCTGGAGGAGAAGTAGCATGCGCGAGACGACCGACAGCACCATCTGTTATGCCATCGCAGCCGACGGCGAAGTGGTTGCGCCACATTTCGGGCGCTGCGAGCGATACATGCTCGTGGAGATTACAGATGGGCGGGAGACCGCGCGCAGGGAACTGGACAATCCCGGACATGAGCCAGGGCTTCTCCCCCGCCTTCTCGCCGAACACGGTGTGCATTACGTTGTTGCAGGCGGAGCGGGCCCGCGTGCCGTCGCATTGCTCAACCGTCTGAACATAGGCTTTCTGCCGGGCGTGACGGGCGAGATCGAGACGGCGGTCGCTGACCTCGTCGCAGGACAACTGGAGACCGGGGCGAGCATCTGTGAGCACTGACCGTAAGCATCGGCAGCGTGACAAGGCCTCACGAGAGCGCGAGCGCAGCCGCGTTGGGAACGTTTCACAGCGCACGGCGCTGATCTCAGTGGTGGTCCGAACGCTGCTGGTAGTGCTCAAGTATTTCTTCGCGGTGCTCTCCGGCAGCGTCGCCCTGATGGCTGAGGCGGTGCGGAACGTCCCGGACATCGTGCAGTC
>JAAYJW010000300.1 GCA_012522765.1 candidate division WS1 bacterium | reverse complement strand
GCGCCCTCGCCCGTGGGCTGTTCGAATGACCGCTCTGCGCGGTACGACCCACGGGCGAGGGCGCCCGTGGCACATGAACGTCGAAAATGTCTCGCAGGCCGTTTCCTCCGCAGTTCCGGCCGACCTCACTCCACCTCCCGGCCCCACACCTCCGCCTCGACGAGGCTCAGGCGGCGGCCCTCGGCGCGTTCGGCAAAGCTCACCCGCACGTAACGCACCGGCAGGTCGTGCCGCAGCGACATGCCAAGCTCGCGCACGTCACGGTCCGGCGCCTCACCACCCGCGTTCGAGCCCAGCGGCTGCCACTGCGCCCCATCCGTGCTGCCCTCCACCGTCACCTCCGGCATCAGGTCGCGATACCACAGGCGAAGCTGATTGACCGTGTACGTCCCGGCGAGGTCGAACGTCACCGCCACCGGCTCGACCGTCTCCCAACTGACCATCCACCGCGAGTCCGGGTTCACGTAGAGCTTGTAGCCGGCGGCCTCAGTCTTTGCGTCCTGTAGAGACTGGCGGCGGTCGGTAAGATTACCCTCCGCAAAGTCGATCGCGTCGCCCTCTGCCACCGCTTCGGGCATGGCATCGGGCGCGATGGAGTAGCTGTAGCTGCCGCCGGTTGCGAGGTTGTCGGGGAAGTGCGGCACCTCTTCGCGCCAGACAATGTTGTTGTTCGTGAGGCACAGGCCGCTGGCGGGCTGCTCCTGCCAGATGACGCTGTCGGGGTACTGGAAGCGCCAGATGTCCAGCCCGGTCATCATGCCGAGATCTCCCGCCCAGGTGGTGAAGAACTCGCGCCAGTCGGCGTCCTCGTTGGCGGCGAACTCGAAGGGGTTCGTGCCCCAGAGGATCGCCACGCCCTCGCCCAGCGCATGCGCAGTGGCGGCGACGCTGCCGTCATCGTGGGAGGCGATGATCCCGGTCTGCCCCAGCGGCTTTAGCACATTGCCGGCCGCGTGCAGCGTGAGCGGCTTGTCCCACCACGGCATCGCCGGAGTGAGGGCAGCCGCGGCCGTCTTCTCCCCCACTCGCGCGCCAAAGATCTCCTCGCGCCGCGCGGCGGTGTCGTTGCCGACCAGGTCGGTGCTGAACGCGGTCGGGTCGCCGCAGATGAGCGTCCCGCCATCGCGCACAAAGCGCTCGAAGCGATCCACCACCTCGGGCTGCTGGAAGGTCGCGGTCGGCAGCCAGATGACATCGAAGCGCTCCGCCAGCGGCCCCTCATCGAGCACCTTGCCCACGTCGATGAAGGTGAACCACGAGCGCGCTATCGGTCCGAGGAATGTATAGCAGGCCTCGGTGCGATACCAGTGCGTGCGACCGGGGGCGTGGTAGCCCTCGCTCTGCAGGCAGTCGTCGTTGTAGAAGACCGCCACGCGCCCGGGCTCGGGGTACTCCGGTCGCGGCATGCGGGTGGTGGTGCGCACGATGTTCATGACCGTATGATGCCGTCGCGGTGAGCCGAACATCGTCACGCGCGTGTCTCCGAGCGCCTTCCGCGCGTTGGCGGTGTCGGGCATGTAGAGGTGGAAGCCGTGGCCGCCGTTGCGGATAACCTGGCTCATCTCCTCCAGCGCCTCTTCGGGGGTGGTCGCAAAGGCGTAGTTCTCAACATGCACGCACGGCCACACCTCTTTGCCGGTGAGGTCCGCGAGGGCCTTCGTCAGGAAGCCGAGGTACTGCCTCCACTGCTGTTTGCGCGGCAGGTACTGGTGGGTGAAGATGTCGTAGTAGGGCGCCTGGCGGCTGAACTCGTAGCCATGCACGCCGCCTACCGGGTCGGTCCCGATGATCGGCAGCGACGGATCATGCTTCTCCACCAGCGCCCTGATGGCCGCCGCGCGCTCGCGCATCTTGTCGTTGACCCAGCGGATGTAGGCAATGCGCTTGTAGGGGTTCCGGTCGCTCTCACCCTCGGGTATCCCCCACTTCCCGCCGCCGAAGCGCTCCATCACCTCTGCGTTCGCCTCGTGGATGTAGGCGTAGCCCTCCGGCGGATCGGCCATCAGCGCCATGCCCTGGCGGATGGCATACTCCTCGCGCTCGTCACCGGCGAAGATGCCGAACAGATGCGGGTGCGGCTGGCTGATAAGCTCCTCGGTCTTCGCGAGATAGCCCTCGATGGCGGCCGGATCGAGGATCCACGGGATGTCTGAGGGCTCCTTGACGTAGGAGGCGTACTGAATACCGAATCTCTCGTAGTATTCGCCACGCTCTCCCTCCGCGCTGCCACCGAGCGGGATGAGCGAGTTCTCGCCGAAGACGCGGAAGGTATCCTCGTAGAGATACTCCACGCCAAAGCGGACGGCGGTTGACTGCAGCACGCGGCGGTTGAACAGGTGCGTCCACATCAGCGCCCCATGAGAGGCGAGGCCCGGCGGCTCATCGCTCAGAAGCTCCCGAAACAGCGGGTCCTCGACGACCCAGGTCCGCGGCGCAGGCGCCTCGTCGGGGAGCGCCTGTGCCTGCGTCGCGTACACCTCGGCCCCATCGGCTACGATGGCGAAGCGCAACATCGGTCGGCCCTCGGCGGGCACATTGTAGGGTGCGCTGACGGCCCTCTGCTCACCGGCGGGGACAATTGACTCGCGCGAGCCGATCTGCCGGCCATCGGCGCTCACACTAAGCGCCACTGCAAGCGGCCGATCTGCGGGAGCGGCGACCTGAGCAACGAATGAGTTGAAGCCGAACTCGTTGTAAAGCGTGCTGGCTCCACCGCGCGAAGTCACAGTCAGGCCCTCCGCGCCACCGGCAATGCGCATAGTGCCAAGAGTGGCGACTTCAGTGAAGCTGTCGGTGAGCGCCCATGAACTTATCTCGCTGGCGCCTGCCTTACGTTCGCGGCCAAAGTTGACGCCCCATAGTTCGCCCGGACGGGGCTGCGCGCCAAGAGCCGCGAATGGAATGCGGAATTCGGCGCTCCAGCGGTCCTCGCCACGGGCGGTGGCTATCTCCACTCCCGCAAGATCAACGTTGCCGCCAAGGTTGGCCTCACCGTGCAGGCCATCCCAGAGCGCGCCCTCCGGGTTGGCGATCAGGTGATACATCCAGACGCCGCCGGTGGGAGCGATCATGAGGTCAACACAGTCATCGCTCCACACGCTACCATCGCGAGCGGTGACCTGTGAAAGAATCTTTTCCATCGCCGGCTCATGGCAGACGAAGCCGACGTAGAGCGCATCCGGGGCGCATAGCAGCCGCACCTGCGTCTGGACCGCAGGCGCCTCGCCCGAATTGAGCGTGATGAAGTCGCTGACTACGGCAGCGCCGGCCCAGTTCGGGCAGGAGAGGTCGCCATTGAGCGCTGGTGCGGCGTCAGAAAGCGACACCTCGACCTGCGGCGCGGAGAGTGCTGCGGCTGCAGGGAAAACGATCGCGGCGAGGAGCAATAGCTGCCGGAGCCTCATGTGAAACGCCTCCTGACAATTACCCGAGCGGATTGCGGACTGAGAGTTGTTTCTCCGCCAGAGGCTGCGGGGCCTCTCGCACGGAGAGGAGTGTCCGCGCCACGGAATCAGAACGATCCTTCGGCTGTCATGTGCCATCCCGCCCACGGGCGGGACCCGTGGGCCGTTCGGACAACGGCTTCGTACGGTACGACGCACGAGTCCCGCCCCTGGGCAGACGACAGCGCCGCTTCGCGCCGCCCCTCGCGAGGGCGCGAGGGCCACAACGGCTACGGCTCGCGACACTTCCGCGAATGTCAGCATCAATATCGCCGATGCCGTTGGTGAGGCTCACTGCCCGCCTGTCTTGCATTTTCGGCCTCCAGCAGTTAGCATAGCGGGGCAGTTACCCCCGGTGAGGAGCCCGGTGCATGCTCTGTCCACAGTGCCAGCAGGGAGTCCAGAACGAGGAACTCGCGGCGGGGGCGTGCCCCTGGTGCGGCTTCCCCTGCGATGAGTTCCACCGGCGGGTCAGCCTGATCCAACTTGTTCTGGGCGCTCTGTTCGCCTCCACGCTGATCTACGGCGTGATCGTCGCGGTGCTGGAACTGACCGTGCGCTATCAGCCGCCGGGGCTGGGGGATGCCGAGTTCGTGCTCGGAATGGCGCTGATGGGCGCGACCGCCGGCCTCGCGGTGGCCTCAATCATGTTCGACAGGCGCGCGCGTGGCAGAGAGACGATCGAGACACACCAGCGCATGGTGATCATCCTCGGCGCAATAGCCGAAGCGCCCGCGATCTTCGGGCTCGTGATGTACCTGCTCGCGGGCAGCCTGCAGTGGATGGTGCTCTTTCTGCTCGTGAGCTGGGCGCTGATGATCCGCCTCGGCACACGACTCCCGCACGTGCTGCGCGGTATGAGGGACTGCCTTCGGGCACAGTGATAGAGCAAGTTCTCCAACCTGTTGACGTCCACAGACGCGCGAACCCGGCTTCGTGCCATGGTGTCAGATTGAGACGGAGTGTGTACGATGAGCGAAGAGATCCGACTGAGCGAATTCGACGACGAACTCAAGCGAACCCACCAGTGCGGCGAGTTGCGCGCCGAGCACATTGGGGAGACGGTCACGCTTAACGGCTGGGTCAACCGCCGCCGCGATCACGGAGGCCTGATCTTCATCGACCTGCGCGACCGCTCCGGTCTGGTACAGGTGGTCTTTGACGCGCAGATAGACCAGGAGGCGCACGCGCTCGCCCATGACCTGCGCTCTGAGTTCGTCATCGCGGTGCGCGGCACAGTGGACCGGCGCCCCGAGGGCACTGAGAACCCGGACCTGCCGACCGGGCAGGTCGATATCCGCTGCGATGCGCTCGCGATCCTCAACACCGCCGAGACGCCGCCGTTCACATGGCAGGACGAGACTGAGGTGGATGAGAAGGTGCGGCTGGAGTACCGCTACCTTGACCTCCGCGCGCCGAGGATGCAGCGGAACCTGCGCATCCGTCACGAGGCCGCCCGCGCCACGCGCGAGTTCCTCTCCGATGAGGGCTTCCTCGAGGTCGAGACGCCGCTCTTGTTCCGGCCGACCCCGGAGGGCGCGCGAGACTACCTCGTGCCCAGCCGCGTCAGCCCCGGCAACTTCTACGCGCTCCCGCAGTCGCCGCAGATCCTCAAGCAACTGCTGATGGTCGCCGGCTGCGACCGGTACTTTCAGATCGCCAGGTGCCTGCGCGATGAGGACATGCGCGCCGACCGGCAGCCGGAGTTCACGCAAATTGACCTTGAGATGAGCTTTGTCACCCGCGAGGACATCTTCGACCTCACCGAGCGGCTGTACGCGGCGATGTTTGCCGCCGTCGGCGAGGAACTGCCCTGCCCGTGGCCGCGCCTGACCCACGCCGAGGCGCTAGCCCGCTTCGGCACCGACAAGCCCGACATGCGCTTTGGCCTCGAACTCGTGGATGTGACGCCGGTCGTCGCTGATTGCGGCTTCAAGGTCTTCTCCGGCGTCGCCAAATCCGGCGGGGTCGTCAAGGGCCTCTGCGCACCAGGCAGCGCCGACCTCGGCCGCGCGCAGATAGATAAGCTGACTGAGTTCGTGCAGGAGCACAAGGCGAAGGGGCTCGCGTGGTTCCAGGTGCGCGAGGACGCGCTGGAAGGGCCGATCGCCAAGTTCTTCACCGAAGAGGAGCTTGCGAACCTGCGCGAGGCATTCGGCGCCGAGGTCGGCGACATGATAATGATCGTGGCCGACGAGGCCGAGGTGGCGAATGAGGCGCTCGACTGGCTGAGGCGGGAGATGGCCGGGCGGCTCGACCTGATCGAGGAGGGCTCGTGGGCGCCGCTTTGGGTCTACGACTTCCCGCTCTTTGCGTGGAACGAGGATGAGAAGCGCTGGGACGCCGAGCACCATCCGTTCTGCATGCCGCACGAGGACGACTGGGAGCTTCTTGACACGAACCCCGGCGCAGTGCGGGCGCTCTCGTATGACGTGGTGCTCAATGGTTACGAGGCGGCATCGGGCTCGATCCGAATCCACCGCCGCGACATCCAGGAGAAGGTCTTCGACCTCCTGCAAATCTCGCGCGCGGAGGCGGAGAAGCGCTTCGGCTTCTTCCTGCGGGCGTTCGAGTATGGCGCGCCGCCGCATGGTGGGATCGCGCCGGGCTTCGACCGCATCGTGATGCTGCTGTGCGGTGAGCCGAACATCCGGGAGGTCATTGCGTTCCCGAAGACGCAGAAGGCGCAGGACCTGATGGCTGGCGCGCCCTCGCCTGCCGATCCGGCGCAGCTCAAGGAGCTGCACATCCGCCTGGAGCTTCCGGTTGCGGAGGATGAGGGCGAGGAGCAGGAGGAGTAGGGCCGCTCGCCCGAGCAGTCCCGAGCGAACCAACATGTACACCGGGCCCCAATGGGGTCTTAGATACTGACGCGGGAGCATCGTACAGATGGCTAAGAAGAGCGCACAGATACGCCCGTTCATGCCTTCGGCAAGCGCAATAGTTTCGTGTCGCGGCAAAGATGGCTTCAACAACGCACTGGTGGTCGGCTTTGCCTGCAACTGCAGCTACGATCCGCCGATGGTCATGGTCGGTATCGTCCCGTCGCGCCACTCCTACAGCCTGGTCAAGGAGAACCCGTGCTTCGTCGTGCATTTCGCTCGCGAGGGGCAGGAGGAGGCGTGGAAGTACCTCGGCTCGGAGAGCGGCCGCGATGGTGACAAGCTCGCGCACCTCGGGCTGACGGTGGAGGATGGCACGGCAGTGAACGCCCCGGTCATCACGGACTTCCCGGTGGCCGTGGAGTGCACTGTCGTGGACTCGATCATGACCGGGTCGCACGAGATGTTCGTGGGCAAGATCGAGGCCATTCACGCGGACGAGGACTTGATAGATGATGAGGGCAAGCTGGACCTCTCTGCCGGCAACCTGATCAGGGGCGACATTCGCAAGCGGTAAAGAGGCGACAGCAGGTAATCTACAGGCGAAAAGAAAGAGCCGCCCGAGGAATCGGGCGGCTCTTTGAACGACCGGGAGGCAATGTAATGCCTCCCCTCCAAACGGCTCGGCAACGACCACGCGAGCGTAGTATGATCACCATGCAGGCGCACGCAATCGACCTGCGGATGATCGGAATTCCGATCATATGATCTGGATTCAGACCACCGCTTCGTGCCGCCGCCTACCCCCACCTGCCCGCCAGGTCGCGGAGGAAGTCGGCATTCCACTTGAACTTCTCCGCGAGGCTGTCGAACTCCGCGAAGTCCTCGGCGGTCAGGTAGCCGTCGTAGCCGATCGCGATAAGCTCGTCAGCGATCTCGTTCCACTCCAGCACACCCTCGTTCACCCGGCAGTTGCCGCCCGGCAGGCGCGCGTGATTCCCGGCCTCGCCCTCGGCGGTCATGCGGTTCTTCACATGCACGTTCTTTATCCAGTGGCGCAGCATCCGCACCTGCACCCACGGCCGCTCAAAGCCCTCGCTCACCGCGTTGCCCGGGTCGAAGACGAGCCCGAGGTTCGGGTGCTCGAGGCCGCGCAGCATGTCGAGGCACTGGCCGGCCGAGGAGATGTAGCGGCCGCCGTGTTGCTCGGGGGTGACGATGATCCCCGCCGCGGCGGCCATCGTCCCGATGGCCATCATCTGATCGCGGAAGGCCGCGCGGCATACCTCGTAGTCATACGCACGCTGGTAGTCCGCGGAGGAGATGCGTACGAAGCCCGCGCCCAGCACATTCGCGACCTCCAGTGACCGAGCGATACCGTCAAGTTCCCCGCGCGCCTCGTCGCGGTCGATCTTTCCGGCCTCCCAGTATGTAGTCAGACCGGAGACGTGCAGGCCGGCGTCCTCGACCATCGTTCGGACGCGCACCGCCTCCTCGTCTGAGATGTCGGGCGTGATATGAATGCCGTCCTCGCGCATCCGGATGTCAACTGCGTCGAATCCGGCGTCGGCGGCGAGCTTGACGGCCTCCTCCAGTGAGACATCGCGGGCAAGCAGCGTGTAGAGCGAAATCTTCGGTGCCATAGTCAGTACCTCCCGGCGATAGCGTGGCGTCCCGCAGTGGTTTCGACAGCGGCCGCGAGTTGCCCTTCACCGGTGCGCCCGCAACACGAATCAGACCGCGCTGCAATTGCATCCGTCACCGCCATTAATGTATAATAATGCTTCCATGGCTGCACGGCGCCGCATGGCGTCGGCAGCAGCCTGCGCGAGTCGCTCCGTCACCCCCGACGGCCGGCTCCGCGGCGAGACGACAGCGCAGTGCAATTACACGCGGTAAGGCGCCTCGGGGGAGGCCCGGAGCCGCGCGCTCTGTGACGTAATCACCATGCGGGAAGAGCGAATCTCGCGGCCACCCACTCGGCCGCAGTGGAGGACAGGGTGCTGATGTCTGAGTGCAGCATTCGTTCCGAGGACAGCAAGTTCTACGTTGGCATAGACGTCGGTTCAGTAAGCGTTGACATCGCGCTGCTCGACGAGAGCGGGGCGGTCATTGAGACGAAGTACATCCGCCACCATGGGCGGCCGATTCAGACCGCGGGAAGCGCGCTGCGTGAGACCGTCGCGAGTATCGGTCGCGACAACATCCTCGGGCTCGCGGCCACCGGCAATGCCGGTCGCCTGATTGCCGAGAAGCTCAACGCGGCCTTTGTCAACGAAGTCGTCGCGCAGTCAACCGCGACGGGGCGGCTTCATCCGGAAGTGCGAACGATCATCGAGATCGGCGGCGAGGACTCGAAGCTGATCTTCCTGCGAGGCACCGACGGCGACGTTGCCGTCGAGGTCGCCGACTTCAACATGAACGCCATGTGCGCGGCGGGCACAGGGTCATTCCTCGACCAGCAGGCCGCGCGGATGAACCTCTCCATCGAGGAGTTCGGCCAGATCGCGCTGGGTAGCGAACACCCACCGCGAGTGGCGGGCCGCTGCTCGGTCTTCGCCAAGTCCGACATGATCCACCTCCAGCAGATGGCGACCCCGGTGAAGGACATCGTCGCCGGGCTCTGCTACGCGCTGGTGCGCAACTTCAAGTCCACCGTCGGCTCGGCTCGCGACCTCGAGGTGCCGGTTGCGTTCCAGGGCGGCGTGGCCGCCAATCCCGGTATCATCCGAGCCATCAATGATGTCTACGGCCTTCAGGACGGCCAACTGGTCATACCCGAGCACTTCGGCGCGATGGGCGCCATCGGCGCGGCAATGCGCGCCATCGAGGACGGCCTCGCCGAGGCGGACTTCGACGCCATCGCGGAGATAGAGGGCCATCAGTCGGTGGCCGACGGGCACGAGCGGCTCGAACCCCTGCAGATCGCGAAGAGCATGATCCATCCCGCCGAGGTCACTCCACCCGCGAAGGGCGAGTTGGTAGACGCCTATCTCGGCGTGGACATCGGCTCGATCTCCACGAACCTCGTGGTGATGGACGCCGAGGGCAACGTGCTGCACAAGGAGTACCTGATGACCGCGAGCCGGCCGATTGAGGCCGTGCGGCTCGGTCTGCGCAAGTGCGGTGAGGCGCTGGGCGACCGCGTCCGGATCCGCAAGGCCTGCACCACCGGCTCGGGGCGCTACCTCATCGCCGACTTCATCGGCGCGGATGTGGTGAAGAACGAGATCACCGCCCAGGCACGCGGCGCGGTGCAGCTTGACCCGACCGTGGACACGATCTTCGAGATCGGCGGACAGGACTCGAAGTTCATCAGCCTCGACAACGGCGTGGTCGTGGACTTCACGATGAACAAGGTCTGCGCCGCCGGCACCGGCTCGTTCCTCGAGGAGCAGGCCGAAAAGCTCGGGATCTCCATCAAGGAGGAGTTCGCGGCCAACGCGCTGTCCGCAGCCTCCCCCTCGAACCTCGGCGAGCGCTGCACGGTCTTCATGGAGTCGGAGCTGCTCAAGCACCAGCAGGCGGGCGTGGACACGCCCGACCTTGCCGCCGGCCTCGCCTACTCCATCGTCTTCAACTACCTCAACCGCGTGGTCGAGGATCGTCGCGTCGGCGACAATATCTTCTTCCAGGGCGGCACCGCGTTCAACCGGGCCGTCGTCGCTGCCTTCGAGATGGTCACCGGCAAGCCGATCACCGTCCCGCCGCACAACGAGAACACAGGCGCGCTGGGCTGCGCGGTCATCGCGATGGAGCACGATGACGGGCAGGGCAGCAGCTTCAAAGGCTTCGACCTGTCGAATGTCGAGTACACCATCGAGAGCTTCGAGTGCAAGGACTGCGCGAATCGCTGCGAGATCAACAAGGTTATCATCGCCGGCGAGGCGCCGCTCTTCTACGGGGATCGCTGCGGGAAGTACGACATCCGCGAGGCTGCGGAGGACGTCTCGGATATCCCCGACCTCTTCAAGGAACGCGAGCGAATGCAGCGCGAGGCCTACGTCCCGGCTGGCGATCTGCCTGAGGATGCGCCGCGGGTGGGCATCCCGCGCGCGCTGCTCTACTATGAGCTCTTCCCGTTCTGGAACGCGGTCCTGACCGAGCTGGGCGCGAAGGTCGTGCTGTCCTCGCCCACCAACAAGCGGATCGTCCACCGCGGAGCCGAGCGCTCTGTGGCTGAGACCTGCTTCCCGAACAAGGTTAACCTCGGGCACGTGCTGGATCTGCTCGATAACAAGAAGATAGACTACCTGTTCCTGCCCAGCGTCATCAACCTGGCCTGCCCTGATGAGCGGATGACCGACAGCTTCGTCTGCCCGTATATCCAGAGTGTGCCCTACCACATCAAGGCGGCGATTGACTTCAGCGAGTATGACGTGAAGCTGCTCGAGCCGCACATGTGGATGGCGCATGGCGAGAAGCACATGGCCAAGCAGTTCACCGAGATGGCGCAGCAGCTTGGGGCGGACACGCGCAAGGTGCGCGCCGCCGTCGCCGCGGGGCTGGAGGCGATGGCGCGCTTCGAGGAGATGGCGCAAGCCCGTGGCCGTGAGGTGCTCGAGGAACTCGGTGAGGATGGGCGCGCAATCGTGATCGTCAGCCGCGCGTACAACGGATGCGATTCGGGTGCGAACCTGGAGATCCCGCAGAAGCTGCGGAAGATGGGCGTGCTTGCGATCCCGATGGACTTCCTGCCGCTCGACGAGGTGGAACTGCCGACCGACTGGTTCAACATGTACTGGCGCTACGGCCAGAAGATCATGGCGGCCTCGGAGCTGATCGCCCGGGATGATCGACTCTTCGCCCTCTACCTGACGAACTTCGGCTGCGGGCCCGACTCGTTTATCATGCACTTCTTCCGCGAACGCGTCGGGGAGAAGCCAACGCTCATCATCGAGGTGGACGAGCACTCCGCGGACGCCGGCATGATCACGCGCTGCGAGGCATTCCTCGACTCGCTCGATGCCACGAAGGGCCGCGAGTTCGAGAAGGGCCGCTTCCTGCGCCCCCTCGGCATCGAGCCGGACTCGCAGCGGATCATGCTGATCCCGAGCATGAGCGACACCGCGCATGCGCTCGCTGCCGCCTTTGAGCAGCAGGGGATGCCCGCCGAGGTGCTCCCTGAACCCGATGAGGAGACGCTGAAGTGGGGCCGCCGCTACACCTCCGGCAAGGAGTGCTACCCGGCCATTGTCACCACCGGCGACATGGTGAAGTTCGTGAAGCGTCCCGACTTCGACCGCGACCGCTACGCGTTCTTCATGGGCGGCTCCGGCGGCCCCTGCCGCTTCGGCCAGTACAACACCCTCCAGCGCATGGTGCTCGACGATCTCGGCTTCGAGGACGTTCCGATCTACGCCCCACACCAGGGCCGGCGCTTCTTCGACGAACTCGGCATCGTCGGCCGCGACTTCCTGCGCGTGGCATGGAAGAGCATGGTCGCACAGGACATGCTCTTCAAAGCGCTGCTGGAGACGCGCCCTTACGAGGTCGAGGAGGGTGCGGCCAACCGGGCCTACCGGAGCGGTTTCGAGGACCTTCTCACGACAATCCGCACGGATGGCGACATGGTCGAGTCGATGAAGCGCGCGCGAGTGCTCTTCGACCAGGTGCAGGTGGATCGCTCGCAGACCCGCCCGGTTGTCGGCCTCTCCGGCGAGTTCTACGTGCGCGCGAGCGCCTTCAGCAACCAGAACGTGATCGAGAAGATCGAGGCGCTTGGCGGCGAGGTCTGGATGGCGCCGGTCTTCGAGTGGTTCCTCTACCGCAACTTCCGCCGTGACATGCGCGCTGCGCTCGATGGCGACTTCCTCTTCCGCATCAAGAACCGCATCGAGGATGAGGTCATGACGCGCGATGAGCACACGCTCGCTCGACCGTGGACGGGTTTCCTGCGCAACCTGCAGGAGCCGAGCACAACCGAGGTACTGGACATGGCCGCCGACTACGTCCACCGCTCGTTCGAGGGCGAGGCGGTCATGACGGTCGGCAAGGCCGTTGACTTCATCAACAAGGGCCTGCACGGCATCGTGACGGTGATGCCTTTCACCTGCATGCCGGGCACGATCTCACACGCGATCCTCAAGCGCGTACGGACCGACTACGGCGACTTCCCGTTCCTGAACATGGTCTACGACGGCAACGAGCAGGCGACCGACCAGACGCGGCTTGAAGCGTTCATGTATCAGGCCACCGAGTTCATGAAGCGCCAGGGCCCGATTGTCGCCGACCGCGGTGAGATGCAGGCCGCGGGGCACTGACGCGCGCTCTGAGCAGCAGAATCGAGAAGGGCGAGGCCACCGTGGCCTCGCCCCTTTTCTGACTTCCCAATACCACGGCTGTTATTCGACTGCTGCCTCACCCAGTGAGCGCACCCATGGCAGACGCGATCCAACGTTGCGCAGCAGGCGCTCATCGGCCGTCCAGAGTTCGCACCCGGCGAACGCACCCGCCGCCAGGTACGCGGCATCGTAGGCGGAGACCTGGTGGTCAAAGCCGGCCACGAAGCGCTCCCAGATGTCCGCTAATCCACTGTGCAAATCGGGCAGAACAGTGACAGGTAGATCGGCAATCGCCGCAACAGCTTCAGATGCGGTGGTCCGGTCGCAGTCGCCGCGCAGATATGCACCGCGCACGGCATGCGCACATTCCCAGAAGAACAGGCTGGGCACCCAGATGACGACGTCTTCATCCAGCCAATTGAGCCAGAGCCGTCGTGCAATCTCACTTTCAGGCTCTGATAGCACCAGTTTCACGGCAACGCAGGCATCCACACAAACGGCATCAGCGCCGTTCATGTTTCTTCCTCGCGGATCACTTCAGCGCCGTATCCACCAGGGAAGGGAACTCCGTCCCGCCGCCTGAGAATCTGCTCACGGACTGCCTCAAGCCGCTCCAGGGCCCGCCGCCCCTTCGCTTTCCGTGCTTCGACAAGATTCCGATACGCTGCTGTGCGTAGCCATTCATCGAGCACCGAGGCCTGAATGCGCCAGTATCGATCGCCGATTCGCGCCGCCGGCAGACGCCCTTCCTCAAAGAGGCGTGCTGTTTCGTCCACCGGCAGACGCAGGTAGTCCGCCGCTTGCTCGAGCGTCATGACATCTGTTGTCTCTGTGGCCATCGCTTCCACCATCCCATCGGCTGATCGGACGCTCTCAGTATACCCAGTCCGCCATCAGTCGTCCATCTCAGCCAGCAGCCGGCTCGCAAGCTCCAGCGCCTCGGCCTCGCTTGCGATCTCATCATCCGCGTATGCCTCGGCGATGGCGTCGAGCAGTTCGCCCACCAGCGGCCCCTGCGGCACCCCCAGCGCCTCCATCAGCCGGTCGCCATCAATCAGCCGCGGGCGCTCCCGCATCTCACGCAGCCAGTCGAGGTAGCGCGTCAGCATGTCGTCGAAAAGCTCCCACAGCCGCCCGCGTTGCTCAAGCCGGCTCTTCGGGCCTCGGCAGGCCGAGCGATCCGCCACAGACAGCAGCAGCAGCCCGATCGCGGCAGGCTCGGCGTCACGCATCAGACGCCGCACCGCCCGCAGCGTAACCACGTCCTCCACACCTCGCCCCTCCGCCTCTGCGCGCAGCGCCGAACTCGCCAGCTCCAGCGGCCGCAGGTGCAGGCGGATCATCCGCACCACCTGCCGCCTCAGATGCGTCGGCAGCGACCACTTCCCGGCGAGATCGAGGAAGCTGTACGCGGAGGCGTCGGCGTGGCCGAGGAAGCGAATGCGCCCCTCCTCCTCTGTCATGCACTCGGGCTTTCCGACGTCGTGGAAGAGCGCCGCAAGGCGCACCGCCGCTCGGTTGAGCGGGTCACGAAGCCACAGAAGGATGGCCTCAGCCGAGCGCGGGAATACCGGCGACGGATCGCTGATGACGCGCTCGATCTCATGCAACGCCAGCAGCGTGTGGCCGAACACATCGAGGTGATGAAACCCGCCCTGCTCGACCCCATGCAGGGAAGCCAGCGGCGGGATGATGCTGTCCAGTGCGCCGAGGTTCTCCGCCGCCTGCACAGCGTCGGCGGCATGAGTCGCGGCGAAGAGCTTCACAATCTCCTGCCCGATGCGCTCGCCCGCGATCCCGTCGAGCGCCGGCGCAAGCTCCGCGCTCCATTCACCGGTTCGCTGCTCAATGTTGAAGCCGAACTGCGCCGCGAAGCGAAACGCCCGCAGTACGCGCAGCGGATCGTCGGCTAGCCGGTCGCGTGATACAGAACGGATCGAGCGCGCCCGCAGGTCCGCCATCCCGCCAATGGGGTCAATGATGCTCGTCCCGCCCCTGATGTCCCACGCGAGCGCGTTGATGGTGAAGTCACGTAGAGCGAGGTCCTGCTCGATGGTCGGCGCGCGCAGTTCGACGAGGTCCACGAAGCCGATCGGGTCCCCCGGGCGGAGGATGATCCGCACCGTCGGCAGTTCCTCATGCAGCACCACCGCGCGCAGGTCATGCTCAGCCGCGAAGCGACGCGACAACTCGATGATGCCATGTCCGGCAATATCCCAGTCCCCCGCCTCGCGGTCCAGGAGCACGTCTCGTACCGCGCCGCCTACCACGTAAAGCGGATAACCGCCCTCAGCCGCGAGGGATGACAACGCCCGACGCAACGGCTCCTCCCGCCACTGCCGCTCCACCATCGCCGCCTCGGGCTGCCTCATCTCACCGCGCCTCCACGCCCGGCGGCAGCCCCACGGCCTCGCGCAGCGCCGCGAGTTGACCGCGACTGAGCGGCCGTACTTCGCCAAGCGAAAGCTCCCCCAGCCTCAGCGGCCCCATCGCGACTCGCTTGAGCCGCCTGACCGGATGACCGATCGCGTGGAACATGCGCCGGACCTGGCGGTTGCGCCCTTCGGTGATCGTCACGCGCAACCGGCTCTCGCCGCCGCCGGTGGCCACCAGCATTACCTCGGCGGGCTGCGTCGGCCCGTCCTGCAACTCAATGCCCGACCGCAGCTTGCGAAGCTGTGTCTCCGATGGCGTCCCTTCCACGTCCGCGAGGTATTCCTTCGGGATGTGATGGCGCGGGTGCAACAGGCGCTGGGTGAGATCGCCGTCGTCGGTGAGCAGAAGCAGGCCGGTGGTGTCCCGATCCAGTCGGCCCACGGGGAAGACGTGGCTGCGGAACTGCTGCGGCACCAGGTCCATCACCGTTGGCCTGCCCTGCGGATCGTCGCGAGTGGTCACGTAGCCGGGGGGCTTGTTGAGCACAAGGTAGGCATGGCTCTCCGGGAGGCGGATGCGGCGGCCGTCCACGCGAATGTCATCGCCGGCGTCGGCCTTTGCCCCAAGCTCCTCCACCCGCACACCGTTGACTGTCACGCGGCCTGCGCGGATAAGCTCCTCGCAGCTTCGACGGCTACCGAGACCGGCGCGCGCCAATAGCTTCTGCAACCGCTCCATGCGCCAACACCCCCACAGCCAGTAGCACCAGTGCCGCCATTGCGGCCACGTATCGCCCGTCGCCCATCAGCAGCGCCCACGGAGATCTCGCGACATCCTCCAGCGCCAGCAACTCGACCGTCCGCAGCGAGCCGTCCGGCATCTCCACGCTCAGTTGCCCCACGGCGTCACCCGCCTGCACCGGTGCGGTCGCAATCTGCTCGACGAGCACCGGCTCGGCCGGCCGTGACGTAGTCGGCAGCACCGCGAGCACGTCTTCGGCCGCCTCCGCCTCCACGGTGTTCACCGTGCCGCCGCGCACCTCCACGGTAGCCCGCGTTAGATCGCGCGATACCAGCGCCACCTTGTAGAACCGGTCGAAGCCCCACGTCAGCAGTGTCTGCGCGTCCGTCCACGCGTCCTTCGAGTCCATAACCACGCAGATCAGCCGCCAGCCGTCCTGATACGCGCTGGCGGCAAGACAACGTCCCGCCTGTTTGGTATACCCGGTCTTGATCCCATCGCAGGCATCCCACTGTGCCAGCAACTGATTTCTGTTCTTGAGTGTGCGATCGTACGGCTTACCCGCCCACGGCACCGTGGCCTCCTGCATGCGCACGATCGGCCGCAGTTCGGCCCGCCCCATCACCTGGACTGCGAGCGTCGCCATATCCCGCGCGGTGGAGTAGTGATCGTCATCATGAAGCCCGTGCGGGTTGACGAAGTTCGTCCCCGTCATGCCGAGTTCAAGCGCGCGCGTGTTCATCCGCTCCACGAACGCCTCCAGCGATCCGCTGACGGTCTCCGCACAGGCCACCGCGGCGTCGTTGGCTGAGGGCAGCATCGCGCCCAGCAGCAGGTCGTAGAGCAGAAGCTCCTCGCCTGCCGTCAGGTTCATGCTCGTCTCGCCCACGGCCGCCGCTGAAGCGCTGATCTCCACCGTCCGTCGCAGATCCCCGGCCTCGGCGACCAGCAGCCCCGTCATCATCTTCGTGAGACTCGCCATCGGTCGCCGCTCGTCGGCCGCGCGCGCGTACAGTACCTGACCGGTCCCCGGCTCAATCAGCACCGCGGACGCGGAGTTCAACTCCGGCGGTGGCGGCTGCGTCGCCCACACGCCGCCCAGCGAGCCGAAGATGGTGGCGGCAACGAGCAATGTCAGCGCCTTCGCATTGTGACGCTTCATCCCGTGCCCCCTTCGCCGGCGGCATCCATCGGCACATCCTGTTCTTCACGCGCGGAACCATCCGGCTCCGCTGCCTGCTGCTCGGCCTCTGCGGCAGCGGGCTCATCCTCAGCGGCAGCGTCGCCCTCAGCTTCGCCCTCCGTCTCCACGGCCGCCTCAAGCCCCTCAGGCTCGATCTCACCGCTGGCGACCAGTTCGCGAAGCTGCTCGCGGAAGTCGCCCTCAGTCGGCGACAGCTCCGGCAGCTCCTCAAGGCTGCTCAGGCCGAACGCCGACAGGAAGTGCGCGGTGGTCGAGAGCAGAAACGGCCGGCCGGGGGCATCCTTGCGCCCGCAGATCTCAATGAGGCCCTTCTCCAGCAGGCCATTGACTGAGCCGGTGGAGTTTACGCCGCGAATCTCGTCGATCTCCGGCCGAGTGATCGGCTGCAGGTAGGCCACGATCGCCAGCGTCTCCAGGGCCTGGGCCGACAGCCGCTCGGGCTCCGGCTCACGCAGCCGCTGCACGTAGCCCGCGTAGCGCGGGCGCGTAGCCATCTGATAGCCGCCGGCGAGGCGCACAATCTGCAGCGCGCTGTCGCCCATCGCGGCCGATAACTCCTCCACGAGCTCCTCGATGTCCTCCAAAGGGACCTCAAGCACGAGCGCGAGGCGCTCCTCCTCACAGGGCGACTCGGCGGCAAAGATCACCGCCTGCAGTGCGAGAACTCTCTCAGCCCGGTCGTAGCTCACGTATGCGTCGGCTCCTCTTTGCGGATGAACTCAAGCTCGATCGGCCCGCGCGGAATCTCCTGCGACACCAACAGCTCCCCGCGGCGGATCATCTCCAGCACCGCGAGGAAAGTGACTACTATGAACACACGAGTAGCGGACTCAGGCACAAGCTCCTGAAACGATACGCGCCCGCCACCGCGCAGCCGGAAGTAGCGAATTACCTGGTCAATCCGGTCACCGACGCTGATCTCCTCGCGCTCGACCGCGTGTGGCGGCGGCTCCTTCGCCCGCTCGAGCATCTCATGGATGGCCGCCACAATGTCGAAAATCGAAACATCCTGCAGGGGCACCACACCGGCGCCAACGGCCTCATCCCCGGTCATCGGGCGCAGGTAGATACGCTTGCGCGCCTCCCGCGCTTCGGCGAGGATCTCGGCGGCCTCCTTGTACGTCCGGTACTCGGCCAGTCGCCGCGCCAGCTCTACCGCCGGATCACCCTCATCAAGCGGCTCGTCGTCCGGCGGCTCCTCTCGCGGCAGCAGCGAACGCGACTTGAGCAAAAGCAGCGAAGCCGCCGTGACGATGAAGTCACTCGCCACCTGGATGTTCACCTGTGCCATAGTGCGGAGGTACTGCAGGAAGCGGTCGGTGATCTGAACGATGTCCACCTCCGACGCCTCTACATCCTCCCGTTGCACCAGGTGTAGCAGCAGGTCCAGCGGCCCTTCAAAGATCTCGATCCGCACGGGATAGCCATCGAACTGCTCAAACTGCGCCCCGAGGTCGCGAGCCAGTCCAATCACCCGCCAACCGACGGCATGATGCGGCTGCGGTCCGCCAGCAGCAGCGATAACGCTCGCTGACCGCCGACGCTGCACAGTATCGCGTCACGACCAACAATGCTCATCGTCAGCCCCTGTGCGTGCTCGATCTGCGTGTGATCGTCAATGATGCTGTCACTCACCGAGGCATGCCTGAGGTTGCAGCCAATGCCCAGCGCAGTGCCCGGGCCCACGCTGCTATCCTCGATCACACAGTCCTCACCGACGAGACACGGGCCAACGATGTTCGAGCGCACGATCCGGGCCCCGGCCCCTATCTGAACATGACCCTCAACGGTGGAAGCCCCGTCCACGTCGCCGTGGCTCCGAGCGTCCATCCGCTCGAGAAAGAAGCGATTCGCGCGAAGCAGTGCCTCGGGGGAGCCTGCATCGGCCCAGAAGCCGTCGCTAACATGGCACTCCACGCGCCCGCCCGTCTCCACGAGATGCTCGATGGCGTCGGTGATCTCAAGCTCACCTCGCGCCGAGGGCGTGATGTTGTCAATCGCTTCCCAGATGCGCGGGCCGAAGCCGTAGACGCCCACGATCGCAAGGCTGCTCGGCGGCACCTCCGGCTTCTCCACCAGACGTGTGACCACGCCGGCCTTCTGCACCACCACTCCGAAAGCCCGGGGATCGGCGACGGGTTGGACGATCAGTGACGCGTCGGCACCTGAGGCCATGAACTCGCCGGTGAATTCGGCGACGCCATCACCGAGCAGATCGTCGCCGAGGTACATCAGAAAACGCTCCTGCGGACCGATGAACCCACGCGCGCAGCTCAGGGCATGCGCCAGACCCAGCGGCGCGTCCTGCTCGCAGAACGACGCGCTCATGCCCCAGCGCTCACCGCCTCCCACGAATGAACGGATGTCCGACTCGCCCGGCGCGACGACAAAGACCGCTTCCTCTACCCCGGCGCCGGCGAGCGACTCGAGCACATGATCGAGCACCGCGCGGCCGGCCACCGGCAGCAGATGCTTCGGACGGTTGAAGGTGAGGGGATGCAGTCGCGTCCCCTGACCGGCACACAGCAGGACGGCTTTCATTGAGCGGCAGGCCTCCGTTAGACCGATGTCAGGCTCAGGGCAGCGCGCACCTCGCGCATGGTCTCTTCCGCAATCGCGCCCGCCTTCGCGGCGCCCTCACGCAATACCTCGTGAACGTAGTCGAGATTCCCCGCCAGCTCCGCCCGCCGCTGCATGATCGGGCCCAGGGCCTCCACCAGCCGCTCCGTTGCCTCCATTTTGCACTTCACACACCCGAGGCTGCCGGCTTCGCACTCGACCTTGATCTCATCGAGACGCGCGGGGTCGGTGTTGTACATCCGGTGGTAGGTGAACACCGGGCAGATGTCCGGATGCCCCGGATCGCCCATGCGCAGCTTCTCCGGGTCCGTGAACATGGACTTCATCTTCTTCGCCACTTCATCCAGCGAGTCGGCGAGGTTGATGGCGTTGTCGTACGACTTGCTCATCTTGCGTCCGTCAATCCCCGGCACCAGCGCGAACTCCGACAGCAGTGCGTCCGGCTCGGGGAAGATCTCGCCGAACAAGTTGTTGAAGCGCCGCACGATCTCCCGCGTGAACTCAAGATGCGGAAGCTGATCCTCGCCCACCGGCACCACGTTCGCCTTGTACATGATGATATCAGACGCCATCAGAACCGGGTAGCCGAGCAGCCCAAAGCCAGCGCCGGCCCCGTCTACATCGCGCAGGTTTGCGATCTGATCCTTGTAAGTCGGACAGCGCTCAAGCCACGACACCGGCGTCACCATCCCCAGCAGCAGGTAAAGCTCGGCATGCTCGGGGACGCTGGACTGCACAAAGAGCGTGCTGCGCTCGGGGTCAAGGCCCGCCGCCATCCAGTCTATCGCCATCTGCTCGATCCGCTCGGGAAGCAGCTCGGTTTGATCGTAACTGGTCGTGAGCGCATGCCAGTCGGCGATGAAGAAGAAGCAGTCGTAGTCGTCCTGAAGCGCCGCCCAGTTGCGCAGCGTCCCCTCGTAGTGCCCGATGTGAAGCAGGCCAGTCGGTCGGTGCCCGCTGAGAATCCGGCCCTTCTTGCCCAACGCAATCACTCCAACTCAGAAGAACAGTGGTCGGCCCGTGATCAGCCAGCTCAGCAGCCCCACGGGTGTCCAGATCAGTATGTGCGCCAGCGGCCTGTAGATGATAATCAGCATCAGCAGCATGAAGCCCCAGCGGTGTGAGAACTCCGCGAAACGCCGTGCCTGCCGCACAGGCAGCAGCCCCTGCACCACAGCCGAACCATCCAGCGGCCCCAGCGGCAGCAGGTTGAAGAAGGCCAGCATCAGGTTCAGATACATGATGATCGTGAGCGGCATGAGATAGTCGCCGGCGATACCGAAACGGATCGGCAGCCCCACGATCGCGGCGGTGATGATGTTCGCACCCGCGCCCCAGGCGGCTACTGCCACCGAGTCCCAGCGCGGCCGCTTGAAGTTCAGCGGGTTCACCGGCACCGGCTTACCCCAGCCGATCCCAAACAGCAGGATCATCGTCGTCCCCACCGGATCGTAGTGATCGAGGGGATTGAGTGACACACGGCCCAGTGCGTGCGCGGTCTCATCGCCGGCAATCTGCGCCCGCTTGGCGTGTGCGAATTCATGCACGGTCAGCGCGATGGT
>JAAYJW010000299.1 GCA_012522765.1 candidate division WS1 bacterium | reverse complement strand
CGCACTCTGCACAACCCGTTTGGCGATGGCCGCAACGCGATCCTGGCGGGCGGGAGCGATGACGCGGGCGTGACGGCCGCCGCGCAGGCGCTGGTGGCGCTGCTGCAGGGCGCCGGTGGCAGGCAGGGCGACCTGAGCGTCGGTTGGCTGAGAGAGATACGCCTCGCGGACGGCTACTCAGTCCCACGCGCGCCGGAGGAGATGAACGTATGGGAGGAATCGCGCTACTACGGCTCCTCCGGATACTTCGGCTGGAACATCATCTCCAAGCACATGGCGGCCTACTACATGACCGGCGATGAGTACCACGCGCAGGAGTTCCTGCGGCTCTCCTTCCCGGATGCCGAAGCCATCGCGGAGATTGAGCGCCTCGATGGGGAGCGGATCGAGAACAAGCATGACCCGCTGGCGGGGCCGTATCACTACTCCGCTCACATGATGATCCTGTTCTGGGACCTGATCGAGGAAGACCCGTTCTTCACCGACGAGCAGCGGCTTGATATCACCAACGCCCTCTCGCGCCAGCTTACCCATCGCGCGAAGGAAGGCGTCTACGGCCGCATGCAGCCGGCATCGAGCGTCGGAGGGCGCCATGCCGATTGGTCGGCGATGTCGCTGTGGACGCTCGCGCGCTACTTCGACCGCGACTACCCTGCGCCGGTCTGGCAGGCATCACGCGAATCGGCGGAGACCTTCTTCTCCGGTATCGAGAACAGCGCGTGGTTTGCGGGGATGAACGACCATCTCTTCTGGTACACCTCCTACTACGATCCGCTGCTCGACTACATGGTCATGTCCGGCTACCGGGGCGGTATGGACAACCTGCGCCAGGCGCTGAAGACGCAGGACATACTCTTCACCGGGCAGGAGAGCGACTGGGGCCTGCGCGCCTCATCGCTCAACTTCCTCCACCGCGCGGCGTACATCACCGGCGACGGGCGCTTCATCTTCTACCGCGACCGCACCGGGCTTGATACCGACGCCCTGCGCCTTGGCCAGTCATGGTGGCCGGACGCGATCGAAGCGCGACCGCCGACCGAGTTGCTCGACACCTGGACGATGCAGCCGATGCCCGAGCCGATGTGGCGCGCGCGCGGGAGCGACCTTCCCCTCGAGCAGCAGTTCCTCTGGGGCACATGGCGCACCACGCTCGATGGCGGCGGCGACCTGATGATGATCAAGGGGCACAACGGCGGCGGCCGTCTGCCCTATCACACCTTCTCGCTGATGGAGCAGCGCCTCGCGGGCTCAACGCTGCTGAAGGGCTACCGCAATCAGATCATCACCTCCGCCGACGGGATGGTGGAGCCGATCGTGGCGATGGATGCGGCGCTGCTCGACCACGGGGCGCTCGATGGCCTCGCATGGGCCGTCGGCGAGGTGCCGAAGATGGCCTTCGCCAACTGGCGGCGCAGCATCGTCCAGCGCGAGGGCCGCTACACGCTCTTCGCCGACGACCTCACCTTCCGCACCGACAGCGACAACATGAAGATCGAGACCGAATGGCAGGCCGTCGGCGGCTCATGGGACGGCAAGCGCAACGCGCTCATCGTCCAGGGGACCGCGCCGGAGGCCACGCGGGATGGCTGGCTGGAGTTCGCCGCGCTTGAGAGCGACCTCACCTGCGGCCCGCGCGCTGCGGAGGAGATGCTCTCGCGCCTCGACAGCATTGACATCATCCTGCTCAAGGCCATCGACCCCGGCGACTGGGTGGAGATGACTTTCACGCTTGAGGAACCTGTGACGGGGCAGGTTTACGCCGACCTGCTCGACTTCACCGACCGCGGCGTCCTGCGCCTGTGGCTTGATGGCGAAACGGTTGCTGAGGGCGTCAATCACTACGCCGCCGCGGCCACGCGCTCCGCCGCCGATCTCGGCCAGCACACCCTCGCCGCAGGCGAGCACACGCTGCGGCTGGAGGTCATGGCGAAGCGCCCCGACGCCGAGCGGATGTATGCCGGGCTGCTCGGCGTCTCGATCCGCCCGGAGGGTATCACCACTGAGGCGAGCAACCTCGGCTTCGAGTTTCACCCGTCGGAGGTCATGCAGGCACAGCCCGGCGGCGTGGTGGTGATGCAGTGGCTCGGCAGCGCGCGTGAGGGCCAGCAGCGCCGCTTCTTCCACCTGCTCGCGCCACGCGTTGCCGATGACCGCCTGGGCTGCTATCAGATCGCGGAGAACGCGGCCATCCTCGCGCTGCCCGGGCCCGCACTGGCGCTCACCGGCCAGCACTCCGGCTCCAGCGCCGAACTCGCGGTGTTGGCGACAGACCATCTGGTGGCGCTGGGGCTGACGGACTCGCCGCTGCTGAGCGCGGAGGCGCCGGTGACGGTTCACTGGGACTTCGCCTCAGGCAACCTGCAAGTCTTCGCCACTCAGGCCACGTCAGTCACGGCGCAGACTGCCGCAGGGCCGCAGACGATTGCGGTGCAGTCGGGCGCGCAGACACTCGAAGGCATCTCCCCCGCTCCGGCGGCTTTGCAGACGCTGGGGGCGCAGCTATCCGAGTTGCTCGCGCCCGCAGGCGATGAGCGCGAGCGGCAGATCGCAGCAGCCGCACAGCCCGCGGAGTTCAGCGCTGCGGAGATGTCCGCCAGCGTGACCGGCGAGATCGGCGGCGCTCCGGTGGCGAGCGAGGTCATCCAGCGCGAGGACGGGGATCTGATGGCGATCGCCCAGGGGCAGACGGTGCATGTTCTGGCCGCGGACGGCTCTGAGCGCCACGCGCTGCAGACCGACGGCGCCATCCGCGTGCTGCGCTGGTGGGCCGACCACGACCTGCTGCTGGTCGGCTGCGCGGATGAGAAGGTGATCGCATTCGACCTCAACACCGGCGCGCGGAAGTGGGAGTTCATCTCGGAGATGGACCAGGCGGTCTGGGAGGCAGGCAAGCAGTACTGGTTCAAGTCCGCCTACCCCGGCATCCACGGCCTGCACACCGGTATCTTCATCGGCGGCGAGAGCCAGGCACTCGTCGGCAGCGCCTGCACGCTGGAGATACTCGACCACGAGGGCGAGCTCATCAAGCGCATGCCGATCTTCTGGGGCAACGGGTGGAAGTTCCTGATCGTCCCCGGCCCCGGCGATAGTCGCGACCTGCTCGTCGCGCGCTGGCCCAACGGGACGGACAACCTCGCCGTCGTCAACAGCGAGAGCCTGCGCGAGGTCGGCAAGCGCTTCTACGGCGTCCCCTCCGGCCACACGATGGTGGGCGGCTGGACGGCGCAGAACCGCACTGGCATCGAGTGGGTTGACGTGAACGGAGACGACGCGCCGGAGCTTGTCAGCGCCACCAACGGCGTCTGGAACCGCGTCACTGTCTTCGACGCTGGCGGCACTCCGCTGCACAACGCACAGTTCGGCCCCGGCCCGAACAACCGCCCCTACGAGACGATGCGCGACATGTCTGTGGCCGACCTCGATGGCGATGGAGACATGGAGATCATCGTCGCTATCTCTGAGGGCCTTATTGGTGGCGCTCGATCACGAGTGCCGCAAGGTGTGGGCAACGCGGTTGCCGAGTTCGCCGACGCAGCTTGAGGTCATCACGCCCGCGGGCGCCGAGCGGCCCGCCATCATCGCAGGCTGCGAGGACGGGAAAGTCGTGCGGCTCAGCGGCGAGGGCGAGATTGTCGGCCTCGGCGCGGCGGGAGGCAGAGTGGATGCGCTGCTGACGCTCACCACCGCTCGGGGTAAGATGGCGATGGCGGTGACTGCGACAGGCGCGGTACAGGGGTTCGCGGTGGATTGACACAGTCTGGGCCAACCTCGCCGCCCGTGAATGGCGCGGTGCCAAAAGGCACGCGGAGGGGCCGCACGAGCCTCAGATGCGCGTCATCTGCAGGCGAGGTCGGCGCGGACTTCCAGTGACGCAGGTAACGCGCCCGCGACAGAGAATTACTTCAGGTCATTCCCCGATCATCGGACGCAACCGACGAGGTGAAGAATGCCGCACGAGTCCCTGCAGAGCCATGAAACACTCTTCGGCACCGACGGCGTGCGCGGGCTTGCCGGCACCGCCATCACACCCGCCCTGGCCGCCGAAGTGGCTCGCGCGTTCGCGGCGATGCTGCGGGAGGAGGCCGCGCTGCCTCACCTGCTGCTCGCTCGCGATACGCGAGTCTCCGGCCCGGAGCTTTCTGATGCTTTCCGCGACGAGTTGTGCCGCTGCGGTGTCCGCGTCACGGACTGCGGCGTCATCCCGACGGGCGGCCTCTGCCTGCTTGTGAGTCGCAGAGACGCAGATGGCGGCGCGATCATCTCAGCCTCGCACAACCCACCGGAGTTCAACGGCATCAAGCTGGTCGGCCGTGGTGGTCACAAGCTCCCGCTCGACCGCCAGCACCGGCTTGAGGACTTGATCCGCAGCCACCCCGCCGGCTGCCTGCTACCTGCGTCTGGTAGCGGCACATGGTCGGAAGATGCGGGAGCGGCGGCGGAGTATCTTCAGATTGCGCTGGAGGGCGTCGAGCCGGGCTGCCTGAGCGGCCTGCGAGTGCTCCTCGATTGCGCCCATGGTTCGGCCTCAAGCTTCGCCGCCGCGGCGTTCGAACACACCGGCACCGAGGTGCATGCGGTCAACTGCGATGCCGACGGCGCGCAGATCAACGTCAACTGCGGCTCGACGCACCCGGCGCTGCTGACGAGGGTAACCGTCCAGGAGGGCGCCGACATCGGCGTGGCGTTCGATGGCGATGCGGACCGCGTGGTGCTCTCCGACCACCGGGGCCGCGTCATTGATGGTGATGCCAGCAAGTACATCCTCGCGGTGGACCTGCAGCAGCGAGGACTGCTGGAGCCGCCGCTGGTGATCGGCACGGTCATGAACAACTACGGCCTCGAACGCGCGCTGGAGGATGCGGGGATAGCGCTCGAGCGTACACCGGTGGGAGATCGCCATGTTGTGGAGCGGATGCGCGAGACGGGGGCGCTGCTGGGCGGCGAGCAGTCCGGGCACTTGATCTTCCGCGACAGCCTGATCGGTGACGGCATCCGCAGCGCGCTACGGCTATGCGAGGTGGTTGTCAGGAGCGGGAAGAGCCTTGCGGAACTCGCCGGGCCGGTGCGGAAGATCCCCCAGCATCTCGTGAACATCCACGCCGAGAACCGAGACGCATGGCAGGGCAGCGATGAGGTGCTGGAGGAGATCTCCGGCTGGGAGCGGCGTCTGGAGGGCAGAGGACGCATACTTGTGCGCTCGTCGGGCACGGAACCGCTGGTGCGGATCATGGTCGAGGCGGAGGATGACGAAATCGCGCGCGAGGCGGTGCATGCGGTATCGGTCGCAATCCGCATGGCAGCCACACGCGAGGGGGAGTAGGTAGCGCGCGAGGGCTTACAGCCCCTTACGTCTTTCATGTGCCATCCCGCCCTTGGGCGGGACCCGTGGGTCGTGCCGTACGAGAGCGGTCTTGCGAACGGCCCACGGGCGAGGGCGCCCGTGGCACATGACGATCGTGTGTTGACGTTTGTCGTCCCCCCTCTCCCGCCCCACTTCGCGGAGCGAAGTGCAGGGGGAGGAGCTTGCGCAAGCAAGCTACGGGGAGGGGCAGCCGTTCGGACAGAGCGACAACGCCACGCGCCCGCTGGAGGGGCCGCACGAGGGCAGGTTGCGAAGCAGGCTGCACGAGGTCGGCCCGCTAAGGTTGCTGCAAAACCGGGCCGACCTCGCCGCGACAAACGGCTATCGCGGCTCGTGCGGCCCCTCCGACGACGCTCCCCCGCAGACCACCGCGGAGTCACGGCCCACGGGCGAGGGCGCCCGTGGCACATGATAGTCGAAGGGTGATTGTAAGTCCCTGCCGTCAGTCCCTCACCAGCACGATGAAGTCCAGCCCCAGTCCGTCGCCGAGGTTCGTCATCCGGATCGTGTGCTCGCCCGCGGTCAGGGGGACGGCAACCTCATGGCCACCGGCATCCGCAAGCGAGAGGTAACTCCAGTCGTCGGGGTGATTGCCGAAGCCGCTTGTACGCGGGAATGCTACCTCCGCCGCGGCGTCATGCGGAAGCGCACCATCAATCTCCACCTTCCGCCGCGGGTTCTCGCTGCTTGAGGCGTAGCGGAAGATCACCCGGTAGTTGCCCTCCTGCGGCACGTTGAAGGTCCACTCCAGCCAGTGCCCTTCGTCCTGGTGCCACTTGGTGATCATCGTCCCCCACGTGGCGTGGCGATCGCTCATGATGCCGACCTCGCCGCCGCCCTGGCCGCTGAAGTCCTCAGCCTGCACGACGATCATCTGCTCCTCGGGCGTCTCGTTCATCCAGTCGGGCTTTTTGAAGGGAACCAGCGTCGGCTTCCGTTGCTCTTCGATCCCCAGCCCCATCTCCGCGAGGTCCGCAAGCAGCCTCGGCGCGCAGCGGTAGTACATCGAGAAGCTCTTGCCGTAGCCGGAGCCACCTGCGCCGTAGGCGAGGCCGTTGGTGATCGGGTCGAGCAGCTTTTCATCGCCTGTCCAGCGATACGCCCGCGCAATCGCCTCCACCATCAGCGGCGAGGCGCCCGCACTGTAGCGCATGTTCGGGCATGGCGTGTAGCGGAAGCCGTGGATCTCGTTGGAGTACATCTCATCCACGAGGTAGCCTGCGCCGCGGATGATGCTGTCCTTCACCGCGGGCTCCTCGGTGACGTCGTAGTAGTAGGTAAGCCCGGTGAGCAGGATGGCGATCATGAAGTTCGCGTTGCCCTGGTGTCGCGGCTCGCAGGTGCAGTGTCCCGGCACCATCATCCGCGTCCAGCCGCCCGTCTGATGGGTGTGGCCGGGCGTCTTCTGATACTCCGGCAACTCCCGCGGCTCAGGGTCCTGCGTCTCCAGCACGCGGTCCACCACCACGCGCGAGGCGTTCAGGTAGTAGGGGTCGTTCGTGGCCGCCAGCGCCGAGGCCAGCATGATCAGGTGCCAGCCCGGCTCGCGAGCGCTGACCCAGTCGTAGGGCCGCGAAAGCTCCTTGTTGGTGAAGAAGTCCACGATGGCCATGCCGGCCTCGAGCGAACGCGGATCGCCGGTGAGGTAGTAGTGATCGAAGTGCCCCTCGGTCCAGGCATGGGTGACTGAGCCGCTTGAGCGCGGAATGCCCAGTGTCCCCGGGACCGACTCGGTGTAGTAGCCGCCGAGGTGGCCCATCTGATGCACATACGCGAGACCTGCGCCGTAGGTGTTCTCAACGCCCGGCTGAATCGTGTCTATGTCGCGGTTATGTATCTCCGTGGCGTCGCCGAGGAAGAACGCGTCCGGGTTGCCGGAGCGGATGTACTCGAGGAAGAACGCGTGCTGGGTGTCATACTCGATGTTGCCCCAGTTCGCGCCACGCTCGCCGTACCAGTCGCCGTAGTTCATCATGCCGAAGTCATGCTGGCGCTCGCGGGCAGCGATGTAATTCTGAATGTTCCTGTCCACGGCCTCTTCGTAGGCCGCGAACATCTCCTCGTTCCGCGGTTCCACGTTGTAGAACGCCATGCTGCCGGTGTACCATTCCGGCGCGGCGGTCAGGAGCAGCGGGCGCTGGAAGATCTCCGCAGCGGCGGCAGGCTCGCCGCCGAAGTTCAGCAGAAGCTCCCATGTCTTCGCCATTCCGCGCTTGAGCGTGTAGGTGCCGTCGCGCAGGTAGTAGTAAAGCTGATGGCCCTCTTTCTCGAAGGGGAACTCGTCATAGAAGCCCGCTTCGAAGTCCGGTGCGAGATCGAGCACGACGCTGTCACGCTCGATGCGGAAGCCCGCCGGGTAGTTCTGCCACATGTCGCGCAGCGACACGCCCATCGAGCCGTCGGCGGCTGTTAGTCCGCCCTCCAGCCGCGCCTCCTGCGGCGCGCCGGCGTTTGAGATCAGTTCGCGATCGGTGCGCATCCAGACGCTGTCGCCGGTTTGCATTGCCACCGGCTGGCCCTCCGCGAGGCGCGCATCCCACAGGCGCGTAGTCGCGGGTACTCGTAGGCTCAACCGCTCGATGTCGGTGAAGTCGGTCTCGTCGTTATCATTGATGAACGTGTAGTAGACATGGGCCATCGGCTGGTTTTGATATGCCACAACGCGCTGCTCGATGCGGAAGCTGTCGGAGCCGTCCTCGGCCACGAGATCGCCGACGGTCTTCACCACCGCACGGATCGGGCCGAACTCCTCGATGGTCACCTCAGCATTGCTGAGCGCCGAACTGAACGCGCCGCGCTCGGTCTCGACGATCTCCGTGACGACCGGCCCGTTCGGGCCGACAAGCTGCCCGTGAGCGTCGATGGTGAACTGCGCGGCGCCGGTGTCGAGCGCCACGTGATCACCCTCATCCCGCGCGATCGGCTGCACACGCGCACTCGCGAGCATGTTGTCCACATCGCGCCCGTACTCCAGCACGTAGCGCGCGCTCTCGCCCGCGGGCACGTTCGCGAGGATCGTCACCAGCACCCACTTGAGGCTGCCATCCGGCCAGATGCCGAGCGGCTTGAGTTGCGCCATGACTTCCTCGCCCGCGAGCATCACGCGCACGTCGTCCACGTTGCCGAGATGCCCCTGCGGGAAGGGCACGCCGCTTGTGACCGGCCAGTTGACCGCGTCCACATCGTGCCAGTTCCGCACCGTCAGCGGCACCTCGTTTGCGCCCGCGATTGTCTGCGGCGGGTCGATGCCATCCGCGGTGAAGGTGATGTCGGGACCGTGGTATTCCGTGCCATCGGCGAGGATGCCGACGCCGCGGCCGTGGTAGGTCATGCCCGGCTGGAGCCCGGTCAGTCGCGCGCGATGCACGAGGCGGTAGCAGTCCTCGGTCGCGACCTCCCCGTAGGCGTTAGTCGGCCCGTACTCGAACCGACTCGCGCTCGGCCAGGTGGTAGTCCACGAGATGACCGCCTCACCGTCGGTGCCGACCGGCGCGATCCAGTTCGTGTGCTGCACGAGATACTCCATCTCGCGCACCTCGGGCGCGTCGGGCATCAGCAACGCGTAGGCGATCCCGTGCTTGCCTGCGCTGCCGGCTGCCTCGAAGCTCACCACGTCACCGGCGCCCAGGTCCCGCGCTTCGGTGAGCCAGTAGATCCATGTGCGGTTGTTGTTCGCATTGCCCGCCGCAAGGCCCGCGAACTCGTCATTCACGCGGATGACCACGCGGTCGGGGTTGCCGTCGTCATACATCATGAAGCCGACGTGATAGCGGCCGGGGCGCTGGACGGTGTGAGAGGCAGTGGAGCCTGCGCCACGCGATACGAGGTGACCGTAGCGCTGCTGGGTGAAGAGGTCCACCTCGTAGCCGTCAAGGTCAAGCTCATCGTACTTGACCTTCACGTTCGCCGCGTCGGCCAGCACGGGGCGGATGACGTCCAGCCCGAAGGTCGCGGTCACGTTCGTGTTCTCCGTCAGATCGCCCGGTCGCATGATCTTCTCCCGCTCGTTTACAGGAATGCCCTGCACGGTGAAGCGCCCGGTGTTGTCGCTCATTGGCGGGTCGGCCTGCGCGGTGTGCACCAGCACCCACATGGCGTAGCGCGCGCCTGCCTCATCGCGGCCGAGTTCGACGTCTGCGCAGGTGTAGAGCGAATTGCCCTCCGCCGCGAAGTGTACGACGGGGCCCGCCGCGCGTTCCGCGGTCGGGGAGTAGTAGGAGGAGGTGCCGTTGCCGCTTACCACGCTGAGCATGTAGTCGGTGCCGGTGCCGTTGTCGCGCCCGGTCTCGAGGTTCTCGTCGGCATCAACGTAGATATGATGCACCGTGTTCTCCAGCGTCGGAGGTGCGGCGAATGTGGTGCGCCAGAGGTAGCGATCCCCCGCGATGTGCGCGAACTCGACGCTCACCACGTCCTTGGTCGCATCATAGCCCTCTTTCGCACGGGCGGCCTCATTCTCTACGCCGTCCTCGTTGATGACCTGGAGAGTCTCCGCGAAATCGGGATCGGTGCCGAGGCGCTCTTCGATCTCGTCGGAGATGCCATCGCCATCGGTGTCGGCGGCGAGGCAGGGAATAGCGATGAAGAGCAGCAGCGCGGCCACGGCCGCGAGATGAGCTGAACGCATTGGTGTGCCTCCTGGTGGGGCATCTGTGCATGCTGCGATGCGACCCGCGGCATTTCCCGCTGAGGGGCCGCGATACCTGCGCATAGGCGGAGTGCAGAGCACATTAACTGACGCCTGCGAAGTAGATGTGGTTCGCCTAATGCGCCACCCTGCAAGGTCCCGGCCACTGCTCCGGCGAAATGACCTTCTGCCTGATAGACGCTGATGCAGCTTTGCAGATGGAGGTCCACCATGTCTCGACTCATCGCTGTCACAGCCGCGATCATGCTCTTCGCCGCCTGCAGCTTCGCACAGGAAAGCTGGCTGCTGACCGACAACGGCCTCGCCAACCCTGAGAATACCGCCTATGCCGAGGAGCCGATGCACCCGACAGGTGGCGCGTATGAAGTCACCCCGCCTCTTGCGGCCGCCGAAGAGGGCAAAACGCGCTACACCTTCGCCGAGGGCGCCTTCACCAACGGTGACCCCTCATTCGACTACCGGCGCGAGCCAAACCCCTACGCCTACTGGCAGGGACAGGCGCAGGGTGAGCTTCTGATCGACCTTGGCGCGGCCTTCCGGATCGACCGCCTCCGCATCTGCATGCTCAGCCGCGACGAGGGCCCGCACGGCACCGAGCAGATCGAGGTCTCCGTCAAAGGCGATCCGCTCGAGTTCCCCGAGGCGTTGCGAGTGGCGGATATTGCGCCGGTCGTTGATGGCTGGAACGAACTCGCGGTGAATCGCGTCGCCGATGGCCTGCGCCTCGTCTTCAGGCTCGGCGAGGGGAAGACCTACATCACCATCTCCGAGGTCGAGGTCTGGGGCGCGCCGGTCGAGGGCGGTGAGGCGCAGGCGACCACAGTCAGCGCCGATTCACCTCAGCGCACCGAAGGCGGGCATACCTGGTGGGCCTTCGACTTCGGCCCGCCGGACTCCCCGGTCTTCGCGCAGTTCCACGCCAGCGACTCCCGTGCGGCGTATTCGCAGGAGAAGGGCTTCGGCTGGATGCCCTACCTCGACGGCCAGCCGGTCACCGAGAGCAACTTCGGCCCCGCCAGCGCGGCCATCCCCGGCCTTGGTGAGAGAGACCGAGGCGGGATTGCCGCCGATGCGCTCTATCGCGACCTGCTGATGGTCAGCGAGTACTATCACACGCAGGTGCGCCAGACCTTCGCGGTGGATGTCCCCAACGGAACGTGGCGCGTCATGACCTTCCACGGCGATCAGGCGTTCGGTAGCAGCGGACCGCAGAACTTCTGGATCGAGGCCGAGGGCGAGCGCGTGGTGGACGAGGTCGTCTACCCGCAGTCGCTCATGACCGATGTGGTCTTTGATGCGGTGGTGCAGGACGGCCGGCTGGAGATCACCCTCGATGCCGAGCATGAGGATCCGGCAAAGAAGAGTTGGGCGATCAACGGCATGGTCGTCCTGCCCGCCACAACGCCCGAGGAGCAGCAGTTCGCCGACGCGAAGATCGAGCAGATCCGCGCGACCTTCGAGCGCCTTAAGCAGGAGGCATTCGAGCAGAATTTCGTGGAGATGGACTATCCCGAGTATGGCGAGATGGTTGAGCCGACCGACGCCGACCGCGCTCGCGGCTTCATCGGCTGGGCGCCGAACTGGATGGAGTACATTTACCTGCACGCGGTGCCGACCGCGGAGACCGCCGGTCGCGAGCTTGCCGCCACCGCCACGCCGGGCGAGTATGAGCCGGCCACGGTCGCCATTCGCGCCCTCGAGCCGCTGACGAACGTGCGCGTGGAGGTGGGCGACCTGCAGATGGGCGCGGCCACCATCCCCGCTTCGGCGGTCGAGGTGCGCAAGGTGGTCTGCTGGCCGCAGAAGATCGGCTCCTCATGGGGTAAGGAGTGGCGCACCGTGCCGGAGCTTCTCGAACTATTCGAGAGCGTGGACGTTGACGCCGACACCGCGCAGCAGTTCTGGCTGACCGTTCAGGTGCCCGAAGATGCCGCTCCGGGTGCATACAGCGGCCCTGTGCGCGTTATCGCCGATAGTGGCGAATGGGCGACTGAGCTGAAGCTGACCGTGCTGCCCTTCGCGCTGGAGCCTGCGGAGCGCACGGTGGGGATGTACTGGCACGACACCCATGTCGAGGGGGAGCGGATGGACGCGCAGATCCGCGACATGATCGCCCATGGCTGCACCGCGGTGACGCTCAACACGGGCCCGAAGATCGCCAACGTGGACGGGCAACTGCAGTATGATGACGCAGAGGTGCTTGCGCTGCTGCAACGCCTCTACAGCATGGGCATCACCGGACCGATCCCTTACTACCCGCCCATCGAGGGCACCGTCAAGCGCCACTTCCCGGACAACTTCGAGGCGATGTACATCGAGGTGATCCGGAGGCTGCAGGTGCTCTCCGACCGGGAGGACACCCCGCAGCTTATGTTCTATCCGGTGGATGAGATCGGCAACCACGATGAGCGCGGGGAGAAAGCGAACTACCTCTGCGGTCTGATCGGGCAGGTCCCCGGCGCGGTGAGCTACATCACCGTCAACAACTACGCGGCAGGCGAGAAGTGGGGCGACACCTTCGACATCTGGTGCGGGAACATCGAGTACACTGCCGAGCAGGAGGAGCGACTGCTGGCCTCAGGCAAGCGCTACATGCGCTACGGTCCGGCGTATCTCTACAGTTGCCGGCAGGCGCGCAACTCCTCGGGCCTCGGCTTCTACCGCCGCCCCGCGGAGGCCATGTACTACTGGCACTACCAGCACGCGGTGGGCGATCCGTACAATGACTTCGATGGCACCTCCCGCGACCACTGCGCCGCCTACCCCGGCGAGGATGGTCCGATCCCGACGCTCGACTGGGAGTCGATCCGCGAGGGCGTGGACGACATGCGCTACATCGCCACGCTCAAGTCGCTCGCGGCTCGCGCGGAGCAGGGCAATGCGGCCCAGCAGGCCACGGCAGCAGCCGCTTTGGGCGAGCTTGACGCCGTGCTGTCGCTGACGGATGCGGTCAACCAGTACTCCTACGGCGAGGACCTGAGCGACGAGGAGTATGCGGCATTGCGCACGCGGCTGATCGACCACATCCTCGCGCTGAGGACAGCGTTGGCGGAGTAGCGGCGGCCCGGCTGTCGCTGCCGTGGCGGGAGGGTGTAGTGCGTCGTTGAGGGCAACATGACCTCGACAGGCTGGAAAGCCTGTCCCACAACGACCACGTGGCTGTTCCTCCCCCCTCGTCCCGCCCCACTTCGCGCAGCGAAGTCCGAGGGAGAGGGGGGATCGACGGGGCTGAGGCCCCCGCCGTTTGCCGTTGCCGTAAGTCGTTTGTCGTTCCTCCCCCTCTCCCGCCCCACTTCGCGCAGCGAAGTGCAGGGGGAGGGGGACCGAGGGGGAGGGGCAGCCGTTGCCGTTTGCCGTTCGAACGACCGCGGCGCTGCGCGCCGCCCCCTGCGAGGGCGCAGGGGCCACAACGACGACGACAACGGCCACGACAACGACTCCAAACGGCGCCGCAGCAGCGCGGCACAAAGAAAAAGCCCGGGCGATGGACTCGCCCGGGCCGCGCTATAACGTTCTCGGTCGACTGTTCTTACGCCGCGCTGTCGTCATCCCAGAAGAGGATGGAGCCGTCCGTGCCCTTGGAGTACTCGCCCCTGATGAACTGCCCGGTCAGCCACTTCGCATGGCCGTCAACGAAGGTGCAGTTCATGCCGTCGTTGTGGCGTTCGGGTGCCCACCGCCCACGCCCCCAGTTTCCGCCGGCATCAAAGGTGCCGGTCCCGGGAGGCTCGGCCAGTCGGTCGATCTCGCCGAATACCATCAGTCCCGCGGGGTGCTGTATCTTCGCGAACGGAATGCCCCCGTGGGTGTAGCCGCTCACGAACTGAATCCACTGCAGAGGCATATCATAGCCTCTCACCATGGACGGATCGCTGGGGCAGAGGAACACCTGGTCGTTCTTGATGTAGGGCATCAGGGTGTTATACCAACGGCATTCGACCGGCGCGTAGTGAAGCAGCGGGGCCCTTTCGTCGTAATCCTGCCCGTACATCTGGAACGCCAGGCCCATCTGCTTCATGTTCGAGAGACAGGACGTCTGGCGGGCCTTCTCCCGCGCCCGGGCAAAGACCGGGAACAGGATCGCCGCGAGGATCGCAATGATGGCGATCACAACCAGCAGTTCGATTAGCGTGAAGCCGCGTTTACTCATGAAGCCCTCCTCAAGTCATTGTACGGCCGTGCCGGTACTGGTTCGGCGGTGCTATGCAATTACCTCCCCAAATTGGCAGAAATGCCTACGGTAGATGTAAATAACGGCCCGGGCGGGTCGCCCGGGCCGCATTTGTGCTCTTCTCGACCACTGGATCTCACGCCGCGCTGTCGTCATCCCAGAACATGATGGACGTGTTGCGCGTCTCGCTGTAGACGCCCTTGATGTGGCTTACGGAGAACCACTTCGTATGGCCGTCCACGAAGCCGCAGTTCATGCCGTCATTGTGCCGATCCGGCGCCCACGTGTCATACGTCCACTGGCCATCGGTGTTGAAGCAGCCGTGGCCGGTCAAGCGCACAGCGGAGATCTCGCCGAATGCCACCAGCTCAGACGGGTGCTTGATACTCGCCAGCGGGATCGCACCACCATAGCTCGCGGTCACCGGGCCGACGTGAAGCTTGTGGTAGCCCCACCCGTACGGCTGCGCGTAGGCGCGGCCGAGGTCCGGATCACTCGGGCACTGCAGCACCTGCTCGTTCATAATGTACGGCACCATGGTGTTGAACCAGCGGCAGTTCAGAGGCACGTAGGTCATGTTCAGCGGAGTCCGCTCGTCGTAATCCTGGCAGTACATGCCGAACGCGAGTGTGATCTGCTTCATGTTCGACAGACAGCTTGCCTGTCTCGCCTTCTCCCGCGCCCGGGCAAAGACCGGGAACAGGATCGCCGCAAGGATCGCAATAATGGCGATCACGACCAGCAGTTCGATCAGGGTAAAGCCGCGTTTCATGGTGGACCTCCTCCGATCATGGATTGTGAATCCGGCGGTCCGTCATTGCTCTTGTTCCACATGTGCAGGCAGTCACCTCCTGTTCGTATCTGAGAAATTTTCATAAGCCAGCGATATCCGCTTAAAGACAATGCAGGTTCCATGACGGGAGCGTGGAATAGCTCTGGAAATCTACAACTGCAACAGGAGGCAGCGATCCATGCTACGCTCTCCGCATCTCTACCTGCTGATCGGGCTGATGATCGCGCTGACAGTTGCTTCTGCCGCCGCCGTGGAGCTTGAGACTATAGACGCAGGCGACCACACGCAGATCGTAGTCCAGAACGAACTCCTGCGCATGGTGGTTGTCCCCGAATACGGCGGCCGCATCACCTCCCTCACCGATCTTCGCAATGGCGTTGACGTCGTCTGGTCCGATGGCATGGACGGCGGCGCCCTCGATGACCGCGATGATTTCACCGGCACCGCCTTCACCCCACGCGCCGAACTCGCGAGGGATGGCGCCGAGGCGCATGTGTGGCTGACGGGCGAGGCGCATGGCGGCTACAAGATCACCAAGCAGCTCGTAGTTATGGATGGCAAGCCGCTCGTCGAGCAGCGGATCACGGTCGAGAACGGCTCGCAGCGCCCCCGGGCGTTCTGGCAGCGCAGCTTCATCCGCCCCGGCGATAAAGACATCACGGGCGATGAGACCTTCTATCTCCCCACCGCCGAGGGTGTGCGCGCCACCCCGAACATGAACGGCTGGCAGGACGACTTCACCGAGGGCTGGACCGGCGTGATAGACGCCGAGACCGGCGCGGGCATCCTGTTCATCATCGATCTTGAGCTTGTCGAGCGCTTCTACTACTGGCGCGGGTCGCAGGAGTACCCGACAGTCGAGTGGATCTGCAAGGAGGTCCAGCCGGGGCAGAAGTTGGTGTCGCGAAGCTGGATCGCGCTTACCTCAGACGTGCAGGAGTACAACTCCGCTGTCGTCGAGGGCTTTGTCGGCACCGCGTGGTGGAAGGAGGGCGGGCTGCAGACTGATGAGCTTGCCGATTGGGTGGACCTGCGGCCGAAGGTGCAGCCGGACGCCAATGCTACCGCCCGTGGCTTCACGCTCTACCGCGCGTGGGGCGAGAATCCTGGTGCCGAACTGTCGCAGCTTCGCTTCGACAGCCCGGCGGGCGGCGCGGACTCCATGACGCTGCAGATCGCCGGCCTCGCCGCTGTGGACGCGAGTGTGAGCTTCCGCGGGCCGGGCGCAGACGCTTACTCGTTCTTCGT
>JAAYJW010000298.1 GCA_012522765.1 candidate division WS1 bacterium | reverse complement strand
GTGGACATCTGGTGCCCGGTGCTGCACAACTACGAGGAGGAGGCGGCGCGTGCGCGGCAGGCCGAGGGCGAGGAGATCTGGTGGTATGTCTGCACCGGCCCGAAGGCACCGTGGGCGGGGCTTTTCACCGATCACAACGCTATCGACCTGCGCATCTGGCAGTGGATGACGTGGAAGTACGATGTCACGGGCGCGCTCATCTGGACCACCAACTACTGGAATTCGCCGCAGCGGCAGCGCGAGACGGGACGGCTGCAGAATCCGTGGGAGGACCCGATGAGCTACCGCTCCAGCGGCGGCGGCTGGTGGGGCAATGGAGACGGGCGCTTCATCTACCCGCCGAACGTTGACCCGAACGCCGAGCATGAGCCGATCGTGACGGGGCCGATCGACTCGATCCGCTGGGAGATGCTGCGCGAGGGGCTGGAGGACTACGAGTACTTCCACGCGCTGGCGCAGCGGATCGAGGGGCGCGATAAGGCGCAGGCGCGGGCTCTGCTGACGATACCCGAGAGCATCATCACCAGCCCGCGCGAGTTCACGCGCGACGCACGGATGCTCTACCAGCACCGCCGGGCGCTGCTGGAGGAACTCGAGCGGATAGGGGAGTGAGTGTCTCCCCTACCGCATCCGCGAGTCGCCCTGCCACAGGTCCGGGTTCGCGCCAAGGCGCTGCTTCAGCGACTCGGTTACCTCTGTCAGACGCGCGAGGATGTCGTCCGGCAGCGTAAGCTCAGCCGCCGCGACGTTGTCACGGGCCTGCTCGGGGTTGCGGATGCCGACGATAGCGCTGCCGACGCCGGGCTGCGCGATCAGCCATGCCAGCGCCACGCGGTGCATCGGCTCCCCGATCTCCCGCGCGATCTCCCTGATCGCTGCGATGGTGTCGAAGGTAAGCTCCTCCGCACCCTCCTCGCCATGCCGCGCGAGGGGCCGGTCGGTGTGGAAGTGGCGGCTGCGCGCGCGGCCGTCGGGCACGTCGTCGGGCGAGTCGAACTTGCCCGTCAGCAGCCCCTGCATCAGCGGGCTGTAGCAGAGGATCGAGATGTCGCTCTCCCGGCAGGTCGGCAGCACCTCGAACTCGATGGCGCGAAAAAGCAGCGAGTAGCTGACCTGGTTGGAGACCGGGACGCCCGCCTCCAGCAGGTCCGCGAGGTCCAGCGGGCCGAAGTTCGAGACGCCCGCCGCGCGCA
Source organism: candidate division WS1 bacterium (assembly GCA_012522765.1). Classification (GTDB taxonomy): domain Bacteria; phylum Armatimonadota; class Zipacnadia; order Zipacnadales; family UBA5352; genus UBA5352. The sequence goes on along the minus strand of JAAYJW010000298.1, from coordinate 10,136 downwards.
CCTTGCCCTCCGCGACAAGCTCCTCCATCGCTCCCCATGTATCCGCAAAGGGCACCTCGCGGCTCGGCCAGTGGAGCTGGTAGAGGTCAATGTAGTCGGTGCCGAGCTGCCGCAGCGACTCCTCGCAGGCCTCGCGCAGCTTCGCGGGTTCGTGGTGTGAGGGCGAGGCCTTGGTGGCGATGATCGCCCGGTCGCGCATACCCTTGAGGCCGCGCCCGAGCAGCGCCTCGGAGTCGCCCGCCCCGTAGCCCTCGGCGGTGTCGAAGAAGTTCATGCCGAGGTCCATGGCGAGGCGGATGGCGCCGATTGCGTCCTGCTCATCCTGCGGCCCCCACAGGGAATCTCCCGCGATCGCCCAGCAGCCGAAGCAGATCACCGGCACCTCAAGATCGCTGGTTCCGAGCTTGCGTGTTTGCATGAGTTGGATAACCTCCCCGATCGAGCGGCGGTAGCCTCTGAAGGGTAGAGAGTAGCGAAGGCGAAGTCAAGCGCGATTGGCGGGCGTTGCGCGATGTGGTACTATCTTCGGCATCAACGCACACCGCGCCTTCATGAGGTGAAGGATGACCGGCGGGCAGATGAGCACCAATGAAGCGCCTGAGAATAGCGCGGCCAGCAGATGGCGCATACTGCTCGTGTTCGCGACGGCTCTGCTGCTTGCGGCCGCCTGCCGGAAGATGCAGTTCAACCCCGACTCGATCCACTACGTTGACGTCGCGCGCACGATCGCTGAAGATCGCGTCATCGGCACCTGGCATCTGACGGCAGACTCGCAGCGGGCGCCCGAGACGCTGCTCTACTGGCCGCCTGCCTATCCGGTGGCGCTGGCCATCTTCTTTGCGCTCGGGCTGTCGGCGAGCATGGCCGCCTGGGCGGTCTCGGTGGCCGGTTATGCCGCGTCCGTGTGGCTGCTGACGGCGTGGCAGAGGCGGCCGGGGCTTGCGCTGGCGGGCACGCTGGCGTTCCTCCACCTGATCTTCCTCGCGGGCGCGCCCTTCCGCGCGTGGTCGGAGAGCGTCTTCATTCCGCTGACGCTCGCTTCACTTGTGTGCATGGCATCGGCGACCGCAGCGACTTCGACACGCAGGAGCGCGTGGCTGGGCTTCCTCGCCGGAGTGCTGGGCGGTGGCGCGGTGCTGACGCGCTACGTCGGCATCGCTCTCGTGCCGGCGCTGGCAGGGGCGGCTCTCCTGTCGCCACCCGACGAGGATGAGCGGGAGAAGAACGTGCGTCGCAACAGCCTCATTGCCGCAATGGCGGGGATGGCGCTGACGATGCTCCCGTGGCTGATCCGCAACCTCTACCTCCACGGAGTGCTCTTCGGCCCCGACCGGCCCGCAAACATGCGGCCGCTGTCGGTCATCCTCTACTTCACCGGCAAGTCGGTCTACTACGACCTCGGGCCGCTGCTGCTGGCCTTCATCTTCATGCTCGTCGGCTATCACCTGGTGCGCCGGAATGGCGCTGAGCAGGCGCTCCCCTCGGGCTGGACGCGAACGGGCGCGCTCATCTGGGGAGGCGTCATCTGCGCCGCCGGCCAGTTCGCCATCGTGCTGCTCACCTACCTGCGCTACCACGTGGACGAGCCTCCCACCACGCGCTACTTTATGTCCGTCTACGCCTGCCTGCTGCTCGCGGGCCTGGCATGGGGGGCGCGCGCGAGGTTGCCTGAGGACGCGCTGACGCGGCGGTGGCCCCTGCTGCTGATCGTGGCGCTGCCGATTGTCATCGGCCCGCTGTTCGCTGAGGCGGTCTCGACTGATGTGACCCCACGCTACACCGCGCTCGATCGGTGGGTTGAGGAACATACCGGGCCGAATGACCTGCTGATCGCCGACCGCGGATGGCCACTGCGTTTCTACACCGGCCGCCCGGTGCTGGAGGCGGGACAGGTGGCCGCGCCGAGCGTCACCGACGGAGAGAAAGTCGCGGCCATGCTGGAACGGCTCGGCGCGCATTTCGATCAGGTATACCTGCTGCCGAGGAACGATGAGGAGGCGGCGGAGGCGATAGCCGGCTACGATGCGGCGGGCCTTCGGGTCGAGGAGGTGGCGCGCGTGATTACGCAGCCGCAGTACTACCGCCACCACGAGGAGTACGAGCAGATAGTGTACCGCGTCACGGGCTGGCGCTGAGGGAGCCGGCCAGCCCGTCCAAGCGAGGCTGCGACTGCTATCCGGCCAGCGTTCAGAACGGCCCCAGCGGCTCGCCGGCTACGGTAGCCTTCACCATGCGGTCGTAGATCGTGAAGTAGCGCGTCACCGCCGTCCCCGGCGGGATGATCTCGTCCACGCGCTCAAGCTCCTCGGCGGTAAGCTCGATCTCCGCCGCGCGAAGAGCGCTCTCCACGTGCCCCGCAGTCCGCGGGCCGGTGATCGGCGAGGTGATCCCCGGCTGCGCCGCACACCATGCCAGAGAGAGCTCCGCCATTGACACGCCCCGCGCCTCGGCCAGCGGTATCAGCGCCTCGACGAGGTCCAGCGTCTCCTCGGTGAGACGCTGGTGACCATCGCGTCCACCGACCTCCTTGAACTGGTGCCCCTCCGGGACGGGCTCGCCCTTGCGGTAGACGCCGCTCAGCACACCACCTGCGAGTGGCCCGAATGGCACCAGCGCGAGGCCGTAGCGCCGCGCTGTCCAGACAAGCTCCATCTCCGCGCGGCGGTCCGTGAGGTTGTAGGGCGGCTGCTCGGCGATGACCTGCGGCCCGCCGGCGATGTCGGCCTTCCACAGAAGTTCCATGATCAGCGGCACCGGCCACTTGCTGGTGCCGACGTAGAGGATCTTGCCCTGCTGCACGAGGACGTTCAGCGTCTCCACGATCTCGTCAATCGGCGTGGTGATATCGGTGATGTGCAGGTAGAAGAGGTCGATGCGGTCGGTCTGCATGCGCCGGAGCGAGTTCTCCACCGCGCGCGTGAGGTGATAGCGGCTCGCGCCATGATCGTTCGGCCCATCGCCCATTCGCGCGACGGCCTTGGTCGCCAACACCACGTTGTCGCGCTTGCCGTTCGCCTGCAGCGCCCGGCCGGTGAACTCCTCGGAGATGCCGCGACCGTAGACATCGGCGGTATCAATGAAGTTGATGCCGCCGTCTATCGCGGTGTCGATGATCCGATGCGCCTCATCCTCCTCGGTGCGCCCGCCAAAGTTCATCGTGCCGAGACAGAGCTTCGATACGCGCGTCCCGCTGCTGCCGAGTTGCCGGTATTCCATCTGTAGACCCTCCCGCAGGTCTGCGGCTGTCGCATCGCTGTTCTACTTCGACGAAGCGGCGCAATGCCCTGCGCGCGGGAGGAATCGGGCCGCGCGTCACGAACATGGCGCGGGACCGCGAAGTGACGCGAATCAGAGGAGAGCACTATGCTCAAGGCACAGGACGTGAAGGACTATGCGCTCGCCATGGGCGCGGACGTCGTCGGTATCTCACCGATGGATCGCTGGGAGGGCGCGCCGAAGCAGATGGACGCGCGCTACATCTGCCCGGACGCCAAATCGATGATCGTGCTGGGCTTCCGCATTCCCCGCGGCACGCTCCGCGGCGTCGAAGAGGGCACTTTCTACGTCTCCTACGCCTCGCTCGGCTACGCGGCCATCAACCACGTGCTGCAGCCGATGGTGCTCTGGCGCATCACGGCGATGCTCGAGGACGCGGGCTACGAGACGATGCCGATCTCGAACAACTTCCCGTGGGGCAACACGAACTCTTCGGGGCAGGACCCGTCCGTCACGGGCGTCTACAACCCCGCGCGCAGCCTCCCAGTCTCGCCGGATCGCCCCGCGCCCGATGTCTTCCCGCACCTGCGCCTCGCGGCCTACATGGCGGGGCTCGGGGAGGTGGGCTGGTCGAAGATGTTCCTCACGCCCAAGTTCGGCCCACGCCAGCGTTTCGCGATGATCCTCACGGACGCGGAGCTTGAGCCGGACCCGATCTACGACGGCCCGCAGCTTTGCGACCGCTGCATGATGTGCGCGAAGGAGTGTACCGGCGGCGCGATCCCGACCGATCAGAGTGACTCGGTGAAGATCAAGATTGATGGGCACGATGTCGAGTGGGCGAATATCGACTACACTATCTGCAGCCGCTACTTCTGCGGCGCCTCCCCGGAGAAGAACCCGTTCATGGTGACTGAGGAGGACAAAGAGGGTTTCCAGCGACCGGTGGGCGAGTCGCAGCGCTACAAGATCGGGCCGACGTATGACTACGGTCGGGCGCTGGAGGGTGCGAGTGGCTGCATCCGGGCGTGCATGATCCACCTGGAGGAGCAGGGGAAGCTGACGAACACCTTCGACCAGCCCTTCCGCCGCCGCCCGGACTGGCAGATCCCCTGGCCGCGGGAGTAGTTGACGCAGGACCGAGAGCGGACAATTCCGGCCGGCGGCTGGTGACAACGGCCACCGGCCGAGGAGTGATCGTGTGGAGGACTACCGCCGCCGGGCCGAGCATTTCCTGACCGCCGAGACGCAGTTCCACCTCGGCATGATGCCCACTGAGCAGCCGCACCCCGGCACCCGCGGTCTCGCTGAAATCCTCCAGCAGGACGCTGCAGCCGGTATACGCATGCTGCAGGCGGTGGACTGGGACGTTGCCGCGCGGGCTCGGCAGGTGCTGGCGAGCGATGAGTTTGAGGCGCTCGTCGGCGCGCTCACGGAGGCGCTTGTCGGCGGCAGGCGGGTCTGCTTCTCCGGCTGCGGCGCGACCGGCCGCCTGAGCATCATGCTGGAGGCCATCTGGCGCAACTTCTGGCTGGATATGGCGGAGCAGCAGCCTGAGGCGGCGGAACTCGCGGCCACCATCGGCGACCGGGTCATCAGCATCATGACCGGCGGCGACTACGCGCTGATCCGCTCCGTCGAGGGCTTCGAGGACTACATCTCCTTCGGCCGCCGGCAGGTGCTGGAGGCCGACCTGCGCCCGGGAGATGTGCTCGTGGCAATCAGTGAGGGCGGCGAGACCTCCTCGGTCATCGGCACGCTGCTTGAGGCCACCGAGCGCGGCCTGCACTGCTTCTTCGTCTTCAACAACCCGGCGAAGGTCCTTGCCGCCCACATCGAGCGCTCGCGGCAGGTCATCGAGCACCCGGCCGTGACGGTCATTGATCTCGCCACCGGACCGATGGCCGTCTCCGGCTCGACGCGCATGCAGGCCACGACCACCGAGTTGCTGGTGGTCGGCAGCGCGCTTGAGCAGGCGCTACTGCGGCTGATGCCGCGGGTGCTTGCGAGGGAGACACTGGCGGCCCTGCCCCCGGAGTGGCTGCGACCGGTGGACGCGGCGGCGCAGTTCGAGGCGCTGCTCGGCGACCTTAGCGGCCCCGAGGCGGTGGAGACGCTCGCGGAGTGGACGCGCATCGAGCACGAGCTTTATGCCGCCGGCGGGCGCGTCACCTACTATGCGGACGAGTGCCTGCTGGACATCTTCACCGACACAACTGAGCGCGCGCCGACCTTCATGCTGCCACCTTTCCGCAAGTCCGGAGACACCATCTCGCCGCCCTCGTGGTCGTTCGTCAAGGACCCCATCCGCACGACGCCCGAAGCGTGGCAGAAGGTGCTCGGCCGCGCTCCGAGGTGCCTCGACTGGCAGCCCGCCGACTATGAAGCGCTGGGCGCGGCGGAGGGCATCGTCGCCGACCCGCCGGCGCTGGGCTGCGGGGAGCTTATGCGCTTCCTCATCGGCCGCGAGGCCGATCCATCCCGCACGGAGGTCAAGCCGAACGCCGCGATCGCTGTGCTGCTGTCGCCCGAACTGCGAGGGCCACAGGCGGCGCGGTGGCAGACGGCCTTCACCAAGGCCGCGGGCACCTACGAGCGGCAGTTGGCCGTCGTGATCGGCGAGGAGGCGGCGGAAGTGCAGGGAGCCGCGCTGACGCTGCATGTCCCCTGCAGGCTGGGCGACTCGGCGCTGGGCCTGTGGCATCGGCTTGCGCCGAAGCTGGCGCTCAACACCATCTCCACCGCCACGATGGGCGTGATGGGCCGACTGGTGAGCAACTGGATGGTGAACGTGGAGTGCTCGAACAAGAAGCTCATTGACCGCGGCACGCGCCTTGTGGCGGAACTGACGGGGCTAGACTACGCAACCGCCTGCGTGGAGCTGCACCGGACGATCGCCGAGCAGCAGGCGTCCGCGAGGCCCGGTGAGGCCCGGGTCTCGCCGGTCGCACTGACGCTGCAGCGGCTGCAGGGCGAGGAGAGCCGGTAGCTGTCCGTCGACCGAAGCGTCTCTGCCCCCCGGCAGACAGGTCCGGCGTGTTCCATTGGCGAAATGGACGCGCCGGATTGCTCTTGTACGCAAGCTATCGCTCCACGCGCATGATCATGCTTCGGGAGTGGCCGACGGAGGAGATATCACATGACACGGACGCGGACCTACCGACTTTGCGTCACTCTCGCCGCTATGCTGATGGTCCTCGGGATGACCGCAACGATAGCGGGCGCCGCCTCCATGGAGATCTGGCCCTCCGAGCGCCGCGCCAACAAGACCTTCTTCTGCTACGGTGACGACTGGAACTGGATGCTCTTCATGATCTACCCCGAGGAGATCGGCACGCACCGCTTCGATCTCCCCGAGGAGTTCGTCGAGCCCACTGTGCTCACCGTCACCGTGCCCGAGGCAATCGAGTTCCTCGGCGCCGGCATCATGCGCGGCGCAACGATCAACACCGAATTCGAGACCGAGGCGCTCACCCTCGATGGGCGACAATACCGGCGGGTGCGCATCCCGCTTGCCGCCGAGGACCTCAACCAGCGGCTCATCAAAGGCGGCTACTACTACCAGCTACTCCTGTGGTTCGATGCTCCCGCGACCCTCGATGATACCCTGAGCTACAGCCTTACCTACGGTGAGCGCGAGCTTGCCGCCGGCTCCAGCCGCCTGCTTACCGCGGGGGTTATCGAGGACGGCCGCCCCCTCCCCGAGCGCTTCGGCTTCTACCCCTACGGCATTCACAACACCGTTCCCGGCGCCGACTACGACCGCATGGCCGACTTCTGGCGCCGCTTCGGCGTCAGCGGCATGGAGGCCCACTGGACTGGCGGCCTGCCCTCGGAGGACGGTCAGCCCACGCGCTACCACCTGACCTTCGAGGCCAATCGCCGCCACGGCATCAATAACATCGCGAACATGACGCTCTTCGGCCGCGAGCACGGTGGCGAGTATGGCGGTGGGCAGGAGAAGACGATGGCCCTCGGCGGACTGGTCCCCGCGATGGATCTGACCGTTGCGGGTCTGGAGAGCGCGGAGGCTCTCGCGGATTGGGAGGCCGCTCACGGCTTCTTCGACATGGCGCTGTGGGACTGGGAGCCGACCGGGCCGCACATCTGGCCCGGCTACGATGACCCGGCGACCATCGCCGCCTTCGCCCGAGAGCGCGGTCTGCCGGAGGACCTGAGCGCTGAGGCCGTGCGCGAGCAGCACGCCGAGGAGTACGCCCGCTTCCGCATGGAGCAGATCGCGCGACCACTCTACGCGATGCAGCGCACGATCAACGCGGTCGAGCCGATCCCGCTGCGGATCGAGCAGGGCTCCGGCTCGAGCAGCCACGTTGACTACGACGTCTACGGACACGACTTCCCCGCGCTCACGCCGATGATCTACCGGCCCAGCCCACTCGCCTATGCGCGGAACCTGCTGGAGACGCTGGCGAACACCGACGTGCCCGCGGAGAAATTCTGGCCGGACATGACCATCGGCTGGAGCCTCGTGCCGGTGCATCGCAACACGCCGCAGGAGTTCCTCCTCGACACGGTCGTGACCGCCGCGGCGGGCTGTGGCAGCGTCTCGCACTGGCCGAACATGCCCTACTGCGACGCGGTCTGGTTCGGCATTCACGAGGGGCTGGCTCGTATCGCGATGGTGGAGCAGTTCTACCTCGATGGCGCGCAGGCCGAGGGCATCAGCCTCGAAGGCGTGCCCTACCGCGAGGAGACGATCCGGCTCGGGAACCGCACGCTCGATCACTCCGCGCCCGACTGGCGGGCGTCGCTGATCACGTTCGCGCACGAGCATGAGGGCGAGCAGTTGCTGACGCTGATGAACTACCACCAGTCGGAGGCCTGCTTCGTGCGCGTAAGCGGGACGCAGGGGCGCTATCTCGTGAACCCGGTTGAGAGCGTCTACCAGTCGCTTGAGGGCGCGGGCACGGTCCTGGTCGAAGTCCCGGCGCAGTCGCCGGGTCTGTGGATCGCGACTGACGATGAGGCGCGCATCGCGGGCTGCCGGCAGATCGAGCGCGCGACGGTGCAGGAGCGCTTCGCCGCGGCGCGCGATGCCTTCCTTGAGAGCAACGCGAAGAGCGAGGTGAACCTCGGCACAGTGGGTGACATCACCACCGCCTACGGGATGGCGGAGTTCGGCGGTGAGGAGCGCGTGGTGCTGCAGGTGCGCACACCGGAGCAGACGGTCTCCTTCGGCGCCAGCGGCGGCCGGGTCTTTGCGTGGGATGTCGAGGGCATGGAGCCTTTTGTGTCCGGGGGGACCTTCGGCACCGACGGCCTCGTGATGGACATGCTCTGGCTGCCCTCAGGCGCGCGCTGGAGCGGCGATGAGGTCGCGGAGTACACGCTGGTCGAATGCAGCAACGATGGGAACGAGGCGCGCGTCGTCTACGAGACCGCGCTGAGCAAGGGCGCGCCGGGTATCCGCCTGCGCAAGACCTATCGCGTAGCGGCGACGGGTACCACGCTGGCGGTGGAAGTGAGCTTCCGCAACGAGCGCGTTGACGCCGAGCCGGCCCAGCTTGCGTACTGGTCGCACAACGTCTTCGGCGAGAGCGCCGCGCACTTCGTCAGTGACGATCGGACGCACGAGACGCCGCGCGGCACGACCACGGTCTTCCCGGCCGAGGGGCTGCCGGAGGCGCTGCAGCCTGAAGTTCTGATGCGCGACAAGATCGTAGAGGCGATCGGTCCTGTCTACGCCGAGTACTTCCCCGAGCGCAATGCCGGACTGATCTTCCGCCTGCCCGAGCGCTTCATGAACGTCTACCGCTGGTGTCACTATGACAAGCAGATGTGCGGCAGTGAATGGATGTCGCAGCCGCTGTCTATCGGCGCCGGAGGGACCGAGAGCCTGAACTTCTCCATCACCGCGGTACCTGATGCCACGCCGGAGTCGCTTGCAGAGATGACACGCACCTCCGCACCCGTCGAAGGGGGCGCCGCCTCTCCCACCAACCTGCTCCCGTGGGACTTCTCGGAGCTCGGTGACGACGGCCTCCCCACGGGCTGGACGGTGGATGTGCGTGGCGACAATGCCGATCAGATCGAGGTGAGCGCCGCCCTCGACGAGACCGGCGAGAGCGTCGTCACGATGGCGATGCCGCGCGAGGGCAGCGCGTATCTCGACACCACCGGCCGCTTCAAACTCGACCCGGCGCAGGACTATGTCCTCGCGGTGCAGGTGAAGGTGGAGGATATGCGCTACACCGGCGACTGGTACGGCCGCCCGGCGGGCGTGCGCATCTACGTCTACGGCACGGACAACCGGCACACCTGGCTCGCGATCCACGGCGAGGGCAGCACCGACGGATGGGTTACGGCGCTCCTGCCCTTCCCGCTCGCGGATCACCGGGAGCAGTTCGCCAACTCGCGGGTGCTGCTGCGCTGCTACAACATGACCGGCACGGTCTCCTTCCGCAACCCCGTCATCCTGCGCCCGCCCGCCGGGGTGGCGGTTCAGAAAGCTTTCGAGTTGACCGATGGCACTATCGTGGCAGACGGCAAGCTTCAGCTACACCGATGACGCGAGATGACCGGCGACAGCGCATCTGGCAGTGACACGGAGGCACAGTGATGATCAGGATCGGCATCGTTGACACGGACAGTTCGCACTCGACGGAGTTCACGAAGCGCATCAACCACGTGGGGATCGAGGAGGAGCAGTGGGTGGATGGCGGGCGCATCGTCGCCGCCTTCCCCGGCTACTCCGAGGCGGTGTCCGACTGGCAGAACAAGAACCGGCAGTACACCGAGGCGCTCGTGAGCTACGGCGTGGAGATGGTCGACTCCCCCGAGGCGCTCGTGGGTATGATAGACGCCGCCATCGTCGTCTCCGATGATGGCCGGCGGCACTACGCGCCCGCGAAGATGCTCATCGAGCAGGGCATCCCGACCTTCGTGGACAAGCCGATGAC
>JAAYJW010000033.1 GCA_012522765.1 candidate division WS1 bacterium | reverse complement strand
AAGCTGATCGTGACGGTGCCGGTGGTCGTCGTCTTCTACCTGATGGGCGCGGTGCTCTTTTCGTTCTACCAGACCTACCCCGATCGCCTGCCCGACCTTGCGCAGCAGGATCGCATCCTGCCCTACTTCGTGGTCAATGAGCTTCCGGCGGGAGTACCGGGGCTTTTGGTGGCGGCGATCCTCGCGGCCACGATGTCCACCGTGTCGTCCGGAATCAACGCCCTCGGCACCGCGAGCCTCGTGGACTTCTACCAGCGGAACCTGCGCACCGCGGCAGACCCGGAGCGCCTGCTGCGCATCTCCAAGTGGCTGACGGGCTTCTACGGGCTGCTGGCGACCGCGCTGGCGTTCCTCATGCCGCTGCTCGGGACGCTGATCGAGGCGACGAACAAGATCATGGGGATGCTCGGCGGGCCGTTGCTGGGCGTCTTCCTGCTGGGCATGGTGACAAAGCGTGCGAACTCGCAGGGAGCGCTGCTGGGGGCATTTGTGGGGTCGCTGCTGCTGGCCTTCGTGGTCTTCAACACGGACGTCTCGTTCCTGTGGTATGCGCTGATCGGCTGCGTGGCGACCTTCGTGCTCGGCTATCTCTTCAGCCTCGCCACCGGCCCGGCGCATGAGGAGGAGTGGCCGGACGAGGACTACGACCAACCCGCGCCGACGGTGGAGTAGCGGGCGACATTGCCGTGGGAGGGGCCGCACGAGCCATCAGATGCGAAGCATCTGCAGGCGAGGTCGGCCCATCGGTAGTCCGATCTATCGGGACTTGAGCGAACGCAGGCGGCGCGAGTGGTGCAAGCCCCCGGCCTACAACGCCACCACGGCCAACATACCTGGAGTCCAGGCGCCCCCGCCTGGACACGCACTGCATCAGGCAGCCTTTCAGCAACAGGCGCAGTAGCCGAGGCCGTTCCCCTGCTTCCGCCACGTGATCGCTCCGCGAACTACCGGGGGGGCCGGGGGGCGAGGCCCGTCCCAGAGGAAGCCACCGGCATACGGCGTACGGCAACGGCCGACGCAGCGGTGGCGCCGGACAATTGTGTCTGTGCGAAACGTGTCCAGGCGGGGGCGCCTGGACTCCAGGGCGGTGTGCGGGGGGTGAGGAAGCCGTTACAGCGCGACGCAAGGGCGCCTCGCCCGCTTCGAGGGATCGGGCACCCCCTCCCGCTGGGCCAGCCTCTACATGCGGCCGACATTGCCGTGGGAGGGGCCGCACGAGCCATCAGATGCGAAGCATCTGCAGGCGAGGTCGGCCCGCTACGATTGTCCGTGTTGCGGCAGAGACTTTGGGCCGACCTCGGGCAGCTTGCCTGCGCAACCTGCCCTCGTGCGGCCCCTCCACCGGGCGCGCGGCGTGGATTCATTGTTCCCCGAGACTTGGGTAAAGGGAAGCCCTACAACGGCGCGGCGGGGTACAAGCCCCCGCCCTACAACGCCACCACGGCCAACATACCTGGACTCCAGGGTGGTGTGCGGGGGCTGAGGAAGCCGTTAGAACGCGACGGCTAACGGCCCCTCCACCGGGCGTGAGGCGCGCCAGAGGCTACCGGCGCAGCAGCAGCATGTCCGTGTCGCTCAGCGGAAGCTCGACCGTCAGCAGCCCACCCTCGAAGGCATGCTGCAGGGCGCCAAGGCGAACGCTCTCCACCGAAGCAGGCGCGCGGTCGAGGCGGACCGCCACCTTCAGCGCCTCCACCGGCCGCAGCGAGTAGTTCGCCAGCGTCACTACCGACCCGGCGTCGCTCTGCAGCAGGAACGCCTCGACCAGCCGCTCGCTCAGCGTCACCGGCTTGCGCACCTGTGCGTAGCGCACCGCCTCCAGCAAATACTCGCGCTCCGCCTCCGGATACTCCCACGGATTGTAGCTCAGCGCGTCGGGCGGCAGGTTCGTCCAACTCCCGCGCGTCGCGAAGTCGAGCCAGTCATCCGGATCGGGCGCAGGTGACCCCTCGGCATCGCGCTTCTTCAGCGCATCGTAAATGTAGCCCAGCCCCGGCATGAAGCCCGCGACGAAGACCATGCCCTCCCCGCAGGTCACGCGCGCGTGCAGCGGCGTCCCATCCTCCGCCGGGCAGGCGAGGGAGACGTTGGTGGATGGCGCCATCGCGATCGGCTGGCGCAGGCCCAGCACGGTCATCTCGCCGGCTGCGAAGCTCACGCTGCCCTGCGGCTGCAGGTTCGCCAGGTAGCGCCCCGGCCCGACGTGATTCTCCAGCAGCTCCACCTCGCCGCGCTCCAGCCCCAGCGCCTCATCAAGCGGCCGCGCGGGGCGGTTGTACATGTCTGCCATCGCCGCCCCTGCGCCGAGGTAGAGCGTTCCGCCCGCGCGCACCCATGCAGCGACGGCCTCGGCGGCCTCGGTCTTCAGGTTCGGGCCGAAGAGGTAGAGCACGCGGTAGCGATCGAGCGCCCCCTTCGTAACGTCTTCCTCGTCGAGCACCTCCACCGGGATCTGCGCGTGCGTCAGCGCGAGGTAAGTGTGCATGCGATCGTGGCCGTAAAGCTCGCACTCATCGGCGGTCCAGATGTCCGTGGTGGTCGAGTAGAGGAATGCCACGTCGGTCGGGACGCGCTCTGCGCCGACCAGCAGGTCCTCTGCCGCGCCGGTCTCGCGGCAGAGTTCGCTCCAGGCGCGGTAGATGGGCGCGTTGAGATACCACCCCGGCTCATGGCCGCAGTAGTAGGGCCCGTAGGAGAAGCTCTGCAGCACGTCCACGCCGCGCCCGAGGCTCGAGTAGGCCTTGAGCTT
>JAAYJW010000297.1 GCA_012522765.1 candidate division WS1 bacterium | reverse complement strand
CGTAGGTGCATCCGCGCTTCATAGGCACCTGGTCAATGTACTTCTGCCGGACCTCGTCCTCGGTGATCCCCCAGCGCTCGGCATACTGCCCGTAGAGGCTGTCCACCCACAGCGGCGAGTCCAGCAGGTTGCCGGGGCAGACTGCGTTCACGCGGATCCCCTGCTCGGCGAACTCAAGCGCCAGCGACTGGGTAAGGCCGATGCCCCCGAACTTGCCGCTGGCGTAGGCCGAGTTCTTGAATGAACCCTTCTTGCCGGACTTGGAGTTGATCTGGATGATCGAACCCTTCACACCACGCTCCAGCATCACTCTCGCCGCCTGCTTCGCCACGATGAAGTAGCCAACGAGGTTGACCTCGATCACCTTGCGCCAGTCTTCGACCGCGAACTCCAGCGTGTCGCCTGCGATGAGGATGCCCGCGTTGCTTATGACGATGTCCAGTCCGCCCAGCGCCTCAACGCACTCGTCCATCGCGGTGGCGACGGAACCCTCATCCGTGACATCCATCCGCACCGCGCTTGTCTGCTGCCCCGTCGCCTTCGCGATCTTCTCCGCGGTGGCAACCGAGCCGTCGAGGTTGATGTCCGCGACGCAGACCGAGCAGCCCTCTTCGGCAAGACGCTGCGCCAGTGCCGCGCCGAGCCCCTGAGCGGCGCCGGTGATCAGCGCCACCTTGCCAACGAGATGCCGGCAGGGCTCATTGCCACCGCAGACGTGGCGGCTCAGCAGCGCATCTTCGGCGTCACGCGTCCACGCGCCCGATCCGTCGAGCTTCGCCGCCGCCTCCGGCTCAACATCCGCAAGCTGATCGAGCGTTGTCAGCGGCAGGCCATGCACATGCGGGTAGATGACCGCCTTGCCCGTCAACTCGCCCTGCTGCACCGCCATCAGGCCGTCCCATGCGGCCTCCATGCCACCGATCGCGGCAACCGCCCGATTGGGGGCAAGCTCGCCTGCTGCGGTCATGCCGATGGTGCTGCGCAGGTCGTCTATCGCGGAGCCGCTGGTGCCGGTGTAGCGTACACCCTTGAGCGCGACGTCCGAGACGTCCAGTGTCACCATCGTGCCGCGGGCCACGCCGGCGAAGATGTTGTACATGCCATGCTCGCCGAGGAACTGCGCATTGCCGGAGATCACCTGCGGCACAGGCACCAGCACCACGACATCATCAAAGCCGCCCGGCGCGTAGCTCTCCATCTGCTCATCCACGGCCTCGGGATCGAGCCCGATGGGATTGAGCGTCACCAGCTTTCGCCCGTTCTGCTCGGCGAGTGCGCCGTAGCGCTGCGGCAGGGTAGCAAGCCGCTCGTCGTCAATGTCCGTGGCCACCACCACTGAAGGGCCGTCGGGATGCTCGAGTGCGCGTTGCACGTGCATCTGACCCATCGGCCCGGCGGCGCCGGAGATCAGCATCGTCCCGCCCTTGACCGGCTTGATCGAGCGGGTGGAGGCATATGCCTCGCCGATGTCAAGCCCCGCCGCGCCGATGTAGCGCGTGCCATCGTAGTGAATGCGTCCCGCATCCACCTGCACGGGACGCTCCAGCGGCTCAGCGATCATCAGGCAGAGCACGCCATCTTCAGCGAGAAGCGTCGCAAGTCCCTCGACCTGATCGGCTGTCGGATCGAGTAGAATGAGGTCATCAATGCCCCCGTGCTCGGCTGCCGCCTCACGAAGCTCATTTTCCGTGCCTGCACGGACGATCGAAAGTCCGGCCATGGCCGCCTGGCTGAGCAGTGGCTCGAGGCTGGGCGGCGCGTTGAGGGCGATGATCGTGCGCGGATGCGGGCCCTCGATCAGGTCGCCCACGGTGAACCCGTCGCGGGCATTCTCACCGCCGACGATGGCGAGCGCACCACCGGGCTTGATCGTCTTGCGCGTCTCCACCCTGAAGGCGCAGACGACGCAGGCCCACGGTTCCGCGAGAGCGGCCTCCGAGTAGCCGATGCCCTCGGGAATCGGGATGAGATAGCAGCCATCGTCGCCGTCAATGACCGGCGTGGGGATCCTGACGAACTGCTCAAGCCCCCCATGCAGCGCGTAGCCGAAGGCAAGCCCCTCGCCGTTGTAGTAGATGTCCGCCTGCACGACGAAGCGGTCGCCGACGGAAAACTGCTGCGCGCGGTCTTTGCCGACCTGCACGATTGTCAGCGCCACCTCGTGACCGAGGACCACCGGGTCTTTCGCGAGATCGCGGCCGGAGATGCGCGGGTGGTCCGGGCCGAGCTTGAGCACCTTGATGTCCGAGAAGCAGAGGCCGCAGGCGTCCACGCGCGCGAGCAGTTCATCCGGACCGATCTCGGGCATATCCCACGCCACAGGCTTCTTTTCGCGACCAAGGTTCTCCAGGCCGATGCCGTAGAGCGGCCAGGCGAGGTTGGTATCCGGCAGCGGGCAGGTTCCGTCCACAAAGCGATCGTACTGGTTCATCGTTGCATCCTCCAGTGGGTCACAGACCGGTATCTACCGGTTGAGCAGTTGCTGTCTGTAATGCTCATCGGGGCGCGTGTAGATGCGCTCAAGCTCGCTGTCAGTAAGCGGGCGGATGCCGCCGTATGCCGCCGCTCCGAGACGCACGTGCGCGGCCTTGACGGCCATTGAGGTCGCCGCCAGCACCTGCGCAGTGCTTCCGCCCATCGCGATCATCCCATGGTTCTGCATCATGATGACCTTCGGCGGCTCATTCCAGCGCTCGATGAAGTCATCAACGGCCGCCCCGACGGCCTTCGCCAGCGGCAGGCCCGGGTCGGTGTAGGGAATCCAGGCCGACTCAGGGCCGCAGCAGACCACCTCGTCCGGAAAGAGCCGGCCGCGAATGGCCTCCTCGGGCCGCTGCGAACAGAGTAGCGCGTTGATCGGCGTGGGGTGTGTGTGGCCGACGAACTCGATGCCGGGCAGATCGAGCAGAAGCGCGTGGAGGAAAGTCTCCACCGATGGCCGCACACCATCTGCATCGATCGAGGCGGCGATCAATCCCTGCCCGACCTGTTCGTCGGTGAGTGACTTCTCGCTGAGCAGTTCGCGCAATGTGCTGCGCGAAACGCGCACGAAGCCGCCTGCGTCGATGTCCACCAGCGAAGTACCGGAGGCTTTGACGAAGAAGCTTTCAGCGTCGGCGTCGGCGGAGGTGTTGCCTTCGCCAAGGATGATGCAGTCGGCACCGGGCGCGCCCAGCGCTCGAGACATGCCAATGAGTTGCTGCAGGCGCTGCGAAAGCTGCGGCATGATAACCACCTTTGTTGTTTGCGGAGCGTATCAATATTCGCTGCGAGGGCGCAGTACCCTTCGCCGATGCTACTTCATACAGAGAGCAGGTCGGCCGCTACCGCGGCAGTTGGCGGAACATGAAGAATGCTGCGCCCACGAGACACAGACTTGCCCACAGGTAATTCCACGAAAGTTCCTGGCGCATGTAGGTGACACAGAACACCGCGAAGATGCCCATGGTGACGACTTCCTGGATTACCTTAAGCTGCGGGAGTGAGAAGAAGCCCATCCCCATGCGGTTCGCGGGCACCTGCAGGCAATACTCGAAGAACGCGACGCCCCAACTGATGATGATTGCGAAGAGAAGCGGCTTCGACCTCATGTCCTTGAGGTGTCCGTACCAGGCGTAGGTCATGAAGACGTTCGACAGACAAAGCATTATGACCGGGAGAAAGCGCATTTGATCGATGCCTCTGTGGGCCGTGCAGCCCGTGGGATGAAGAGTGAGATTGTGCGACAGTGAACTACAGGGCACACGTGCAGGCTGTCCGGGTTCGTCGTCAACCCGTCAGTTCCTCCTCGCGCCCCGTACACGAACAGGGCGCCCCGAAAGGCGCCCCGTGTCAGACCTGTTGAGCGGTCGGTTCCCTACAACTCCGCGCGCTTTGTGTGCCAGTCGGTCGCCTGCTGGTAGGCGTCGCCGACGCGCATGATCGTGTCCTCGCCGAAGGGGCGGCCCATGATCTGCAGGCCGACCGGCATCGCGTCCACCATCCCGCAGGGCACGTTGAGCGCCGGGATACCCGCGAGGTTCACGGGGATCGTGCAGATGTCCGCCAGCTTCATCTGCAGCGGATCGTCGGCCTTCTCGCCAATGCCGAACGCAACCGTCGGCGAGGTGGGGGAAAGCAGCACGTCGTGACGCTCGAATGCCGCGTCGAAGTCGCGCTTGATGAGCGTGCGGACCTTCTGCGCCTTGCCGTAGTAGGCTTCGTAGTAGCCCGCGCTGAGGCCGAAGGTCCCGAGCATGATTCGCAGCCGCACCTCTGGGCCGAAGCCCTCGCCGCGCGACTTCGCGAAGAGATCGTAGACATCCTCGACGGGCTCCTCGGTGCGGTGGCCGTAACGGACGCCGTCGAAGCGCGCGAGGTTGCTCGCAGCCTCGGCGGTGGCGATCAGGTAGTATACCGGCAGCGAGTAATCCACGTTCGGCATCTCGACCTCTTCGACGCTCATCCCGAGGCCCTCAAGCTCGGCGATGGCGGCCTCGATGGTCGCCTTCACCTGCGGGTCAATGCCCTCGCCCATGAGTTCCTTCGGGACGCCGGCGCTGAGGCCGGAGACATCGCCGGTGAGCCCGGCCACGTAATCCGGCACCGGGACATCGGCCGAGGTGGCGTCACGCTGATCGCGCCCTGCCAGCACGTTCATCACTAGCGCGCAGTCGCGCACGTCTCGCGTGAGCGGACCCGGCTGGTCGAGCGATGAGGCGTAGGCGATCAGGCCGTAGCGCGAGACGCGTCCGTAGGTGGGCTTGAGGCCGGTGAGGCCGCACAGCGACGCTGGCTGGCGGATTGAGCCGCCGGTGTCGGAGCCCAGCGCAATCGGGGCCTCGCCCGCCGCCACGCACGCCGCAGAGCCACCGGATGAGCCTCCAGGCACGCGGTCGAGGTCCCACGGGTTGCGCGTGACCTTGTACGCCGAGTTCTCGGTGGAGGAACCCATCGCGAACTCGTCCATGTTAGTCTTGCCGACCATCGGCATCCCGGCATCGCGGCAGCGCCGGACGGTGGTGGCGTCGTAGGGCGGGCGAAAGCCCTCAAGCATCTTTGAGCCGCAGGTGGTCGGCACGCCGCGGGTGCAGAGGACGTCCTTAATGCCGATCGGCACGCCCGCGAGCGGGCCAAGCTTCTCTGCGCCGGAGCGCAGGTCATCAACCTGCCGCGCCTGCTCGAGCGCCTCATCGCGAGTGAGTGCGAGGAAGGCGTCCACCTTCCCCTCGACTTCATCAATGCGCGCAAAATGCGCTTCGGTGACCTCTACGGCCGATACCTCGCCCGAGGCGAGGCGTTCGCCGAGTTCGTATGCGGTCAGTTCATGCAGCTTCACGGTGTTGCCTCCGTGGGAATTGCCGTTGGAGAGGCCGGCCCCCGCGCCGGCCTGTGCCGTTGTCTTTGCCGTTCCTTGCGTGGCCGACACCCTCGCCGGCACGCTTTTCATCCAGGAGTCCAGGCGCCCTCGCCTGGACGCTCCTCGTCCGGAGTCGAGGCGCCCTCGCCTGGACGCTTCTCGTCCGGAGTCCAGGCGCCCTCGCCTGGACGCCGTTCGTCACTCCTCGACGGTTCGCGGAACCTTGAAAAACTCGTCCGCGGACTCTGGCGCGTTGGCGACGACCTCTTCGGGCGTCAGCGACGGGCCAACCTGGTCCTCCCGGTAGACGTTCGTCATCGGGATTACGTGTGAAATCCCGGGGATGTCGTCGGTGTTGACGGCCTGGAGTTTGTCCGCGTGTTCGAGGATGCGGCCCATCTCGTGTTGGAGGCGGTTGATCTCCTCGCTGCTGAGGGCCAGCCTCGCCAGCATGGAAACGTGCTCAACGACCTCTCGTGATACATCGGGCATGGGGAACTAGCCTCCCGCCTGGAATCGTGGTGCAGCGCAGATCATGCGCCGCATGTCACGGGCCAATCTTATCAGGAGCGGAGGGGGGCGTCAACTTTGGGGCGATCTGACCGACTGCTCAGTCGTTTGGAGGGGAGGCATTACATTGCCTCCCGCATAATCTCGAAGGCGGACGGCCGGGCGGGGATGTAATCCCGCGCCCTCCAAACGGCTGGGCATACGTCGCTGTTGCTCGCAACCTGCAACTCGCAACTTGCCCCTACGCCTTCACTCCCGGCAGCGCCTCGGTCTTGCTCTCACAGTCAGCGGCCGCGAGGTGCCGCGTGTCGTTCAGGCGAGAGATTGTGCGCTGGCCGAACTGATTGATCGTCAGCAGCGTGATGGAACCCGGGTCGAAGTCGCAGGAGATCCGCCCCCACGCATCGGCGTCAAGCTGCAGCCACCAGTTGACCACCGCCACGCCCGAGAGCGTGTGCGTGATGATCACGGCGGTGTCCGGACATTCGCCCTCCACCCGCGCCATGCAGCCGGAGACGCGCTCATTCATCTGCCGCCAGTTCTCGGCGCCGGGATAGGGGACGTAGTCAACCAGCGGCTGAGTCGGCGGGTTCTGTATCGCCTGCGCCTGCTCCCACGTCATGTTCGCGGCCTGCCCGTTATTGAACTCGCGCAGGTCGCCATCGAAGACCGGCTTGATGCCGAGTTGCCCGCAGACGATGCGCGCGGTCTCGCTGGCGCGCGCCAGATCCGAGGAGTAGAGCGTGTACTCAACATCGCCGAGCATCTTCGCCAGTCGCCCCCCGGTGACGTGCGCCTGCTGCTCCCCAAGGGTGGTCAGGTGCGACTCGGTCCAGCCTCCCGTCAGCCCCTCCTGTGTATGCTCAGCTTCACCATGTCGAACGAGGACGATACGCTTCATGTTGACCTCCGTGTGTTGAGCGAACTGGACTTGCAGCGATGCTTCGTTCAGCCGGAATATTGCTCTACCAGCGGGCCCTTTTCCAGCGCCGGCCAGAGGCTCTCGAAGGGCGGGCGCTCGTTGCGGTAGAGTATCCCGATGGGGATCTGATCGCCCCATGTCATCGCAAGGTCCAGCGCAGCATGCATATCCGTCGGATCGTGATCGTCAGCGATCGGCTTTACGCGCTCCTTGTACCACTTCGCCGTGTTGCGCTTGTTGAAGCTCGGGCAGGGCTGGAGGATGTCCAGCAGCGTGAACCCTCCGTCATGCTTCAGCGCGGCGACCATCATCTCCTTCAAGTGATCGCGCGTCACTGCGCATGAGCGCGCGACAAATGACGCCCCCTCGACGATCGCGACCGCCAGCGGGTTGAAGGGCTGCGCCATCACGCCATGCGTCTGAATCGGCGTCTCCATCCCCGGATCGGAGGTGGGGGAGGCCTGGCCCTTCGTCAGCCCGTAGACCTGGTTGTTGTGCACGAAGCACTTGACGCCGATGTTCCGGCGGATGGCGTGGATGAAGTGATTGCCGCCCTCGCCGTACATGTCGCCGTCGCCCGAGGTGACAACCACCTCAAGCTCGTGGTTCACCAGCTTGATGGCCGTCGCGGGTGGCAACGCGCGGCCGTGCAAGCCGTTGAAGACATTCGCGCGCGTGTAGTGCGGCAACTTCGCCGCCTGTCCTATGCCGGAGACAAGCACCAGCCTGCGCCGGTCGAGCCCCACCTCTTCGATGGCCTCATCAAGCGTCGGAAGTATTGAGAAGTTCCCGCAGCCGGGGCACCACGCCGGTGATTCGGAATGAAGTGCGCGCATCGCTATCCCTCCACCCTCGCAACGATCTCTTCTGCGGTGAACGGCAGCCCATCATAGCGTGTCAGCAACTCCACCTCGCCGATCAACCCCTGCTCGCGCAGGACACAGGCGAATTGCCCCCACGCATTGCCCTCGACGGAAATCACTCGCTCGCGGGAACCAATGGCCTCGCGCACTGCATCGCGGTTGAGCGGCCAGATCTGCCCGAAGTGCAGCATCGAAGCATTGTGGCCGTTCATGCGCAGGATGTCCACGGCTTCGCGGCAGGGGAGATAAGTCGAGCCCCAGCAGATCAGCAGCGTACCGGCCCCTTCGTCATCGCGATACGCCTCCGGCGGGAGCGCCTCGGCGATCATCCCGTCGATTTTACGCATGCGCTTGTCCATCATCGCCTGCGCGATCTCCAGGTTTTCAGTGATATGCCCCTCTTCGTCATGCTCGTCCGAGTCGAGAACCACGAAGGCGTCGCCGCTGGGGATGGCGCGCGGTGATACACCGCTGTCGGTGATCTCGTAGCGGCGGTAGTCCCCACCTGCGTCGGTGACGATCTGCCGATCAATGGGCCTCGGGGTCTCGTCACGCTCCTCTTCGTTGAGGCGCAGGTCGGCAAGGTACTGATCCATCATGTAGATCACGGGCGTCTGGAACTTGTGCGCCGTCTCCAGCGCCCTGCGCATCAGTTCGAGGCACTGCCGCGGGCTTCCCGGCGCGAAGAGCGCGCGGGGGAACTCGCCATGACCCGTGCGCAGCGCGAAGAGCAGGTCACCCTGTGCGGTGCGTGTTGGGAGGCCGGTGGCGGGGCCGGGACGCTGGCCGAGCATCACCACCGCCGGCAGTTCGTGCATCCCCGCGAGCGAAAGTCCCTCGCTCATCAGGGCGAGACCGCCGCCGGAGGTGGTCACGATCGCCGGGACACCTGCGTAAGTCGCGCCGCAGATCATGTTGATCGCGGCAATCTCATCCTCGGCCTGCTCGGCGATGATCCCGTACTTTTCCATGTTCTTCGCGAGCCAGGTGAAGACGCCGGTGGATGGCGTCATCGGGTAGGCGGCGATGAACTTCACCCCTGAGACGGCCGCCGAGAGCGCGGTAGCCTCCGTGCCATCGTAGACTTGAGGTGGCGCGTCTGAGGGCTGAGGAGCCGGCAGTCGGCCCTGCAGGTCACTCGCGAGTTCGGCGCCACGTCGCACGAGAGCCGCGTTCGTTTTGACAACCTCGACGCCTTTTGCATGGAAAGCTTCGTCGAGGTAGCCGATGAGCGGCTTGATGTCGTAGCCGAGGATGGTGAAGATGGCGCCACCGGCGACGGAATTCGCCATGATCGCCGAGCCGCCCTCATCCTTCGCGGTCTTCGTGAAGTTGATCGCGACGGCGTCCTGCGCCTCGTCACCGTCGTAGAGGATCAGCCCGTCCTCGGCGACCTCCGCGCGCAATGTCTCCAGCGCCTCTTCGGTGAGCGCCACCAGCAGGTCCGCCTGATCGCGGCTCGAGGTGATGCGGTAGTCGGCGACGCGCACATCCTGCCAGTTGAGGCCGCCGCGTATGCGCGACATGTAGCTTTGCGTCGAGAAGACCCACAGGCCCATCGAGGCGAAGACATCCACCAGCAGATGCCCCGTGGTCTTGATGCCCTGACCGGCCTCCCCGGCGATGCGGATGTTCAGGTCCATGGCTCAACCCCTCGGTCTGCGATATGACTTCTACATGACCAGCCTTCGACAGCGAGAAGCATGTGCCTGCATGACTTGGCCGGCGCTCATTCGGCGTACGCGAGAGCGGCGGCGGATAGTCTCCGCCGCCGCTGATCGCCATGCATGGGGGACGGGTCAGTCCAGCCTGATTACCGAGAAGTCATCGATGTAGATCTTCCCGTCAGGATCCCAGCCATCCACGAGCGGCAGCACGAGCGCGTGGGTGACCTTCTTTCCGCCGATCTCTGCCGGAAGCGTGCCGGCGGCGGCTATCGCCTGCCAGCGCCCCTGCACCGGCACTATCTCGCTGCTGATGGCCCCGGGAAGGTTCGTGTTCGTCTCATCCCGTGGGATGATCATCACTCCAACCGTCCCCATCGTCTGTTGCCCCTCGGGCACATACACGAAAGCGGTCGCCGCATAGTCGCCGGGCGTGAGCGGGAGGCTCTGATTCGGCCCGCCGCGATCCATGCCATCTACACAGAGCGAGGCTTCGCCGCTGTGAGCGATCTCGGTTGTGCGGTAGTTCAGGCCGCTGTTGGCGATCCACTTGCTCCAGCCGGTCGCCCACTCGCCGCCCTCCTCGAAGCCGGGGTTCGCGTTCAGTGGCTCTGCAGTGCCCCCCGCAACCTTCAGCAACAGTGATGCGTTTTGCCGCACCAGTTCGTGAGGTGAGTTGGCGGCGAGGTCCTGAACACGCGCACGAACGGCTTCGCTCATCTGGACCCACTCGTAAAGCTGCCACATCCGGTTGCTGCCCCAGTCTGAGCCGGTGGTCGTGGAGTAGCGCGTCGGAGGTAGCGGGTGAATGAGCACGGGATCGTTTTCGAACTCGAGCGCGAGCGAAAGCCGCTTTTGCGCATACGCGACCGGTGCGAAGTTGCTCTGCAGCACCGCCAGCGCCTCGGCCTCGGTTGCCGGTGGCTGCGCGGTGTCCTCCTCACGCGGATATGCCAGTGCCGAAGCCTCGTAGTACTCAAATGCCTTCAGCAGCAGTTCGCCGCGCCCGCGCTGTTTGTCGGTCTCGGCTGCGGCAACCGCCGTCTCAAGCCACTGGCGACACTGCGCGATCTCCTCCGGCGTCACATCGAGCAGGTAGCCGGGCGCGTTGAAGCGCAGGTACTGCCCGCCGTCGCTCCACCACGCCGACTGCTGCGGGACGCGCTCGGTCCAGAAGCTCTCCCAGAACTCGTAGTAGTTGCGAAGGGCGTCTGCGCCTTCGGGGCCGCAGCAGCGCTCGAACCAGTCATCCAGCAGCGCGTCGATGTCGAGGTAGGGGTCCCAGTTGAGCGCGAGGTAGGCGTAGAGCTTGGGCCCCTCGCCGAAGTTCGGATAGGCCTCGGCGTAGAGGGCGCGCACACCATGCTCATACCCCCACGCGAGGTACTCGCGCATCTTGTGCGGGTAGTAGCGCGGGAGCATGTAGGGGGTGCCGTAGATGTAGTCGTACCATCCCAGCGTCGGCGACATCTCCGCCCACGCCTCCGTGAGAGCGTGCCCGTGCTCCTCGATCTCCGGCTTGGCCCACTTCATCCGGTCGTAGGTCATGTAGGGGATGATGCGCGGATGGATGTCCACCCGCGTCGGCGGCTCGACCACGTTGTTGTACGCGAGGCAACCGAAGTACTTGTCCGGATGCTGCTCAAGCACGCCCTCCACGATCTTGTTGCACCACTCGAAGTAGGCGTCGGAGTAGTCCACTCGGCCCAGGAAGTTATTCTCGCCGGTTATCTTGGCGAGACAGTCCTCGCACTGGCAGAAGTTAATATTGTCATTGATGCCGAGGGAATACGATGTGGCCGTCGGGTTCTCATCGAAGTAGGCGACGATGTTCTTGATCGCCTCTTCGACGCTGCCCTCGGCGCTGAAGCAGGGCTGCCAGCCCTCTTCGCGTGTCGGGATCAGCCGCTCGCCGTTGATGAGCGGGTAGAATTCCGGGTGCGTCTGCGCGTACTTTTCAAACGGGAAGAGGTTGCGCAGGTTGTGATGGAAGCTGACGGTGCCGTGCATCCCGTTGCGGACTGCCCATTCGACATGAGCGCTCTTCCCGCCGCTGAAGAGCCGCGACATGAAGGCAGGCTCATCCACCACCGGCTCATCCGGGATCGTGATGGTCGCCGCTGCAGGCACATCGCGTCCATGCTCGCCGGGTAGCAGCCAACGCGCCCCGACATAACGCCGCGCAAAGCCGTAACAGCCGAACTCAGCGCCATGAGCATTCACCGCAGCGATGCGGATCGTGTTCGGGCCGGGGAAGAGGATCATGTAGCCATCGAGCGCCAACTCGCCAAGATCCACGTCATTGGCGTCAGCGGCGCTGGTGACGTAGATCGACGCCATGCCCTCCGCCGGCTCGTTCACGACAGGCAGCGTGGCGCCGGAGGCTTCCTCGATGCAACTGACCAGTTCCGCCACGCCGCTTGTAATTTGCGCCGGTGCGTCTGCGGCAATCACGATGGCGGCCTTCGGCTGCCCATCCTGCACGATGGTCACCGGTGCGCTACAGGCGACCACCTGAGTGAGCGCTATCACTGTCACGATCGAAACTATTGTTCGCATACGTTCCTCCTTGTTGCCCCAGTCATCGAAACGCTAACCCTCAGTCCGGCAGTCGGATCAGGCGCAGGTCATCGAAGTAGACGACTTTTCCGGCCGGGAAGTTGCGCGCCCAGATCCCCGAGCGGATCTTCTGCGCTCCTGCAGGTGGCTCGGTCGCATCCATCACCGTCGCGACCGTGTGCCAGACGCCCGGCACCGGTGTGATGCTGGCGGTGCCTCCGGCGCTGAGATTGCTGTTCGTGTCGCTTATTGCGCGCAGGCTGAGGTCAATGAAACCGCCCTCAGGCTGCCCCTCCGGCAGGAAGATGCTCGCGACGAGGCAGTAGCGGCCGGGCGCGAACTCCACCGACTGATGCGGCCCGCCGTATTGCACGCCCTCGGCAATGATGCCGAACTCGCCGGTGTGTGCGGCGTCCTCGGAGCGGATCAGCTTACCCACCGCGTCCTGCAGCCAGTAGCTGTAGCCGGTTGCCTGCGCTCCGGTGCCATCCTCGAACGAGGCATTTCCGGTCAGCGGTTCCGTCTCCGGATCGAGCGTCGCCAGCATCGTCTGAGCGTGCATCCTGAGGCCGACCGGTGCGGCTTCTGCGCCCGCTTGAAGTGCGATCGCGTCACGCACTGTCTCCGAGCGCGAGG
>JAAYJW010000296.1 GCA_012522765.1 candidate division WS1 bacterium | reverse complement strand
TGCGCGCTGGTCCAGCGATGGGGCTCTGCACATCGCCGAGGACGGCTGCATGGTCCTTGCGCGAGACGGCACTACGCGTTCAGCCCTCACGAACGACTGGCAGCTCAGCCCCGACGGCGCGGTGATCGCGCATGCCCATCGCGATCACATCGAGTCCTGGCGGGCCGAAGACCTGATCCGCCTCGAGAATCGCTTCCGGCCGGAGACTCGCGAGGGTGCCGACGAGCCGCTGCGCACCATCTACCCCTTCGGCGAGTGGATCACGGGTCCGCTGTGCCCGACCGCGCCACTCGCGCCATGACCGGTGCCGCTCTTCACCTCCCGCTGAAGGTATTCGCGCGCATCAAGGCGAAGTTGCCTCCGCTTGGCAGGCGAATGTCGTTCGGTCGCTACGTTCACAGGGGGAACTGGAGGCCACGATGACCAGACGCAGTCTTGAAGCCGAGGTAGTCGTCGCGGGCGGAGGTCTCGCAGGTGTATGCGCGGCCATTTCCGCCGCACGCTCCGGGGCCGATGTCATACTCATCCACGACCGCCCGATGCTCGGCGGTAACACTTCGTCCGAGGTCAGGGTTCATGCCACCGGCGCCGACTGCTCCGGTGGGCGCCCGCACGCCCGCGAGGGCGGTATCATCGAGGAGATCCGCCTCGAGGAGGCGGTTCGGAACCCGCAGCGCTCGAACTCCGTGTGGGACCTCGTGCTCGAGGAGTGGGTGCGGCGGGAGAGCGTCCGGCTGCTGCTCAACACCTCCGTGACGTCGGCGGCGATGAACTCGGATCGCTGCATCGGCCATGTCGCGGCCGTCAGGCCCTGGACCGAGGAAGACTTCACTATCGGCGGGGAGTTCTTCATAGACTGCACCGGCGACGGCCGTGTGGGCTTCGAGGCCGGGGCGGACTTCCGAATCGGTCGCGAGGGCCCCGAGGAGTTCGATGAACCGGACGCGGAGGGCCCGGACGATAAGACGATGGGCTGCTCGCTGATGTGGATCGCCGAGGACCTCGGCCACCCGGTGGAGTTCAAGCCGCCGTCATGGGCGCGGAAGTTCGAGTCCGAAGAGGACCTGCCGTTCCGCGGTCACACCGAGCTTCGCCACGGCCACTGGTGGATCGAGTGGGGCGGCGAACTGGACATGATCAAGGATCAGGATCAGATCCGGCGCGAGTTGCTGGCGTGCCTCTTCGGCGTGTGGGACCATCTGAAGAACCACGGCGATCATGGCGCGGAGAACTGGGCACTGCGCTGGTTCGGGGTGCTCCCGGCGAAGCGGGAGTCCCGGCGGCTCATGGGGCCGACGATACTGACGGAAAACGACATTCTGGAGCAGACGCTGTTCGCCGATCGTGTCACCCACGGTGGCTGGAGCATAGACACGCATCCGCCGAAGGGCATCTACTCACCGGAGCGGCCCTCGTGGCACCGCAAATCCGAGGACGTCTACTCGATCCCACTGAGCAGCCTCTACTCGCGCAATGTGCCCAACCTGTTCATGGCCGGGCGCTGCGCAAGCTGCACCCACATGGCGATGGGATCAACGCGCGTTGCCGCCACCGCCGCCGCGATGGGCCAGGCGGTCGGAGTCGCCGCCGCCCGCTGCTCGGATCACCTCTGCCTGCCGCGCGATCTGAGCGAGGATGACATTGCGCAGATCCAGCAGGACCTCCTTCGCGCCGACCACTTCATCCCGGAACTTCCGAACGAGGATCCGGCGGATTTCGCCCGCGAGGCCACCGTCACCGCATCCAGCCACGAGGCCGGGCATGAGCCGCAGAAGGTGCTTTCGGGCACCACCCGGCGCCGCGGCGATGAGGTGCACCAGTGGGCATCGGACGCCGGTGTGGCGCTGCCGCAGAGCCTCGAACTACGCTGGGACGGCCCGCGGGAACTCTCGATGCTGCAGATCGTCTTCGACACCGGCTTCGAGCGCCCGCTGACACTCACCCACAGCGACGCATTTAACAAGCGCATCGTCCGGGGTCCGCAGCCTGAGTGTGTGCGGGATTACCGCATCGAGGTCGAGTGCAGGGATGGTTGGGTGGAGGCGGCGCGGGTCAGCGGGAACTATCAGCGCCGGCGTGTGCATCGCTTCGAGTGTATCACTGCCAGCGCGGTGCGCATCACCTGTGACGCAACTAACGGGGATCCGCAGGCGCGGATCTTCGAAGTGCGGGCGTACGATCAGAGACATTGAAGCCCCACGGGGCTCCGGCTGAATTCAGGTTGACGGTCGGGTTTCATATTTGATATAATCAACTTCGTCGGGGCGTAGCGCAGCTTGGTAGCGCGTACGGTTCGGGTCCGTAAGGTCGCCGGTTCGAATCCGGCCGCCCCGACCATGATGAACTCACAAAACCCCGGTCATTGCGACCGGGGTTTGTTCGTGTACGGGCAGGAGCGCGCCCGCCGATGGCGAACGAGTCCGCATCATCGCATCAGGAGGCCACCGAATGAGCGAACTGCACGAACTGCTGGCGGACATGATCCGAGTGCCGAGCGTGAATCCCTGCGGCTGCGAGCCAAGTGCCCCTCAAGAGGGCGAGGCGAGGATGACGCGCTTCGTCGCCGACTGGCTCGGCGCCCGTAGCATAGCACACGAAGTTCAGCCCGCACTCCCGGGGCGGGACAACGTGATCGCGAAGGTACCGGGGCAGGGCGGCCCGGCGCTCTGCTTTGAGGCGCACATGGACACCGTCGCTGTGGGGGAGATGGTCATCCCGCCCTTTGAGCCGCGTGTTGAGGATGGGCGCATTTACGGCCGTGGCGCCTGCGATGACAAGGGCTCGCTGGCGGCGATGATGATGGCACTCGCCCGCGTTGCACAGGGACCACCGCCACCTCGGACGATCATACTTGCTGCCGTGGTGGATGAGGAGTATCTACACTCGGGCGCGCGAGCCTATCTTCGCGATGCCGGTCCGATCGCTGGCGCCGTCGTCGGCGAGCCGACTTCGCTGCGCGTCGTGATCGCTCACAAAGGCGCTCTGCGCACCCGGATCACCACTCGCGGCGTCAGCGCACACAGTTCGAATCCAGAGGCAGGCGTCAACGCCATCTACCGGATGGCACATGCTGTCGTCGCGCTGGAGCAGCTTGCAGCAGAGCTTCGCGACCGGGAGCCGCACCCGTTGGTGGGCGGCCCGACGCTGTCGGTCGGCACTATCCACGGTGGCATGGCCGTCAACATCGTCCCGGAGCTTTGCCAGGCGATGGTGGACCGCCGCCTGATCCCCGGAGAGATGCCCGATGAGGCACTGGCGGAGATCGCGGCGGCCCTTGAGGGCATCCTCGCCGAGGGTGATGACCTCACGCCAACGCTCAAGGACTGGGCGGTCGAGACAACCGAGGATGAGGAGATCGTTGACCTCACCCGCGCCGCGGTGCGCGAGGTGACCGGCGATGACGAGCCGATGGGCGTGGCCTATTGCACTGACGGCTGCGATTTCGTCGAGGCAGGTGTGCCGCTGGTGGTGCTGGGACCTGGTGAGATCGCCCAGGCGCACACAGCCGAGGAGTGGGTCGAGCTTTCGCAGGTGGATACTGCGGCGGAGATCTACGAGCGGATCATGCGGTCGGCGTAGCCACCGCGCTCACTCGCGCGGCAACGGCGGCAGGGGAGGGCGGTTCTCCGGGCGGATCAGCCGCCGGATGCGTCGCATGTTGGTGACATCGTCGGCCTCGGTCCCGGGCGTCTCCATCACAAGCGGCAGGTGCATCAGCAGCGGGTGGTTGACGATCCGCGTCATCGCTTCTTTGCCGATCTCCCCGCGGCCGATGTGCCAGTGGCGGTCGCAGCCCGAGGCGAACGGCACCTTCGAGTCGTTCACGTGCAGCAGCGCGAGGCTTTGCAGACCGAACGTGGCTTCCATCTCCTCGACCGCCTGCTCCAGCCCGTCCTCTGTGTGAAGCGGAATGCCCGCACCGAATGCATGGGCGGTGTCAACGCAGGACATGACGCGTTCAGGCACGCTCGTGCTGGCGATGATCTCCGCGAGTTGGCCGAATTCGGCGCCGACGATCCGCCCCTGTCCGGCGCAGTTCTCGAGGATCACCTTCGGTCCACCGGGTACGCGCTCGCACGCGACATCAATCGCCTGCGCCACGCGGCGGATACCATCGGCGATCACTCCCTCCGCGCCCACGCTCCCGAGGTGCATGATGACACCGGCGGCCCTCAGCCGGCGCGCCATCTCAAGCTCCTCGCACAGGTCCTCCACGGACTTCTTCCGCAGTTGGCGATCGGGGGAGGAGACGTTCAGAAGATACTTCGCGTGGACGAAATGCGGACGGATGTCTCTGTCGGCGAGGGCCGAGGCGAACGCCGCTCCGTCGGCCTCGGAGACAGGGTTGCGCGCCCACTGCACCGGTGCGCCGGTGAACATCTGCAGCGTGGTGCAGCGGCGGATGATGGCGCGTCGGATGCACTGGTCGAGACCGCCGGCGGTTGAGACGTGGAAGCCCAGCCGCACGCTTACTCCTCCGCCGCCGCGGCTCGGTTGCGGCGCTTGGCCGCGCGCGCGAATGGCTCATAGGTCAGCTTGCGGTAGAGGAACCAGCCGAAGACGAAGGTCATGTAGACCGCCATCGCAACGAGGATCGCCGCCGGGAGCCATGCCCACCACGGCCAGCCGATGCCGCTCAGCCACCAGCCCGCAAACACGGCCGCGACAAGTGCAAATGCCGACCTGATCTTTGAACGCCAACTGCTGCTCATGCGTGTCATTTCGCCGCGCCGGGGGGAAGTCCTTGCAGGGCGGCTCAGAGCCTGCAGGATTCGGGTCCCCTGATGGCAAACTTCATGCTTCGGAGATAAGACCGGGCTTGGAGGTAGCCATGCGGGCAGCCGCTCTGATCATCGCCGTCACAGCCGCCCTTCCGGCAGGCGCGCAGCTTGACGTGCCTCGGTATGCGCACACCGCCACGCTGCTGCCTGATGGCCGGGTGATGGTCGTGGGTGGCCTCGGGCAGGGGCATGCGTTTATGCTCGGCACCGAACGGCGTCCGGCGGAGGGCGGGGCGTTCGTGATGGGGCCGCGCAATCACCGGGCACGCGCCTTTCACACCGCGACCCCGCTCAACGATGGCACACTGCTGATCGCCGGCGGCTTCATCCTGCCCTACTCGACCGCGCGCACCGCCGAACTCTTCGACGGCCAGCGCTTCGTCTTCCTCACGTCGCGAATGTCGGCGCCGAGGGAGCTACACAGCGCGACGCTGCTCACAAACGGTCGGGTGCTGATCGCAGGCGGCTTCGTCGGCGGCGTGACATCAGTGGTGTCTTGCGATCTCTACGAACCGGCGAGGCGGTCTTTTGCGCCGACCGGATCGCTGCTCGCGAGCCGATTCGGCCATGCCGCGACGCGGCTCACGGACGGGAGCGTACTTGTCACCGGGGGCTCGCAGTTCCCGGATGAGCGGACGCTCGCGTCGGCTGAGCGCTACGATCCGCGGGTCGGCTGCTTCGAGCCGGCGGGTGAGATGGCGCAGGAGCGTTCGCGGCACACCGCGACGCTGCTGCAGGACGGACGGGTGCTGATCACCGGCGGAAACAGCATCGCAGCCGGTCGCCAGCTTGCCTCCACGGAGCTGTTCGATGCCGCCGCAGGATGCTTCGCATCGGGGCCTGAGATGGCCGAGCCGCGGATGGATCACACGGCGACACTACTGCCGGACGGGCGCGTGATGATCGTCGGAGGCTTCAACGGCGATGGCGGCCCGCACACGCTGAGTTCATGCGAGATCTTCGACCCGGAGACCGACAGCTTCCTTCCCGCGCCGGATCTGCCGCTGGCCGTGCATGAGCATCGGGCGACGCTGCTGCCCGATGGCGATGTCCTCATCACGGGGGGCATGTTCGTGGACGAGACCGGCACCGCGGCCGTGAATGACACCTTTGTGCTGAGACCGGAGCCACGTTGAGAGGAGACTGGGCCCCCGCGGCCCGATTTGCCATGAGAGAGGCGTACGTTGAGGCAGTTGGCGGACTGAGCGGCGACATGATGCTGGGCGCACTGGTGGATGCTGGCCTGCCGCTGGAGGCGCTGCAGGAGACGATTGAGGCGCTGGGTCTGACCGATGAGGTCACCGTCAGCGCGCGTCCGTTGAGCAAGTGCGGTATCTCAGCCACCAAGGTGGATGTCCAGCGCCACGGTGAGCACCATCACCACCACCAGCCTCATGAGCATACGCATGAGCACAGTCACCCTCATGCTGATGAACACGGTCACGGACACGATCACCAGCATGAGCATGAACACGAGCATGGCCGGAGCGCTGCCGAGTTGATGGAGGTCGTCCGACAGGCCGATCTCGATGCCTCGGTGATCGAGCGCTCGCTGGAGATCATCCGCCGCATCGCCGAGGCGGAGGCGAAGATACACGACACCACGCCCGAGGAGGTGCATTTCCACGAGATCGGCGGCCTCGACACGCTCGTAGACGTGGTGGGGGCGGTCGAGGGCCTGCGCCGACTGGGCATTGAGCGCCTGCACTTCTCACCGCTGCCGATCGGCCACGGATGGGTGCGGTGCGCGCATGGGCTGCTGCCGGTGCCGGCGCCCGCGACTGCCGAGCTTCTGCGAGGGCTGCCGACAACCGCCGTGGACATCCTCGGGGAGACCGTCACGCCCACGGGCGCGGCTCTTGCGGCTGTGCTGGCGGATGGCTTCGGCCGGCCGGACAGCTTCGTGAGCGGCGCCATCGGCTACGGCTGCGGCAACGCGGACTTCGACCCGGTGCCGAACATCGTGCGGCTGTCGCTGGGCGCGGACACGGAGGAAGAACCGGGGGCTGAGGCGCTCAACGTTACTGTCATCGAGGCGAACATTGATGACATGAGCGGCGAGCTTGTGCCGGACGCGATTGAGGCGGCGCTCAATGCCGGCGCGCTTGACTGCTGGGCGGTGCCGATCATCATGAAGAAAGGGCGCCCCGCGCTGCTGCTGCGCGCGATCTGCGAACCCGCTGGAGAAGACGCCGTCGCGGAAGTGCTGCTGCGGGAGACCACGTCCCTCGGCGTGCGCATGGTGGAGATGCGGCGGCGGTGTCTGCAGCGGCGCGCGATATCCGTCGAGACCCGGTTCGGCGAGATCAGCGTCAAGCTCGGCTATCTTGGGGGCGAGGTGGTGACCGCCTCGCCGGAGTACACCGACTGCCGCCGGGCCGCCGACGAGCATGGCGTCACGCTCAAGCAGGTCTACGCGGCGGCGATTGCAGCGGCTCAGGGAGCGGAGTAGTTCGTCTCATGGGCGCCATCCGGTGATGCGACGCGCGGCGACAGTGAAGAGGTGGCCGATCGCCTCGAGGATGATCGTCTTCGAGAGCTTCGACTGCCCGGCACGGCGATCCACGAAGATGATGGGGACTTCCGCAACCGTGCCCCCGGCGCGCACGCAGCGGAAGAGCATCTCAGAGAGGAATGCGTAGCCCTCCTGCCGGACGCGCCGGAACTTCGCGGCGTGGAGCATCGGGGCCCGGTAAGCGCGGAAGCCGCTGGTGGGATCGGCGACCTGCATGCCTGATGCAAGCCGCAGCAGCATCCCGGCGGTGCGGCTGAGAAGCCTGCGGTCAACGCCCCAGTTGACGGTGCCGCCTCCGGGGACGTAGCGCGAGCCGATGACGACATCCGCGGCGCCGAGCCGTTCGAGCATCGCCGGTATGCGAGCCGGATCGTGCGAGAGGTCGGCGTCCATCGTGATCACCGTCTGCGCTCCGTGGTCGAGTGCATACTGAATGCCCATCAGGTGGGCTGAAGCGTAGCCCATCTTCCCCGGGCGATGAAGCGCCGCAAAGTGCTCGGGGTCCGCGGCTGCCAGCGCGTCCGCGATCTCGCCGGTCCCATCGCGGGAGTTGTCATCCACCACCAGCAGCTTCGGTGGCAGCGGCAGGTGCCGCATGCCCTCCGCCAGTTCGGGCAGGTTCTCCGCCTCGTTGTATGTGGCCGTGACAGCCCACACGGGCTCTCTCGTCCAGGTCATCTGCAGGCACTCTCCCTCTACTCAAAGAGCTCCGTTTCCGTAGTCTTGCTGAGGTCCGTGTGATGGCGGATCAGCGCGCGATTGTACGCCGCGACGATGTCTTTGTTGGTGAGAAGCCCGACGATCTTGCGATGGTCCTCGCGCTCAACGACGGGCACCCGGCTGACGTGGTGCATCCCGAGCTTGCGCAGGGCATCATTGAGTGTTTCATCGGGGAACGTGATGACCAGGCGGTGGGTGGCGATGGCCGTCACCGCGTCGTCGAGCCGCCCCTCGTGAGCGGCATGGCGCAGGTCCTCCGCCGTAACGATCCCGTGCAGGCGGCCGTCGTCATCCACCAGCGGGAAGCCGTGATGCGTCGTCTCCTGGAGCAGGCGCATCGCCTCATGTCCGGTCGCTTCGGGGGCGACCTTGATGAGCTCCCGGGTCATCGCATCGCCGACCTCAAGCTCATTGAGCAGGCCTACGTCGCGCCCAAGCTCAAGATGAACTCCGCGCCGGAGCAGCTTGACGTTGTAGATGGAGGTGCGCCGCATGTGTCTCGCGGCGATGGTGGCTATGCCGCAGGTGAGCATCAACGGGAGTATCATCCGGTAGTCGCCGGTGAGTTCGAAGATGGTCAATACCGCTGTGATGGGTGCGTGGCTGACCCCGGCGAAGAGTCCGCCCATGCCGACGAGTGCGTAGGCGCCAGGAGACGTCACGTGTGACGCGGTGAGCGCGTTCACGACCTGGCCGACGGCTCCGCCGAGCATGGCGCCGATGAACAGCGACGGGGCGAAGATGCCGCCGGAGCCTCCCGAGCCGAGGGTGAGCGAGGTCGTCACGACTTTGCCGAGCATCAGCAGAATCAGGAGGCTCACCCCCGGCAGTGCACCCTGGAGGGTGTGCGAGATGGTGTCATAGCCGAGACCCATCACCCCGGGGTGCCAGATGCCGAGCAGGCCGACAAGCGCCGCTGCGGGGGGCAGCCTGAGCGCGCGCGGGACCATCGGGAGGCGCTCCCACAGGTCAGTTGTGAAGTAGAGCACGGTGATGAAGAGCACGGCTACGAGAGCAGACAGCAGTCCGAGGATGGCGAAGATCGGCAGCTCTGCGAAGGTGGCCAGCGAGTAATCCGGGACGTCGAAGGCAGGCGCTGAACCGAAGACGTGCCGCCCCATCGCTGAAGAGACGACTGCCGAGACAACCACCGGAGCGAAGGTCTCCGCCGCCCAGGAGCCGATCACGATCTCCAGCGCGAAGAACGCCCCCGTCAGCGGCGCATTGAAGGTCGCCGCGACTCCCGCCGCCGCGCCACAGGCGAAGAGCAGCCGCCTGCGCCGCTCACTGGTGGAGAAGAGGCGACCGACGTCGGCGGCGAGGGAGGCGCCGATGAAGGCGATCGGTCCCTCACGGCCGGCCGATCCTCCGGAGCCGACCGTGAGCGCCGCGGAGATGGTCTTGGGGAGCCAGCGGAGCGTGCGCAGGCGCCCGCCATGCAGCGCCGCAGCCTCCTGCAACTCCGGCACGCTCGAGCCCTCCACGTCGCGCCCCACCCACGCCACCAGCGGGCCGACCAGCAGCGCCCCCAGCACCGGCAGCAGGACGTACTCCCATGCGGTGAGACCCTCGGGCACTCCAGTGGTGTGGCGGTAGAACAGGTAGGTGATCGCCTCGAGGATCCGGCGGAACGCGATGGCGCCACCGGCACCGGCCAGCCCCACCAGCACCGCCAGTAGCACCTCCACGGTGTGCTGCGGAAGCTGCGAGCGACCGGCCCGAACGGCCATCCGTCTGCGCAACCGGCTCCAGAGATGCGCCCCGCTGGCTGGCATGTAGGAATCGCTTCCATCGGTTCGTGCGCGTCGGGTGACGGCGCCGATGCGTTAAGCGCCGTGCGCTCCCGGCATCCGGCCGCCGGGCAGCACACGGCGCTGCGGTTTCTGTCCGGACAGAACGCTACTGGCCGGTCGGCTCTATGAGCCCGTACCCACCGGCCTTGCGGCGATACACTACGGCGACATTCTCCGTGCGCGAATCTGTGAACACGTAGAAGTCGTGGCCCACCATCTCCATCTGCATCGCGGCCTCTTCGGGATCCATCGGCTTCACCGCGTGGCTCTTTACCCGCACAATCTCCGGCTGAGTCATCTCCGCCGGATCTTCGTCGAGGTCCCCTTCGGGGACTTCGAATGCGGGTGCGGCCAACTCAAGATCCCTCACGCTCCCGGTTCGCTGGTGTGTCCGGCGCTTGTGACGCCTCAGTTGCTTCTCAAGCGCCTTGTGCGCCTCGTCAAACGCCGTCAGTATGTCTCCGTTGGCTTTCTCGCTGCGGAAGACATTGCGCGGCTCCTCCGCGGTGATCTCAACGGTGTACTGACCTCGCTTCTGTGCCACCACCACACGGACCTCCTGGAGTCGGTCGAGGTACTGACTGAGACCCTCCATTCGTGGCTCGGCGTGGTCGAGGAAGTACTGGGGTACACTGCCATTCTTGCTGCGCACGTCGATCCTCATAACCCGTACCACCCTTCCCCATGATCCTGCGTGTCATCCCAGGACGACCGGGTCGCTTCGAGCGACGAGGTGGTCTGCGTCCCGGCGCCCTGTGCCTACCTTAGCAGAGCATCGGGGCCGAGTCAACTTCCGGTGCATTCGCCGCCGGTTGCCGATCTCGATGCCTCGGGAGGACCACACACTCCGCGCGGTGAAACACCGCAGCGGTCGATCAGGACCGCGAATCAATGCTGCCGAAGAGGAGCGTAACCGGCCTTGCCAGGACTGATAGGAAACCCGAACCCGACCAAAGTGATCTGCACGCTCGGACCCGCAACGAGCAGTGAAGAGACACTCGTGAAGCTCGTCGAAGCCGGCATGGACGTCGCGCGTCTCAACTTCTCGCATGGCGACCACGAGCTGCATCACAGCCTGTTTCAGCGCGTCCGAAGCGTTGCGGAGCAAACGGCCTGCCCGATCGCGGTACTCGCCGATCTGCAGGGCCCCAAGATCCGCGTCGGCAAACTCGCGGATGGGGAACCGGTGGACCTCGTGCCGGAGCAGAAGGTCACAATCGATGTGACCGCGGAGGTCGGCACCGCCGAACACCTCTCAACCACCTACCCGGAGCTGGCGCATGACGTCAGCAAGGGTGAGCGCATCCTCGTCAATGATGGCCTCGTGGAGTTACTTGTGCTCGGGACAACCGAGACCGAGATCGAGTGCGAGGTCATCTACGGCGGCCCCGTGCAGGAGCACGCCGGCATCAACCTGCCCGGTGTCCGCGTATCGTCGCCCTCCCTCACCGCGAAGGACAGGGAAGACCTCAAGTTCGCTGTGGAGCACGGGGCGGATTACATCGCGCTGAGCTTCGTTCGCTCCGCACAGGACGTGCTGGACGTGCGCCGCGCAATCAGCGATCTCGGTGCGGATACTCCGGTCGTCGCAAAGCTGGAGAAGCCGGAGGCGCTGGAGGAGCTTGAGAAGATAGTCGCCGCCTCCGATGTAATCATGGTCGCGCGTGGCGACCTCGCCGTCGAGACCTCGCCGGGCCAGGTGCCTGTGCTGCAAAAGCGCATTATCAACGAGTGTCGGCATCAGCGAGTGCCCGTCATCACCGCCACGCAGATGCTCGAGTCGATGACCAGCAACCCGCGGCCTACACGCGCGGAGGCCTCGGATGTCGCCAATGCCGTCTTCGATGGCACCGATCTGCTGATGCTATCGGGGGAGACCGCCATCGGCAAGTATCCGGTCGAGAGCGTGCAGATGATGCGGCGCATCGCCATTCTCGCCGAGCGGGAGCTTCGTCGTGAGGCCCTTGGCTCGGTTCCACTGCGCAGTGCCAGCGTCATGGACTTCGCCGATGCGGTGAGCCGCGCTGCTGCGAGTACCGCGGAGGTCCTCAACGCGCGGCTGATCGTCGCCTTCACGCAGTCGGGGGGCACCGCGCGACTGGCCTCCAAGTGCCGCCCGCACATGCCGATCATCGCAGCCACTCCGCTGCCCGAGACCGCTCGACGCTGCAACCTCTACTGGGGTGTGCAGCCGCTGATCATCGAGCCGGTGGATGACACCGACGAGATGATCCATGACATAGATCACCAACTGCGCGAGCTGGCGCTTGCTAACGACGGTGACGTGGTTGTCATCACCGCCGGTACGCCGATCGGTCGACGCGGCACCACCAACACCATGAAGGTCCACGTGATCGGCTCCTGACACCCGCTCCACCTCGAGGCCACACACAGAGGAAGAGCCAGGTCGCCGAAGATCGTGCGCTTGGAGGATTACGCTACCTGGACGAAGAATCATTGACATGACTCGTCGACGGGGTACGCATTAGTAGAGCGAGGCTGACAGGGCCTGAACTGACGCTTCGCATGGAGGCTGAGACGATGCGCTTGATCATTGTCACGGTACTTGTCGCGATGCTGGCGGCAGCCGGCTTCGCCCAGGACAACCTGGTCACCAACGGTGGCTTCGAGAACGGCTTCGAGGGCTGGATCACGGATGTGATCGTCGGCCCGGTCGAGTTCATCGAGTGCAAAGAGGTTGTGCATAGCGGCACCACCTCCCTGCTGATGAACATCGGCAAAGACGGGCGAGGGATCGCGCGCAGTCCGGCATTCGCCGTCGAGGCTGGGAAGCAGTACAACGTTTCCGTGTGGGCCACCGCCGAGGGCGCGCCTGAGAACATGGTCTACGCGCGCGTGCACTGGTGGAAGACCGAGCCGGGCGTTGCCAGCGAGGTCGAGATCAAGGCCGACACCGAGCGCGCCGGCGGGACGTTCGAATGGACCGAACTGACCGCCACCGTCACCGCGCCCGCCGACGCTTGCATGGCCACCATCCGCCTCGAGAGCGGCGGCGACACCGGCGTGCTGAATACCGAGACCGAAGGCGCCTACTGGGTGCGCTTCGACGATCTCGTTGTCACGCCGGCTCAGTAGAGTGGCGGAGATCAGACCGGCCAGGCCAGAGGACGCCGAGCGCTGCGCTGAGATCGCCGTGGAGGCATGGCGCTGCATCTTCGAAAGCTGGCGCGAGTTGATCGGCGACAGCGTCTGGGAGGCCGTGTTCGGCGACTGGTCAGAACGTAAGCGCCTGAGCGTTTCCGCACAGGTGCGAGACCGCAGCGATTGTGCCATCGTTAGCGAGGCTGGGGGCGCGGTGGTCGGCTTCCTGACGTGGCGTCTCTACGACGATCAGGGCGTGGGGGAGATCTCCAACAACGCCGTGGCGCCGACACATCAGGGGCGCGGCATCGGCACTGCGCAGGTTCGTCATGCTCTTGACCTCTTCCGGCGCGAGGGCATGCGTGCCGCGCGAGTGTTGACCGGCGGCGATGAGGGACATGCTCCCGCGCGCGCAATGTATGAGAAAGCGGGCTTCGAGCGGTCACTGCCTTACGTGGAGTACTTCCTCGAACTGAATGACGGTCGCCGACGGTAGCCTCGTTCCGTGCATGGACACTCCTGTCCGTGCGAAAAGAGGCTTTGAGTCAAGCGGGCGCGGCCACTAAGGCCGCGCCCGTTGCTTGCAGACTACTCAGCGACTGATGCGCTACTCAGACGCCGCAGCAAACTCCGCCAGGTCCACGACTTCGCCCGTCTCGCCCGACTGCACCATCGCGAGCGAGGTGAGCAGCGCGTTGTAGCCGTCGCGGTAGGTCGCTCCTGGGGCGAGGTCCGCGCCGGTGAGACAGGCATTCGCCCAGTGCTGGTAAAGGTCGGCGGTGAAATCGCGCGCCTCACCGAGGAAGCTGTCATTCCACGTATCGCGCGTCTCGCCGGGCATCGGGTTCGGGCCGACAGCATAGCGCACCTCGTTGCCCGTTGCCACCGCGAGGCCGTTGCGCCCGACAACATCCAGCCGCTGCGGCACTCCGCCGCCGCCCTGAGACGAGGAGATGACGCCCACGGTCTGATGCGGGCCCTCACCGAGGACGATCTGCGCGCCGATGTACTCGATCGCGTTCACGTCCGCCCAGACATCGCGGCCCATGGTGGCGAAGACCTGCTTCGGCTCGCGCCCGGCGAGGAACGGGATCATGTCGATATCATGGCTGATGAAGTCCATGATACCGTCGAATGGCTCGGGGCTGAGGTACTTCGGTCCCATCATGCTTCGCTGGCGTGCGAAGATGATCTGCAGCGGGTCGATCTGCTCGCAAAGCTGCTTCATCCTCCGGTAGACCGGGCCGAAGCGAAGCTGATACGAGATCGCCGCCACGAGGCCGCGCTTCTCCACCTCATCGCGCATCTCGCGCGCCCTGGCGATGCTCTGCGCCATCGGCTTCTCGGTCACGAGGTGCTTGTTGGCCTCGATGACCTGGATCGCGGTGTCGTAGTGGTAGGGCGTGGGCACACAGATGCCGCAGCCGTCAATCTCGTAGTCGGCGATCAGTTGCTCGATGCTGCCCACCCACGGGACGTTGAACTCCTCGACGATCGGCTTCGCCGCCGCCTCCACCATGTCGCAGATCGCGACGAACTCTATGTTGGGCGCTCCTGCAATCGAGCGGATGTGACTCATGCCGCGCCCGCCCGCTCCGATCATCGCTACTTTCAGCGTCTTCATGGCCAACTCTCCTCGGCTTGTCTTTATCACCCTGTGCCTCGCCCGAGGCAATTCCACGTCCCGTGCGTGAGACCTTCACCGGCGGCAATTCCGCGCAGGCATGATTGGCTTTCGCGGCGAATGATGGTGGGGTGATGCAGATGGAACTTGACGCGAAAGCCGAAAGACTGGCGGAGATCCTGGGCGAGATGGGCGGCGTGTTGATCGCGCTCTCCGGCGGTGTGGATAGCTCACTGCTGGTTGATGTCGCGGGCGAGGTGCTCGGCCCACGCTCGCTTGCCGTCACCGCGCAGGGACCGTTGTTTCATGCCTCGGAGATTGAGCGGGCGGAGCAGATAGCCGCACATGCCGGGGTCCGGCACATGGTCATCGGCGCCTGTCAGCTTGATGAGCCGCTGGTGCGCGAGAATCCACCCGATCGCTGCTATCACTGCAAGAAGGTGCTCTTCCAGCACCTGCTCGATCTTGCGGCGGTGCAGGGGCTGCCGTGGGTGGCGCATGGCGAGCAGCTTGATGATGTTTCGGCGCATCGCCCCGGCAGGCGAGCGGCGGAGGAGATGGGCATCCGCGCTCCACTGGCGGAGGCCGGGCTGAACAAGCAGGATGTCCGCGAGCTATCCCGGCAGCGCGGCCTCCCGACGTGGAATGATCCGCCGATGGCCTG
>JAAYJW010000295.1 GCA_012522765.1 candidate division WS1 bacterium | reverse complement strand
TCCTCCTCGCCATCTCCGCACGCGCCGACTTGTACGCGCCGATGGGCGAGACGGTCGGGGCCCTGGTGCGTGACGGGCAGGCGATCGGGAGGATCGTCACCGCCGCCGATGCGTCCGCACACGAACAGGCGGCAGCCGCGGAGTTGCAGGCATACCTCACGCGCATCTCCGGCGCGGAGGTGCCCGTGATGGGCGAGGACGCCGCCGCCGAGGGCTTCGCGGTCTTCGTCGGGCGCACCAACTTCGCGCGGCAGAAGGGCCTGATCGGGCGTGCGGAGGCGCTCGGCGATGAGGGTCTGTTGATGTATGCCGATGAGGATGGCGCTGCGCTGCTCGGGCCGGATGATCTCGGCACGCTCTACGCGGTCTACGCGTTCCTCGAGGAGAAGCTGGGCGTGCGCTGGTTCAACCCTGATCCGCTGGGGGAAGTAGTGCCCTCGCTGGCTACCATCGAGATTGGGCGGATGGATGAGGCGCAGACGCCGGACCTGCGGATGCGCTGGATCGGCCGCGGAGAGTGGGCGCTGCGCAGCAGGCAGAACGTGGGTCTCCCGGACGAAAGCCTCGGCATGAAGATCTTCCGCTCCGCGCATACATTCCGCACCTTCATTCCGCCGGAGGAGCAGTTTGAGGAGCACCCGGAGTGGTTCGCTGAGATCGGAGGCGAGCGGCGACTCTTCGAGGGCAATCATCGCAATCAGTTCTGCACCTCCAACCCCGAGGTCATTGAGGCGACCGTCGCGGCGATGCGGCGAACGCTTGATGAGGACCCGGATATTGATGTCATCACGCTCTTCCCCAACGACGGCCTCGGCTTCTGCGAGTGCGCAGACTGCGTGGCGCTCGATGAGGCGACGGAGTATTCGGCGGCCGAGATCAACGGTGGCTGGGCCGCCCTCGGCCCGGAGAAGCAGCGGACGCTTTCACGGCGCATGACGCTGTTCTACGACGCCTGCGCGAGAGAGCTTCTCAAGAGCCACCCGGATCGCTTCGTGAAGACCGGCATCTATTCGGCATATCTGCTCGCACCGCTCGATCAGACGCTGAGCGTGCCGGAGAATACCACCGGGCAGCTTTGCCATGGCTGGTGTCACAACCACGCGATCAGCGACCCGGATTGCGAAGTGAATGCTGACTTCCGCGCCTCGATGGAGGCGTGGGGGCGCATCTACCCGAGCCTCTGCCTCTACGAGTACTACTACAAGGTCGCCGCGCTTGAGCTTCCCTTCCCGATCATCCACGCCATGCGCGAGGACATCCCGTGGCTGCGCGATGCCGGCGTCTTCGGCATCTACACGCAGTACTCGCAGAACTGGTGGACGATCGGGCTGAACTACTACATCGCGAGCAAGCTCGTCTGGGACGCGGACCTCGACGTGGACGCGCTGCTGGATGACTACTACCGGAAGATGTACGCCGATGCGTGGGAGCCGATGCGCGACTATCACGAGGCGTACGAGCAGGCGGCGATCGCGTCCGACGTACACCTCTCGGCGGACTACGCGCAACTCCCACTGATCTTCACCGATGAACTACTCGCGCAGCAGCGCGAGCGACTTGCGCGGGCGCAGCAGCTTGCGGAGGGCGATGATGTGCGGGCGCGCGTTGCGAAGCAGGAGGTTGTGCTGGGCTACGTTCAGGTCTCGATGGATTACATGAACGCGGTCCTCGCATCGGCGCGCGAACTCGCAGATGCCCGCTGGGTGACATCGGGGGAGCCCGACCCGGAGCTTGACGCAAGGGCGGAGGATGTGCGCGCTTACCTCGAGGCGCACTTTGATGACAACTGCTTCCGCGACCGCATCAGCAACTATGTCGAGCGCTTCCTCAATCCTTCTCATGCACTGGCGGACGCTATGCCGTACGTGATGGAGGGCGCGGGAGCCGTGACAAAGCTGGAGTGGATCGACCCGAATGCCCCGCCCGCGGCCGCCGGCGATATGCCCGAGACCTTCGCGATCTGGATGTACGCCAATGACATTGATGGCGAGGACGGCAACCCCGAGCATGAGCTTCTGCTGATGGGACCGGATGGCGAATACGAGGCGGTCGCGACGCTGGTGGACGAGGCCGCGCGAACGACCAATCGCCGCAACGGCGCGTATGTGATCCGCGGCCTTGAGACCGCGCGCTACATCCGCGACGGGAAGCTGCAGTTGCGGCTGGTGAACCTGCCCGGCGGCTGGACGATGTCCACGATCTACGCGTTCTTCGTGATGCC
>JAAYJW010000294.1 GCA_012522765.1 candidate division WS1 bacterium | reverse complement strand
TCATCGCCGACACCTCGCTTCACACGAAGAGGTACCCCGGCGGAGGTTCGACGCGGGGGGCGGTCTCCACCTCCGGCGAGCGTACAGGATAGCGGCCCGTGACGGCGTTACGCCACGGGCCAGACAACAGGCCGCGCCCGTCCTGCGTGCTACGCGACCGGGCCTTTGGGTCCTCTCAACGCGCGCAGCAGTGCGATGAAGAGAGCCGCGCCTACGACTGCCACGACGAGACTCCAGAAGTTGAAGCCCGTGAAACCCACGCCGCCCAGCCAACTGAAGAGCGCGCCACCGAGCAATGCACCGACGACGCCCACCACTACATCCATCACACAGCCCTGCCGCTCGCCCATCAGGGCCGAGGCGATCCAGCCCGCCAGCCCACCAATGATGATCCACCACAGAATGCTCATCTACCCCACTCCTCTCTTTGCGTCCCCTCTGCTGCCGTGCATGTGTCACCGCTCATCGAACTTCGGCTGAGACTGCTTTCTCCTCTACCGCAGCGGCGGGCCCTCCTCACGCTCGGTCTCCGAAACCTCACTCTGCCCCGGCTCATCCTTCGGCCGCTCGC
This sequence comes from candidate division WS1 bacterium, assembly GCA_012522765.1. GTDB lineage: Bacteria > Armatimonadota > Zipacnadia > Zipacnadales > UBA5352 > UBA5352. The sequence goes on along the minus strand of JAAYJW010000294.1, from coordinate 39,737 downwards.
TGAGGGGCCTCTTCGGGGCGGGATAGGCGTCCTCAGGCTCCCAACCCGTGGCATGTGGCGTTCCAGGCTCAACAACACGTGCTCCCTCATGGCCACCGCTCAGGGCCCGAGCGATCGCCAGCGCCACCAGCGCTGTCAGAACGCCCGCTATCACACCAAAGATGTCCAGTTCCAGCAACTCCGGCGACCCCACCGCCACACCGTAGACGACCATCCCCGCGAGCATGCCCGCGATCGCGATGGCACCGTCCCAGATACAGCCCTGTGGGTTCCGCCAAAGAACGCTCGTGAGCCAGCCCACAAAGGCGCCAATCAGCAACCAGCCAACGAACCACATAACCATCGTTCCAGCCTCCCGCGGGAGAGCCAGCACAAGCCCTCTCCCCCACCTCGCCTGCGCACCTACATCAACTCCTTTGCGACCAGCGGGTGATTGTCCTGCCCGTTCGATCGATTCTCTCTCACCGCAGTCCCCGTGATTCACGCTCGCCGGAGGTGCGTGCGCGCTCTGAAGCGAAAGTGGCCCTACTACACCGTCCTTAAGAGGGAGGCCGCCGATGGATATTAACAGGATCTCGGCCTGTACCTATCCGATGCGCGAACACCCGTTCGATTACGCGCTTGAGGTGCTGGCCGACGCCGGTCTACATCGTGCCGATCTGTGGGGCCGCTCGCCCCACCTCCCCGCGGATCCAACTCGGGAGGACCTGGCTGCAATCAAGGCTGCTTCTGAGCGCACCGGGGTAGCTATCGCCAATCTCGGCACCTACCCGGGCGGCGAGTTCTCCTCCGATGATGACGACGAGCGGATGGCGGCGCTGCAGTTGATGAAGCGCACCATAGATGCTGCCGCGGAACTTGGCTGCCTGTCTATCCGAGTAAGTCCGGGGGCTGGCGAAGATCCTGCCATCATAGACACGATTGTCCCTTATATGTCGCAAAGCGCACAATATGCCGAGGCGGCAGGCGTACGCCTCGGCTTCGAAAACCACGCGGGCGGCATCGCCAGCGATCCCGGGCAATGCCTGCGTCTGTGCGAGGCCGTCGGCTCCAGGTGGTTCGGTGTTCTGTACGAGCCCTGCAACCTTCTGCACGCAGGAGTCGACTACAGGCGCGCCTTCGATATGCTGGCAGACTGGATCGTCCATGTGCATGTAAAGGATGGCGTCCACACGGATGACGGCTTCAAACGGGTGCATCTCGGTGATGGCGACGTTGACCCTCGATGGATCGTTGATGCGCTTGAGGGAATCGGCTACCGCGGGGACTACGCCCTTGAGTACGAGATCACGGCGCTCGAGCCGATCGAGACCGCCCTGCGTAAGTGGGTTGAGGCATTTGTTCAGCTTTAGCCGCGGTTACCTATACTGACGGATAGGAGAATTGTTGCGATGGATGAGAGACCGCCTGAGGACCAGCCGCCGAAACCTGAGGAGGCCGGTGTGATCGGGGAGATTGAGCCGCAGCAGCCGGACTCCACTCCACCGGAGACCCCGGAAGAGCCACGCGCTCGGCGGCGTCGGCCATGGACGGTCGGCTGCCTGCTGGCCCTGCTCGGCGCTTTGGCGGGCGGTGGCATCGCCATCCTGCTCAGTCGTGGTGCTGCCCCTCCCGGCGATGCTGGGGCTCCGATAGCGCCGGGGCCAGAGACCGTCAACAGCCTGGTCTTCTCCCCCACCCCTGAGCGGCCGCCCGTCACTCCGGACATTATCCCTGCCGAAACTGACGTCATCTACGGCTTCTACGAACTGGGTCGTGTGCCGGCCGGGGCAGAACTCAGCGGGAAGTGGTCTCACGAGGGCCAACCGCTCGGAGACCTTCCGCTGGACGAACACCAACCGGAGAGCGGCCCCCCCTTCGCATCCGGCCGCTTCACTCTGCGGCCGCCTCCAGGCGCAGAGAACGGCTTCACCCCAGGCATATACGAGGTCGAACTGACCGCTGTCGCCTATCCGGAGGTGGTTGTGCAGGGGAGCTTCGTGGCTCTCCCGCGCGCCGCTGCGATCCTGCAGGGGGGAGGTGAGCCCGGTGGGCCGCCAGCGATCCAGTCTCTGCGATTAGCACAGGACGTCACAGACGCCGGTGAGCCCGTGGGGGAGAGCACGGTCTTCGCCGCTGATAGTGACCGCATCCACGCTATCTTCAGCTTCGAAGGCATCATGCCGGGCTCCGTGGTGATGGTACGATGGTACTTCGGCGAACAGGAACTGACTCACGCGAGGGCTGAGATCCCGCTCGTTGCTGAACAGGGTTGGGGCGAGGCGTGGTTGGATCCCGGCGATGGCTCCAATCTCCCCGAGGGTGACTACCTCGTGTCCGTGCATCTAGGCGACGAGCAGGAACCCCTCGCGTCCATGGGCTTCCTCGTGACATCGGCCGCAGGGGCGGCAGCGACTGCCTCTCCGGGGGATGACTGATCGCCCAGAGCCTTCCCGCAGCGGTATCTGCGGTACTCATTCTGTGTAGCAGGAATCGAAGCAGGCCGCTGAGTCTATGAGCGGCCTGCTTTAGTTACTGATGTCTCCGCATGCCGGATTGCGCCTCACACGCTTAAAAGGGCCTACTAAAGCCCTGTGGGCCGGTGGGGGAGATCACCGACAGGATTCGGTCAAGGTCCTCCATGTCATGGTAGGTGATATTGATCGTTCCACCACCCTTCGCACGGGGCAGCACCGTGACCTTGGTGCCGAGGCGGTCCCGAAGGCGCCGCTTAATCTCCTCGATGTGCGGGTCATCCGATTGCAGGGGCGGCGGGGGGCCCGTCTGCTGCTCTTCCTCAGGCTCTTCTTCCTGAGTCGGCTCCGGAACATCCCGCGTCAGACGCTCTGTATCGCGGACGTTCAACTCCTCCTCCTCGATCAGGTGGAAAAGCTCCATCATCCGCTCCGGTTCTGCCTGCAACGACAGCAGCGCGCGTGCATGCCCCTGGGTGATACGTCCCTCGGCAAGCGCCTGCTTGATCGGGGCGGGGAGGTCAAGAAGACGAAGGAGATTCGCCACCGCAGACCTGCTGCGGCCCAACTGCTCCGCAATCTGCTCCTGAGTGAGCCCAAACTGCTGTATCAGGTGCCGCATCGCCTGTGCGGTCTCCAGCGGCCCCAGGTCATCGCGCTGCAGGTTCTCCACCAGCGCGATCTCCAGCATCCGCTCTTCGTCCGCCTCATGCACCACGCAGGGGATAGTCTGGAGGCCAGCCCGCTGCGCCGCGCGCCAGCGCCTCTCCCCGGCAATGATCTGGTACACCTCCGGCTCCTCCGTCCTACGCACAACCACCGGCTGAACGATGCCATGAGCCTCTATTGAGAGCGTCAGCTCCTCAAGGGACGCCTCATCCATCGTCTGCCTCGGCTGATAGGGGTTCGGCTCGAGCTTGTCCAGGTGGACCTCGAGCACTGAGCGGGTGCGGGCGAGTGCCTCGCCGGAGATCAGCTCGCTCAGGCCACGTCCGAGCCCTTTCTTACGCATCCTCAAATACCTCCCAGTAGAGCCTGCGGTAGGCGGCGGATCCGGGGCAGTGTTTGTCGTGTACGACGGCGGGCAGGCCGTAGCTCGGCGCCTCAGCAAGTCGAACGTTCCGAGGTATCTTCGCCTTGTAGGTGCGACCGGAAAAGCCGCTACGGACCTCCTCAGCCACCTCTTCGGCCAGATTCGTGCGGGCGTCATACATGGTGAGGACAGCCCCGGCTATCGTCAGAGCCGGATTGATCTCCGCCTGCACCATCTGAATGATCTCGAGAAGCTGAGCCAGCCCCTCCATCGCGTAATACTCACACTGCATGGGGATCAATACCTGGTCTGCCGCGGCCAAAGCGTTGATGGTGAGCAGTCCGAGAGAAGGTGCCGTGTCGATAAGGATAATATCGTACGCCGAGCGGATCGGCTCCAGAACCCGCCGCAGACGCATTTCCCGCGCAATCTCGTTCGCAAGGCGCATCTGAGCCCCGGCGAGATCAATGGTCGCAGGCAGCACGTCGAGATTGGGCGTGGCGGTTGGCAAGATGACCTCGTCAATCGCAGGCCCCTGCTGTCCGTCAGAGCGCGCAAGCAGGTCGTAAAGACAGTGCTCGATCTCGTCCCGCCGGATTCCGAGCCCGGAGGTGGCATTCCCCTGCGGGTCAGCATCCACGATCAGCACCGACTTGCCCTCGAGTGCCGCGACGGCACCGAGGTTGATGACGGTCGTGGTCTTGGCCACGCCGCCTTTCTGATTAACCACTGCGTAGCATCTTGCCACCGGAGATCCCTCCACCTGTTGTGCCGATGGCGCATTGCGCCAACATATTCAACAAGGTTTTCCACACGCAACTGCGAAAAACCGGAGTCAGCTCCGACAGCCGGTAAGGGACAGGCCCTGGGTCAGTGTCTCGACCGTCCCCAGCACATCAACCTCAGCGCCAGGGCACGTGAAAAGGCGATCTCCGCTACGATGGTAGGCGCCGATGAAACCGCCAGGACGAACCAGACGTGCAGCGAGAGAGATCGCCTCGGGCCCGCGCGCCAGCGCCCGGAATACGATGGCATCATACATGTGCGGGTCAGCGGTTCGAGCGTCGATACGAACAGCGCGCAGGTTCCTTAACCCGAGACGTGCCCCCAATAGCTCGCATGCAGTATACGCTCTTTGAGCGCGGTCGGCAAGATCTATTTGCAGATCGGGCGCAAGAATCGCGATAGTGGCCCCGATGGCGCCGTTTCCGGCCCCCAGATCGGCGAGACGACCGGCGACGGGCGCCTCCGACAGCGAAAACTAGGCTGCGGCGGGGGCCATGCCTTTCAGTAGCGCCGCCGCAGGGTCACGATACTGCGATAGCCCCGACGCGACGCCGGTGCGCGCAAGCCAAAGCGCAGCGGCACCCAGCAGTTCACGGCTGCCGGCTGAAAGCGGAGCCATGCACGCCGGTAGGGAATTCTCCAGTTCGCTCACGGCTGCGTCGAGGTCCATGATTTGCGGCTTCCCGCCCGTCACCGCCCTGACTCCTCCGCCGACCGACCGTTACCCGGATGTTTCACGTGGAACAAGCTGCCGACCGGTCGGGGCTGCGAGTGTCCGGCGCGCTAAATGTTCCACGTGAAACAATGCGTTCCGCCGCGCTCCCAAAGCAACAAGCTTTCATGCGCCCATGGCGCCGTCAAAGCATTGTTCCACGTGAAACACCTACATATACCGGTGAAGTATAGCTATTCTTCCCCAACTTCCACACAGTTCTCCACGATCCCTTGTCGTAAGAGGGTGCTACTGTGCAGGTAATTATCCCAAACTTCCACAGTGTTCTCCACCGCTCGCGCTCTTAGCCCTCATGGCCGAGGCTCAACTCCACACAGGCATGGATATCGAGCCGTGGAAGAGTGAAGTGTGTGACCCCGTCCGCCACCGAAAATGGGATTGGCCTGCCTGAGGGCCGCTCAATTACCTGGCTGGCCGTTCCGCGCACGAATACGGGGATCCCATGGATCGGGAGGACGTCCTCAACCACAACCGGATGAAAGCCCTGGCCAAAGCGCTGGTTAGCATAGTTAATGAGGTGCACAAAGCGCCTGGAACCGCACTGACGCAGCACGGCCTCCACCTGTAGTGGCGCCTCGACGCGCAATTCCCGCAATGGCGCCACTCGATCAAGCAGGTGCAGCGCGATCTCGCGCAGTGGGCCATATGAATCGAGTTGATAGAAGCGGTAGAGATCGAAGGGAAAGTATACGACGTGCCCGTCGCCGACGGGGTTCACAAATGCAGCGCCATACCCGGAGGGTTCGCCAGGCGGCGGATTATTGGCTGCATAGAAGTGCTCGCGCGTTCGTTCGTAGATGGGATGCACGAGTGTGGCAACCGCTTCGGCTGTCTGCGCCTCGCACTCCAGAGCGGGGATCGCGACGGGACTGCCCGCCTCGCCCGGGCTTCGGAACAGGACAGGGCCGGTGGGCGCATCGATTCGGAACGGCAGCTCAGTGACGTACCCGCAGGAGAAGTCCGCGAAGCGCAGCGGCCTGACGCCGCAGAGGTCCTGCAGGAGCGTGGGGAAGACCTCCTCGCCATTCTCGTCGAACATGCCACAGCGGTAGGACGCAATCAGGGCCCCGCCTGATTGCACATACGCCCTGAGGGCGTCCACCTCCTCCGGCGTGAGCACAAGCTGATCCGGAAGCAGCACCGCGTGATAGTCGCTCAGCCGGTCAAGGGCACGTTCGGAAATGATGTCGAAGTGGCGCCCGCCATCGTGCAGGATCCGGGCGGCGCCGAAGACGCTGAGCAGCGGCCAGCGGAGGGGGTTGTCCTCCATCCACTGCCCCAGATGATGAGAGCGCGACGAATGCACTATGGCAACATCCGGCACTGATCGGGTGTCGGTGCAGTATTCTTCGACCGCACGAATTCGCTCGTAGACCCGTCCAATCAGCTCGTAGGCGCCAGCGTCCAGCGTACCGTCATGCAGCGCCTGATCTCCAATGTCCACGATGCCGCCATGCGCGATGCCGGTCGCGGCCTCAATCGAGAGCTTTGCTAGGCTCTTATACGAAAAGCTAGACCACCCACCGTAGTGAAAGCGGCTGGTGCAGCACTCGTAGGGCATGTCGAAGTGATTGAACCAGCGGGCCTGGTTGGACGGTAGCCAGTCCTCGGGCGTATGCGTCTCCCTGAACAGGACGTCGGCCAGGCGATCGTTATCGAGATAGCACTGCGTTACGTCGCCCGCGTGGTTCCAACTGATCAGCAGATTCGGGTCTTCTGACTTGACCGCCTCCACAAGCCGCTCCCGGAAGCGCATTTCGCTACCGATCCGGAACTCGTAGAGCCTCTTTGCGGCCTGCGAGCCGGGGGTGGGGGATACCGGCATCTCCTCATCGAACTGCTCCCGGTAGAGACCCCTGCAGTGATCGCAGTAGCAGGCTGGCGGCGCCACATAGGTGATGTCGAACCAGAGGCCGTCCACCGGGTAGTTCCCGGCGATCTCCCGCACCATGTCAAGCAGGTGGTCGCCGTAGGGGGAGTTGAGACACATCCACCACCAGAATTTCGGGTGCGGACGCGGGTTGCCGCCCGCGTCTCGCTGGGTCCACTCTGGGTGAAGCTCGCCGTCGCGATGGTTCCAGGCGCAGGAGAAGTACGCGAGGACAGCGACGTCGCGACGGCGGCACTCGTCAGCAACCTCCCTGACGTAGTCAAAGTCGAGGCGGGCATGTTTATGCCCTACCCGAGTATCATAATAGCAATTACCGTGGTGACAATGGGCGAATATCACCACGGAGTTGACGTTGGCATCTACCAGAGTCCTGACGTAGTCGTGGGCATCGAAACGCTCGAACATGCCCGGAGCGTCCTCGGGCAGGTGCATGTCCAGATGCACTTTGCGCTTTCGAGCGAAGTACTGTTCAGGGGTCACGGGCGATCACTTCCGAGCAGGCGAGGGTGGACCAGCATTACGTTCAAGTTTCGGTGCCCAACCTGAACATACCTGCATCAGTCGGTGGGAGACTTCTATCCGAAGCGACCGGTTTACGGCTGGCGGTTGTGGTGCCTGATCTGCCAGGACATGTCGTAGAGCTTGTCCGGATCTGCATTGAGCTGCCACTCGAGCCGCTCTGCACCGGTCCGCTCCATCTCGATGTTCGACTCCTCGAGGGACCAGGACCCCTCATGGCGTTGCCGGACGAAAAGAGTTACGGGTTCGGCGCGGAGATTGCGGACCTCAAGCGCCCACCGCTCGAGCAGATCGTACAACACCACCCGATTCCTGGCATCCAGACGCTTATCCACCTCTTTGGACTCCTCCAGCGATCGCGTCACCACCAGGCCGGAGGCCGGGCCGAGGCTCAGTTCCACGGGCGCCCCGGGAGGCGTCGCGGGCAGATCGGCCTCCGCAACCAACTCTCGCCCCGTCTGCGCAGAATGGTAGATCCGCGCTCTGCCGGCCGGTAGCGCTCCGATGCCGCCCGCCTGTGGGGTCAGTCGCAGCAGTCTGACGGCCGTGTCACCGTAGAGAGCATGATCGTATACGAACATTTGTTCAACGGATCCGGCCGGAAGCGTCGCGGAGAGCGCCGGTTGGGCGACCGTGATTGCCTCGCCGGACGGAAGGGTGAGCGTGGCATCAATGCGATCGCCCACGAAGCGCGTTTCATTGAGATCGCGCCCGAGGCCGTTGGAGAGCCGCAGCAGGGCCTGCATGCTTGCCGAACCATCGTCGAGGACGGTGACATCGTAGGCGATTGACCAGGTGAGGCCGCTGACGGGATAGGTGACGGAGAGCGTGGCCTCGGTGTCTCGCAGGGAGGCAAGTCGCCATTGAGCGGTGTCACTGTGGCTCTCGGAGCTGACGATGCTGACACAATCGGCGGGCGCGACCTCGACGAGCGTCTCGCCTGCGGTGGCGCCGAGTTCGCTGAGTGGCAGGCTGACGGTGGTCTCGCCCGCAGGAAGCGCCAGCGTCGCCTCCCGGGTGACGTAGAGCGGCTCCGCCGGTTCCAGCCTGACGGTGGCGGGACCGAAATCCGTGGCCGTGGTCAGTTCGGCGGCGGCGGTGGAGAGCAATGCTATGGTAGCGATCAGCGTCAGGGCGATCCTGGCGTTCATCTGACGGACCCCCGTAACAGGAAGCGGCTGTCAGTGGCGGGAGGCATTTCGCCACCCGCTGCAGATGGCCTCCCCCGTCGCCGGGTTGTTTGCCGGGCGGTGGCGACGGGTGTTATAATCGCGGACAATAGCGTCAGTGGAGCACGTAACGCAGGGGCGAGGCCCCGGGATGGTGAATCCATGGATAGAGGAAGCGACCTGGTGCTGAAAGTCCAGGTGGAGCCTGAGGGCGCTGGTCTCGATCTGCCCGCTTATGCCACCGATGGTTCGGCGGCGATGGACCTGCGAGCGGCGATCGAGGATGAGGTGACGATCGCTCCGGGCGCGCGGGAGTTGATCAGCGTGGGCTTCAGGATGGAGCTTCCGCCGGGGTATGAGGCGCAGGTTCGGCCTCGGTCGGGGCTTGCGCTTAAGCATGGGATCACGCTGCTGAACACGCCAGGGACGATTGATTCGGATTATCGCGGCACAGTGGGCGTGATTCTCATCAACCTGGGCGCGGACGAGTTCGTGATTCGCCGCGGTGACCGCATCGCGCAGATGGTGATCGCGCCAGTCAGCCGCGCCGAGGTCCGGGTGGTGGAGGAAGTGGGGGAGAGCAGAAGAGGCGATGGCGGCTTCGGGCACACGGGCCTGAGCTGACTTATTGACTTTATGCAGGAGAGGTGGGCGTGGCAGTGAGGTTTACGAATCTTCCTACGCTGTTAGTTGCAATGCTGTTGTCAGGTCTCATAGTGATATCCGGTGGCTGTGGTGAGCGCGCCGCAATCGAGGACACCACGCGTGTGCCGGAGCCGGATGAGGTGGGAGAGCCGGATCAGCCGCCGGACGTTGAGCAGGTAGAGGCGGGGCAGCAGGCGTATGAGTTCACCGCGCCCCTTGCCGGTGGGGGAGAGGCATCGCTGAGTGACTACGAGGGGAAGATCCTCGTGCTGGACTTCTGGGCCACGTGGTGCGCGAGTTGTGTGGCGGAGCTTCCGGAGTATCAGCGGCTGTATGATAGCTGGGACCGGGAGCAGGTTGAGTATCTCGGGCTCTCGTCCGATCCGGATGTCTCCACCATCGAGGCGTTCCTGCAGGGGCGGCCTGAGTTGACGCTGCCGATGGCCCTGGCGGACAATGAGACGGTGGATGCCTTCCTTGGCGCGCGGAGGACGCTGCCGTCGTCGCGCGTGATCGACCGCGAGGGCTTCGTCCGCTATGAGTTCACCGGACCGGCGGCGGACCGCGTCGCCGTGGCGGTTGAGACACTCCTGGCGGAGGATGAGGCGCCTGCGACCGATGCTGAGGAGACGGTCGAGCAGTAGCGCCGACGGGAGGCCTCAGCGCCTCCTGCGTGGAAACGCGTGTCATGCGAGCAAAACCGAGAAGATCGTTACGGAGGGTCGCCGGCTATGCGGCGGCCCTCCTTACCGGAGCGGTCATGGGCATCTCGTGGCCGCTTCAGAAGTTCATTCTCGGCCATGAGGTCATCGGGCCGGCGACGCTGCACTGGCTGAACGTCATCGGGCTCTTCGTGATCATCCTGCCGATCTACCTCGTGCGCTTTCAGGGGCGCCTGCGCTGGCACGGCTTTTCGCCCTCCTGGCTGCTGGTGTTCGGCGGGGTCGCGTGCGTGATGCACTACGGCCGCAACTTCGGCCTCCGCGAGACGAGCGCGACCACCGCGGCGGTGGTCGAACTCAGCGAGGTAGTCTTCATCTTTCTGATCTCCTACCTCGTGCTCAGGCGGCCGATTCGCCCCCTTGGATGGCTGGGGACCGGGCTGGTGCTCTACGGCATCATCCGCGTGGCAATGGTCGGAGCCACGGCGCTGCAGTTCAGCACCATCGGCGTCTTCGCGCTGGTGGTGGTAGGGCTGACGATCGCCATCAACGCGCTACTGGTGAAGACGAAGTTCATGGGGATCCCGAACGAGTTGATCGTCCTCGGCAGCACAGCGGTGCAGCTTGTTGTCTTTTCCACCGCGGTGCCGGCGGCGGGGCTGCTGCCCGAGGTGGGGCGGCTGCTGCAGGAGCCCTACCTGCTGATGCTGGTCATCCTCGGCTCCGTCGTCTGGGGGGCAAGGCTGATGCTCTACTACTTCGCGCTCAAACAGGCGCCGATCTGGGCGGTGCGCATGCTGGCGCTGACGGGACTGCCGATCGCCACGCTCTCGGACCTGCTGGTGCTGCGGATACCGGTGACGTGGACGCACGTTGAGGGACTTATCATCGCGATCACAGGGGCTGCGCTGGTCATACAGGCGGCGCGCGGCCGGGATGACCTGCAGACCGCTGCGCAGGAGACAGGGTAGGAGCTTCGATGGGCGAGTGTGAACCAATCTGGCGGCGACTGGCGGGGTATCTCGCGTCGCTTGCTTCGGGCCTGGTCATGGGCGTGTCGTGGGTGATCTTCAAGCTCCAACTGAACGTGGAGGCGCTCGGGCCGGCGGATGTCAACTGGCTCAACATGCTGGGCGTCGGCGTCATCATCGTGCCGATCTACCTCATCCGCTACCGCGGCCGCCTCTTCCCCGCCGGCCAGCCCTATCCGTGGCTGCTGCTCTTTGCAGTCTCCGCCGCAGGTATCTTCTACCTGCGCAATGTGGGCGTTGACCTGACGGGCGCCACCACCTCGGCGATCGTCGCGCGCAGTGAGACCGCCTTCGTCTTCATCCTTACCTACGTGGTGCTGCGCGAGAGGGTGCGGGCGCTCGGATGGCTGGGGACAGTCCTCCTGCTCGTGGGCGCGCTGCACACCGTCGGCATCGGTTCGACAGAATTGAGCTTCCCCATCGCCGGCGTGATTGCGCTGATCGCGGCGGCGCTGCTGATCGCCCTCAACGCGCTGATCATCAAGCTGCACTTCGGCGGCGTCCGGAATGAGATGGCGATCCTCGCCTCAGCCGTGGTGCAGACTGTGATCTTCTCGGTCGTAGTGCCTGTATTCGTGGGGTTGGACGGGCTGCGGCATGTGCTCGCGCATCCGCCCCTGATCGGGCTCATCGCTCTGGCTGCCGCGACGATCGTAGCAAACCTGTTCCTTTACTACTACGCGATGAAGCGGGCGCCGATGTGGGCGGTCCGGGTGCTGGCGCTGGTGGCGATACCGACGGCTGTCGCCGGTGATTACTTCGTGCTGGGCGCGCCGATCACGATGAACGCGGTGCAGGGGATGCTGCTGGTCATAATTGGCGCGCTCGTCATCATTCAGGCAGGGAGAGGGCGCGCGACGGCGGAGCAACCGTGCTGATGGCGCCTCGGCGCAGGACCCGACCCCCGGGGTGATTGCAGTGGACAGCGGACAGTGGCGCGATGAGTTCCCGGTCAAAGACGAGTTGATTTACTTCAACCACGCGGCTGTCTGCCCGCTGCCACGCAGAACCGCCGCGGCCATCTGCAGGATCGCGGAAGAATACCGCGATCTTGGGTCGTGGGATTACGTGCACACGCTCGAAGTCGTGCGGCGGGGCAGAGAGCGCCTCGCGGACATGATCGCTGCGCGGCCGCATGAGGTCGCCTACGTCAAGAACACCACCTCCGGCCTGCTGCTTGCGGCGGAGAGCATCCCCTGGCGTGACGGAGACAATGTCGTCGTAGCGGAGATCGAGTTCCCGGCTAACGTCTACCCGTGGCTGAACCTCCGGCGCAGGAACGTTGAGGTGCGAATTGTCAACCCGCGGAACCGCCTCCTGCACCTCGACGACTACCGTGCGGCCTGCGACGCCCGCACCCGCGCGATCGCGGTCAGCCAGGTGCAGTACTCAACGGGCCAGCGGATGAACCTGCCGGCGCTGGCGCAGATGGCCCGCGAGCATAGCGCCTACCTCGTGGTGGATGCGATTCAGGGACTTGGCGCGCTGCGGACGGAAGTGGGGGAGATCGGCGCCGACATTCTCGCCGCCGACGGGCACAAGTGGCTGCTCAGCGCGGAGGGCTGCGGGCTGCTCTACGTCTCCGATCGCATCATCGGCGACCTGGAGGACCACTGGCGCGGCTGGATGAGCGTGCCGGAGCCGCTCGACTTCGCGGTCTGCGATCAACCGGCGAGGCCGGATGCCGGGCGCTTTGAGGAGGGCACGCCGAACGTGCTGGGGGCGGCCGCTCTCGATGCCTCGGTGGGGCTGCTGCTGGAGGTGGGGCTGAGTGAGGTGGAGCGACGCGTGCTGGGGCTGACCGATCGGCTGATTGAGGGCCTGCAACGGATCGGCTGCAGCATCGCAAGCCCGCTGGAGCCTGCGGCGCGTTCGGGCATCGTCTGCTTCGAGCACCCTCGGCTTGATGCCGATGAAGCCGTGGAGTTGCTGCAGAGGCACTGTGTTGCGGCGGCTTCCCGTCTCGGGCTGGTGCGCCTCTCCCCGCACTTCTACAACGATGAGGACGAGGTGGATCGGGCGCTGGAGGCGTTGCAGGCGGGGTCTTGTTGATCGAACCAGCAGGACTAACGGCTGGGCGAGCAAGGTCAGCTACGGAGTAGCTGCGCTCGCCCCTCCTTCACATCCCGCCGCTGAATGGACTCGCGCGTCGTTACGGCTGCCTCACCCCCCCAGCCCCCCTCTCCGTGGTCCCGCCCAAACGGCGGGCGGGACAAGCGGGAGAGGGGGGAGCAAACGGCAACGTCGCGATTGCCGCACAAAGGGATCGCCGAACGACCGACGGGCGGGGGCGCCCGTCGCACATGACCGTCGTAAGGCTGGCGTGCGTTGTCGTTGTTGTTGTCGTGGGAGAGGCTGGCCGCCGCGCCAGCCTGTGCCGTTGTCGTGTCGTTCCATGGCATCCCGCCCCTGGGCGGGACCGTGCGTCGCACCAAACGCTCGCGGTTGACGTGAACGACCGGGCGGGTCAGGCGACCCGCCCCTCCTGACGGCATTCTCCACCTACCCCGCCGGAATCTCGGCCTTCCCAGCAAGGTAAGGCCGCAGGACCTCCGGGATCGCGATCGAGCCGTCCGCCTCCTGATAGTTCTCCAGCACCGCCGCCAGCGTCCGCCCGGCCGCGAGACCCGAACCGTTCATCGTATGCACGAACTCCGGCGCCGCCTCGGGTTCGGGGCGGAAGCGCGTGTTCGCCCGGCGCGACTGGAAGTCGCCGTATTGGCTGCACGAGCTGATCTCCACCCAGCGGTCCATGCCGGGCATCCAGACTTCGAGGTCGTAGGTCCGACGCGGCTGGAAGCCCATGTCCCCGGTGCACAGGATCATCCGCCGGTAGGGCAGCCCGAGGCGCTGGAGGATCGTCTCGGCATTGAGCGTGAGCTTCTCCAGCTCCTCATCGGCCTGCTCGGGCCGCGTGTACTTCATCAGCTCCACCTTGTTGAACTGGTGCAGCCGGATCAGCCCTCGCGACTCCTGCCCCGCCGAACCCGCCTCACGCCGGAAGCAGGGCGTGTAGGCAACGTAGCAGTAGGGCAGCAGCCGGCCGTCGAGGATTTCGTCCTGATGGATGTTCGTCAGCGGGACCTCAGCCGTCGGGATCAGGTAGAGCCCCTCGCGGGTCTTAAACTGGTCCTCCTCGAACTTCGGCAGCGTCGCGGTGCCTATCAGCGAGCGGCTGTTGGCGAGGAAAGGCGGGAGTATCTCCGTGTAGCCATGCTCGCGGGTGTGCGTGTCGAGCATCAGGTTGATCAGCGCCCGCTCGAGAGCGGCCCCCATCCCGACACCCATCACGAAGCGTGCGGAGGCCATCTTCGCCGGGCGCTCGAAGTCCACGATGCCGAGCCGCTCCGCAAGCTCCCAGTGGGGGAGAGGCGTGAAGTCGAAACCGCGCCGCTCACCCTTCTCGTAGAGGATGGGGTTGCAGGTCTCATCCTCGCCCTCCGGGACCTCCTCGTGCGGGATGTTCGGCAGTTCGAGCATCATCGCGTCGAACTCCTCCTGCACCTGCGCAAGCTCGGCCTCCTGCGCATCGATCTGGCCGGAGATCTCCCCGACCTGCGCCTTCAGCTCCTCCGCCCGCTCGCGCTCGCCGGAGCGATACGCCGCGCCGATCTCATCAGAGAGGCGATTCTTGTCGGCGCGCAGGTTCTCCACCTGGAGAAGCTCGCGGCGCCTTGCCTCAAGCTCGATCAGCCGGTCAAGATCGTAGTCGAAGTGGCGCTTCCGCAGCGCCTCACGGACGACCTCCGGGTTCTCACGGATGATTCGATGGTCGATCATGACAACCAGACTCCCTCGTTCAAGCAGCGACGGCCTGCGGCCGCCAAACGCGACCACAGCTTACAATGACCGGCGACGGGTTGACAACCCGGGAAACCCCTCAGGCCGCCCTCCGATTTCGCTCAGATACGCGATGGCGCACCAGCAGGCGCGGGCTGATGAACAGCCCCGGCAGCGCGAGCACCATGATCCGCGCCCAGTCCTGCAGCCCCAGCACGCCGAGGTAGAACAGGTCGCGCAGAGCGGGGATGGACAGCAGGCTCGCGTGCAGAACCAGCGAAAGGCCAACAGCGGCGAACAGGTGCGGGTTGGCGAAGCCGATCTGGCGGAACGACTTCCGGTCAGACTGGCAGTTGAAAACCACGAACAGCTCGAAGAGCACGATCTGCGTGAGCGCCACGGTGCGCGCCATGCGCAGTGCGTATGCGCCCGCCTCGGACATGCCCTCGGTGCCATGGCCGAAGGTCGCCAGTTGCAGCATCTCCCTGTATCCGAAGCCGTGCGCGAACATCTCCCAGATGAAGCCACCCAGAGCGCCGGCGGCACATAGCACCGCCACTACCGCGAGGTAGGGGATCATGTCCGAAAGCATGTTCTCCTTCGGATTCCGCGGCGGCCGGCTCATGACATCGGCTTCGCCCTTGGTGACACCCAGCGCCAGCGCCGGCAGACCGTCGGTGACGAGGTTGACCCACAGGATCTGCATCGGCAGCAGCGGCAGCGGCCATCCGATCAGGACGGCGACCGAGATGATCAGCAACTCGCCGAAGTTCGCGGAGAGCAGAAAGCGCGTGAACTTGCGGATGTTGTCGTAGACGATGCGGCCTTCCTCGATGGCGGCGACGATGCTGGCGAAGTTGTCGTCGGCGAGGACGATGTCCGACACCTCGCGTGTGACGTCGGTTCCCTTCTTCGCCATCCCGACGCCGATGTCCGAACGCCGCAGCGCAGGGGCGTCGTTGATGCCGTCACCGGTCATCCCGACGATCTCACCATTGGCCTGCAGCGCCTCAAGGATGCGCACCTTGTGATCCGGCGCCATGCGGGCGAAGACTGAGATCTCATCCACCGCCTGCGTCAGCTCTTCGTCACTCATTGCGTCCAGTTCGCGCCCGTCCACGACGCGGCCGCCATCGAGCAGGCCGATGTCGCGGGCAATAGCCGCGGCGGTCGCGCGATGGTCACCGGTGACCATCTTCACTGCGATGCCGGCGGTCCGGCACTTGGCGATCGACTCAGCCACCTCGGGCCGCGGCGGGTCTATCATGCCGACCATCCCGACGAAGACCAGGTCGCGCTCGACGGTCTCAGCGTCGGCTTCGCCGATCTCATCCATCGTGCGATACGCCATCGCCAGCACGCGGAGCGCGTCGTCGGCCATCTCGGCGGCGGTCTGGTGAATCTCCGCCTGCTTCTCCGGCGTCATCTCGACTACGCCGTCGCTGGTCAGCACCCGGGTGCATAGCTCGGGTATCATCTCCGCCGCGCCCTTGACGGCAACGAAGTACTCGCCGTCAGTGCGGTGGATGGTGCTCATCCGCTTGCGCGTGGAGTCGAAGCTGATCTCCTGCACCCGCGGGTATTGCTCCTGCACATCGGTCTCAGCGACCCCGATCTTCCGTGCCATCGGCAGCAGCGCGCCCTCAGTCGGATCGCCGGTGATGGTCCAGTCGCCATCCTGCACCAGCGTGGCGTCGTTACACAGCGCCGCTATCCGCGCGAGATCAGTGAGAACCGGGTTGTCCGCCACCTGGCCATCGCGAAGTACCTGCCCTGACGGCTCATAGCCGTTGGCCTGGACCTCGAAGACCTTGCCATCGGTGGCGATGCGCACAACCGCCATCTCGTTGGCGGTCATTGTGCCGGTCTTGTCGCTGCAAATGACGGTGGTCGAGCCGAGCGCCTCGGCAGCCGACAGCCGCTTGACGATGGCATTGCGCCGCACCATCCGGCGCACGGACATCGCCAGCGATAGCGTCACTACCGCCGGCAAACCCTCGGGGATGGCGGCCACAGCAAGGCTCACTACCGCCATGAAGAGCGCCATCGGGTCCCAGCCGCGCGCCAGCCAGCCGATGAGGAAGACGACCGCGCAGAGGCCGCAGACGACGATCAGCAGCCATGTCGCCAGACGCTGGAGCTTGCGCTCGAGCGTGGTGCGTGTGACATCCGTCGTCTGCACCTGCTCGGCGATCAGGCCCATCTGCGTGCTCATGCCGGTCTCGGTAACGAGCGCCAGGCCGTGGCCGTAGGTCACGTGGGCGCCCATGAAGACCGCGCCGGTGCGCTCCGCCAGCGGTGTGTCGGGTGCATTCGCTTCCGTCTGTTTGCGCACCGGCAATGATTCGCCGGTCAGCAGCGCCTCGTCGGCCTCAAGGTTGAAGCTCTCGATGACACGCGCATCGGCCGCGATCTTGTCGCCACACTCCAGCACCAGCAGGTCGCCCGGGACGACATCCGCCGACTCCACTTCCACCTGCTTGCCGCCGCGCCAGACCGTCGCGGTGGGCGCCGCCATCTTCTGCAGCGCCTCAACTGCCTGCTCGGCGCGGTACTCCTGTACAAAGCCAAGAACCGCGTTGATCAACACGATCGCCATGATGACGATCGCGTCGAGGCGCTCGCCGATGGCGAAGGATACACCGGCGGCGACGATCAGCACGATTACCAGTATCTCAGTGAACTGCCGGGCGAGTATCTTGAAAGGGTTCAGACCGGCGCCCGTTTCAAGCTCGTTTGGCCCGTATTCACCCAGTCGCTGTTCCGCCTGGTCGGGCGCCAACCCAGCCTGCGGGTCTGTCTCCAACTGCTCTACTACCTCATCAATGCCTCGCGCATACCAGTCTGCAGGTCCCCCCTGCAACGACTGTTTCATCAATGACTCCTCCAGATTTTCACGTCATGCACGCCGCAACCGACCACCGGATACCGGCGTCAACCTTTCACCACGGCCAGCGGGGTCATCCGTGCTACGCGGCGTGAAATGCCCGCCTCATGCGTGACCGTCACTACCCGGTCCACGTCCTTATACGCGAATGGCGCTTCCTCTGCAAGTGTCTTGACCCCCGCCGAGCGCACTCTAATACCTCGCGCCTCAAGCTCCGCCTGCACCTCGCGCCCGGGCTGGCGCTTGAGCGCCGCACTCCTCGACAGCACCCGGCCCGCACCATGGCACGTCGAGCCAAAGGTCTGCTTCATCGCGCCGTCAGTCCCGAGCAGCAGCCAGGAAGCCGTGCCCATGTCGCCGGGGACAATCACCGGTTGACCCAACGCTCGGAAGCGGGGCGGCAGTTCCTCCCGGCCCGGCCCGAAGGCCCGAGTCGCGCCCTTGCGATGCACGCAGAGCGTCCGCCTGCCCCCGCCGAACTCGTGCTCCTCAAACTTCGCGACGTTATGCGCCACGTCATACACAAGCTCGAGGCCGATCCGCGCTGTGCCCATCCGCAGCACCCGCTCGAAGGCCTCCCGGACCCAGTGCATGATGATCTGCCGGTTGCACCATGCGTAGTTGGCCGCACAGGCCATGGCGGCGAAGTAGGCCTTGCCCTCGGGCGAGCGCACCGGCGCGCAGGCAAGTTGCCGGTCGGGCAGATCGTAACCGTACTTCTGTGCCGCGCGCTGCATGGGCTTGAGCGAATCGTCGCAGACCTGGTAGCCGAGACCGCGCGAGCCGGTGTGTATCATCACCGTGACCTGGCCCTCGTCCTCGATGCCCATCGCGAGCGCGGCCTGCGCGTCATAGATGCGATCTACGCGCTGAACCTCCATGAAGTGATTGCCCGAGCCCACGGTGCCAAGCTGCGGTAGGCCGCGCTGGATGGCCCGGTCCGACAGCGCGTCCGGATCGCCGCCCTCCAGCCGGCCGCCGTCCTCCGTCGTCTCGAGGTCCTCAGCCGTGCCGTAGCCCTGTGCCACCGCCCACTGCGACCCCTGCTCCAGCACGCGGCGCAACTCACGCTCGTTCAGCCGCACCTTGCCGCTCTCGCCCACACCGGCGGGGATCTCCCGGAAGAGATGATCCGTCAGCGCGCTCAGGTGATCCCGCACATCCTGCTCGTGCAGATTGCTCCGCAGCAGCCGCACACCGCAGTTGATGTCATAGCCGACACCGCCGGGGGATATGACGCCCTCGTCCATGTCGAACGCCGCCACGCCGCCGATCGGGAAGCCGTAGCCGTAGTGACAGTCCGGCATCGCCATGGACGGGCCGACTATTCCCGGCATGCATGCGACGTTGCGCACCTGCGTTAGCGCCGCGTCGGTGCGCAGATCATCCATCAGCACGCCATCGGCGAAGATGATGCCGTCTGTGCGCATGCCGGACGATTCGTCGCGCGGGATGCGCCACCGCCAGTCATCTATCTGCTCGATCGGACCGCCGTATGCCTCAGCCATCTCCACCACCTGCAGCCTCTCCGGACTGCTACCTTGTCTACCTGAAGAATGCTGAAAGCCCCTCTTCGCCGCCGGCCTGGCTCGGTGGCTCAGGCCGGTCGCAGGAGAGGCAGTAGCTGTCACTGTCCCGATGATAGACACCGCACCCCGGACACTGCGTCCAGCCGTGATCGCGGCGCCAGATGTCTATCCGTGCCTGTGTCAGCATGATGCGCTCCAGCGTGTCGCGCAGTTCCGAATCAACGCCCTCCGCAAGCTCGATGATCTGTTCCACCTGCTCCGGCGGCAGCTTGATTGCGGCAAGCTCGCCAGCATCAGGCGCATCCTCCGAATCGTCCCGCGGAGCACTCTCCACGGCCCGGCGGCGGGCTATCCCACCGCTGCTTGGCCTGATCTCGCGGATAAGCTCCTCGCCCATCCGCTCGTTGATCCGCCGGATGATCTCCGGGGCATCAAGCTGAAGCTGCTGTGCCCGCGGGGCCGAATCGCAGCGCACATAGAGGGTGCCGCCGCAAACGTTCGACACTGACGTGTGCTCGGCATACCATCCGCCGGCAAGCTCCGGCCACAGGAACGCGCATAGCTCCTCGCGCGACCGCTGCAGCAGGCCCGCGCCCCGGAAGTAGCCCTCCAGCACGTTCTCAAGGGCCCTCGGCGGCTTGCCGCGCTCATCGTCAAAAATCGGCACGCTCACACCTCGCCCTCGCAGGGCGCGCAGGAGATCTTCTCGCCGCCGGTGCTGATCAGGTGCGCGTTGGCAAGCCTCGCCTCAAGGTGCTCGGGACAGCACGCGCTGGTGACGATCATCTGCTCGTGATCGTCGCTGAGGTCCAGCATCGCCGCGCCGCGGCTCACGTCAAGCTCCGACAGGCAGTCGTCGAGCAGCAGGATCGGCTGTGCCTCGGTCCGCCGCCTCGCCACCGCAGCCTGCGCCAGCGTCAGCGCCAGTGCGGCCGTGCGCTGCTGGCCCTGAGAGCCGAAGCGCCTCAGGTCGATGCCGTCCACCTCAAGCACGATGTCATCGCGATGCGGCCCGATCTGCGTCGAACCTCGCTCAACCTCGCGAACGTGCGTCTCCTCGAGCCGCCGCACGAATGCCTCCTCGACCTCATCCTCGGTCTCGCCCGCCGGCACCGATGGGGCGTAACGCACACCCAGCCCCTCAGCGCCCACCCCGAGCCGTTGGTGCAACACCGACGCCTCCTGCGCGAGTGCGTCAACATACTCCGCACGGTCCATCGTCAGCGGCACCCCAGACTCGATCAGCGCCTGCGTCCATGGCGCCAGCACACGCCCATCCACCCCCATGCGACCTGCACTCTTAAGCACTTCGTTACGCTGTCGCAGGGCCCTGCGATAGCGGATCAAATCGTCGAGATAGCGGGGGCTGGTCTGACCGATGGCGGCATTGAGGAACGCCCTTCGCGCCGCGGGCGCTCCCTTCACCACCTCGAGTTCGCCCACCCAGAAAAGCACCGCCTGCACCCGCCCGATCACATCGCGCGCTGAAGCCACCTCCCGCCCATCCACCTCCAGCGTCTT
The DNA here is from genome assembly GCA_012522765.1 of candidate division WS1 bacterium. Lineage (GTDB taxonomy): Bacteria > Armatimonadota > Zipacnadia > Zipacnadales > UBA5352 > UBA5352. The sequence continues at coordinate 19,098 of JAAYJW010000294.1, read as the reverse complement.
CGTGCCGCTGCGGCCGCCGTTGCGCTCGCCGATAGTCACGCGCAGCGTGACGGGCCTCTCGCGCACTGTGAAGCGTCCGCTCACCCGCGCCCAGCTCTCGCCATGCCGGATCATCGCCCTCGCGCTCCCGCCACGGGGCGAGGTGGTCGTCGCGAGCAGGTAGATAGCCTCGAGGATCGTCGTCTTGCCCGTGGCGTTTGGCCCCAGAACAACATTCAGACCCGGACTGAATGCGATCTCCGAGTGATCATAGCAGCGAAAGTTCTCCAGCACCAGCGAATCGAGCTTCATGACCCAGCTTCCCGTCCGCCAACCTCGTCATCCATTGCGCTCACAGACGGCGCGGGCACAGACCTGTCGCCTGTGCCCGCGCTTGCCAACTTGAGCCCTTCGACGTGAGTCCCGCGGGACCTCACATGATCTGCATCGGCATGATTACGTAGAGGTACTCATCACTATCGGCCGGCTTGAGGGTCCCCGGTGACAGCGGCTGAGAGAGCTCCAGCACCACTTCTTCACGCGATATCGACTGGAGTGCGTCCAGCAGGTAGCGGGCGTTGAAGGCGATCTCCGGCTCTTCACCGGTCATCTGTGCCGGGATCTGCTCCTCCGCATGCCCGACGTCCTGGGAGTCGGCGGTGATCGTCAGCATACCGTCGGAGCCTCGCAGCACGACGCGATTGGCGTCCTCGCGCGCCACGATCAACATCCGCCGCAGGGTGTTGGTGAGGTCGGCGTTGCTCACTTTCACCGTGCGATCGGTCGAATCCGGCAGGACCTTCTCATAGTTCGGGAACTGCCCCTCGATCAACCGCGAGCCAACTGTTACATTGCCCAGCGTGAAGGCCACCTGCGTGTCCGACAGCGCCATTCGCACCGTGTCGTCGCTGTCGGCGTCGAGCACGCGCAGCACCTCATCAAGCGCCGTCCGCGAGATGATGGCGGTGCGCGGCTCAGCGATCGCGATCTCGGCAATCATCTTCCGCAGTGCCAACCGGTAGGTGTCGGTGGCCACGACCTCAATGCCGCCCGGCTGAATGTTGAAGAGCGCGCCCGTCAGGATGGGACGGGTCTCATCGCGGGAGGTCGCAAAAACCGTCTGCGACAGAATGCTGTGAAGATCGCGCTGAGAAAGCTCAAGGTCTACCGGGTCCATCATCTCCGGCAGCATCTCGAAGTCCGCGGCAGACATACCACGAATCCGGAAGCTCGAGCGCCCGCCGGTCACGCTGAGGACGTTGTTCTCATCCGCCTCCAGATGGATCTGCTCGCCCGAAAGAGAGCCAATGACCTCTGTGAGCAGACGCGCCGGGACGGTCACCGCACCCTGCTCGCTGGTGCTCCCGCCTATCTCGGCCCCGATGCTGATGAACTCCAGGTCCGTGGCCATCAGCCGCAGACCGTCTGAGGTGCTCTCGAGGTAGATGTTGTTCTGGACCGGCTGAGTGCTACGTCCCGATACGCCATGCGAAACGGTCTGTACGCTCGCGTGCAGCTCTTCCTGCTGACAGGAGAGGTTCAGCATCCCCGGGCCTCCTTGCGCGGTAGGCGCATGGATCAATTTGCACCAGCTAAGTTAACCGTACCGACGACGGTGCGTCAAGGTTATTCGCCTCTGCCTGACATCGCACCTCCACTGCCGCACAATATGATCGCAAGCTCTCTCTTCCCGGTTCTCCACGGCCGTAGTAGTACGTCGTGGGGCTTTTAAGTACTTACTACTCCTACTACTACGTCCGTTGAAAGCGTGGAGATCGCGCGCTCAAAGCTGCCACCGTGCCCTCCGGTATCGGGGAAAAGCTGAAGGTCCACTCGTGGAGAGACGTGCATAGCTTTCGCGGACTCGCAGCACAGGTCGCTCCCGAACTTGCCACGCCTGTGGATGAGGGTGGAAGGTTTCGCGCGCCTCGGCGGTGCATTTCGTGGATATCGACTTGCGCCACGTCCGAGCGGCCTGAGCAGAAGCGGCGGAAAACCTCCACACAACCCCGCGGCTTTTCGACAGAACCCACAGAGCAAGCCTCCCCGCACAGTTCTCCCCGAGCAATCTCCACCCGACGCAAGCTCCTTCCACAGCCCATCGGGACCCGCCGATGAGGGCCTGTGAGCCGCCGTACATAGAAACGGAGCCGGCCCAGGCGGCCGACTCCGCGTTCCCCCGGGCAGGCGACATCGTGCGCTACTCGAAAGCTGCCTTCAGGTCGTTTATCAGCCACAGCACCTGCTGGTCTTCCTCGATCATCTCAGCAACCTTGTTGTATGAGTGCAGCACCGTGGAGTGATCGCGCCCGCCGAAATGCTCCCCGATCCTCGCCAGCGAATTGTCCGTCAGCTCACGGCACAGGTAGATCGCCACCTGGCGCGCCCAGGCGATGTCCGCCGAACGCTTCTTCGACACGATGTCCTCGGCCGATACGTCCATCTCCGACGAAACCAGGTCCACGATCTCCTTCGAAGAGATGCGGCGCTCGCTCGTGGCGGTGGAGTAGTCGCCGATGATATCCTCGACGAGCGATCGCGTGATCTGTACCTGATTGAGCGACGCGTAGGCGCAGATCTTCAGCAGCGCGCCCTCAAGCACGCGGATGTTGGACTCGATCTTCGATGCCACGTACTCGAGAATGTCGCGCGAAAGCGGAACGCCCTCAGCCTGCGCCTTCTTCTCAAGGATCGCTACACGGGTCTCGACGTCCGGGACCCGCAGGTCGGCGACGATCCCCATCTCAAGTCGCGAACGCAATCGGTCGTTCATAAGCTGCAGGTGCCGCGGCGGACAATCCGAAGCGATGACCACCTGGCGATTCGTCTCGTAAAGCGTATTGAAGGTGTGGAAGAACTCCTCCTCCGACGCCGGCCCCTCGATCGCCGCGATGAACTGGATGTCATCCACCAGCCACACATCCACCGACCGGTAGTTCTGCCGGAAGCGGTCAATGGTGTTGTCCCGCATGCACGAGATCATGTGGTTGACAAACGCCTCGGCCGAGATGTAGACCACCTTGCAGTCGGGGCGGTTCGCAATGATCGAATGGCCAATCGCCTGGATCAGGTGGGTCTTCCCCAGCCCCGACGCGGAGTGGATAAAGAGCGGGTTGTAAGCCTGCCCCGGCGACTTGGCCACCTGCAGCGCCGCCGCGTGGGCAAAGCGATTGCAGTCCGCCACCACGAAATCGTTGAAGGTGTACTTCGGGTTCAGCGGGGACGTCCGCAACTCACCCGTCGCGTCGGGAATCAGCGACACCGGTGCAGGCCTCGACACAGCAGCCGGGCGCGGTGCGGCTTCGGGCGCGGGTGCGGGTGGCGGCACTGGCGCGGGCGCGGCAGGCACCGCTACAGGAAGCTGCTCCTCGGGCAGCACCTCAACGTCCACGCTCACCGGACACTGCGCGACCTCGGCAAGGCACTCGCGCATCGTGTGCGCATGGTGCCGCTCAAGCCAGTCTTTGGCGAACTCGTTGACTACACCGAGACGGAGGTTCTCGCCGGAAAAGTCGATCGCAATCGCGTTGGTCAGGAAGCCGTCGTAGGTCGCGGGGCTGACGCGCTCAGCAAGAAGAGGCAGACAGGCGCGCCAGATATGCTCTCCGGAGAGATGTGTCTCGCTTGCCATTGTTGGAGTACCCGTCCTTTGCCGTGACTAAGTGGCGCGCGAAACGGGAACCTCAAAGGTCCCCCAGCAGTGGTGACAGGAGAATGCTCTACCGGCGCAGATACGAATGCTGCTGCGATGACTGGCTGCGGTGAGTGCTTCGTGGAAAACATCTGGCGGTAGTACGCCGGCATGGCATCCCCCAAAGCCGTCCGCACCTGCCCTTTTGGGCTTTTCCACAGTGTTATCCACACTTGTGGAAAACCGCCGCCTCCCTCTCCACGTGAGCAGAGTATATCAGATTGCTTCCCCCATTGCAAAGGGATTCTGAAGATCCTCGGAATCGCCCTCCACGGCCCTCCTGATGGCCCTAACGGCCAGAATCGCCCGTTTCGGGCGACGTTCCGCTCAGAAAACAGCCCAAATCGACGTACTGCACTTTGTTGAAAAGGAGCCGGGTGTGGACGGATGTTCGAGGTCCGCAAGTAACCAAAGCATGAAGAAGTTGTGTCTGTTATATTGTCTTACAGGGGCTCAGGAGGCCTTTCCACAGACGCCACCGCTGGGCATTGCTGCGGAAGTTAGTCGAGGTATGGACGGGTTAACTTTACACAATGGAGACCGTGGGTGCCTGCTGTGCACAAGTTTCACCGGGCAAACCTACGCTGCGGGAGCAGGCACCCGAGGGCGGCTCAGGTGGAAACGGATCAGACGGATCAGCCTTTCCGGTGGCTCTCATGCTCCTCGGCCCGCGCAGTCTCGCGGGTGGCATGCGCAGCTTCGCAGCGCTGGCGGAGTGCCATGTTCATCTTCTCGAAGCCGCGGCGGATATCATCCTCAAGCAACGCCATCGCTCCTGGAACGAAGAGCCCGGAGAAGCGTTCGCTCTGGGTGAAGCGCACATGGTTGGTGCCGACGGACTTGATCAGGAATGCGTGCTCGCCATCGAGTACCTGCGGCAGCCCGAGGCGCCCGATCCAGCGAAGTTCGCGCTCCGGCTCCGCAACGAGCACTCGCGGATGAATGCTGATGGCCGGCAGGCGCTCGGGTTGGAGGGTCACGTGCAGAAGTTCGCCCTCCTCCGGGATGCCCTCAATGTAAGTGATGAAGCGGTTCCACTCCGGGTAGGCCTTGAAGTTGATGAGTTGCCACCACACCTCTGTCGGCGCGGACGCGATCTCGATGGTCTCCTCGATGTGGCGCTCGAACATTGCGCACCCCGGATGGGAGTTCTATGAAGTCTGCTCAAGGGTTCGCTATCGGCGGCTTCCTTTCCCCCTGCTCCGTGGCGCGCTCGATTTGATGGTCGTGCTACAGGTCCAGCGGCCGCCGGCGCTCGATCAGGTCGTCGCGCACCCCGATCTGCTCCAGGTAGGCGATATAGGCCGCATGCAGTCGCCGCGCCTCATGGGGATGCGTGGAGATCACGTTCTCAAGCTGCCCTGGGTCCTCCGAGATGTGATAAAGCTCCGGATCGGCGAGGCCGCCTGCATGCTGCAGGGTCCATTCGCCGTCATTGATGGCGTTCCAGAGGCACTGATCCTCCGGCGCATCGAGTTTCGGCGAAGTGACGGCCACCTTGCGCGGGCCCTTACCGCCACCAAGCGCCTTGAGCACCGACATGCCATGCGTGTCCGCGGGAGCCTCCAGCCCCGCGATCTCCATCAGCGTCGGCGCGATGTCCACGGGCTGCGCAAGCGCGTGGCTGATCAGCCCCTGCGGCAGGTTGGGCGCGCGCACAATCAGCGGCACCCGCGCGACCTCGTCGTAGAACTGCCAGCCTCGCTTCGGCTCCAGCACCGTGTGCTTGCCGATGTAATTATGCTCGCCGAAATACCAGCCATGATCGGAGGTAAAGGCGACCGCTGTCTGCTCCGCAAGCCCTAGGTCCTCGAGCTTTTGCAGGAAGCGGCCGATGGCGCGGTCCATCATCGTGATCGAGCCCGCGTACAGCCCCCGCACGTGCTGGAGTTCCGCTTCGGTCAGGTATCCGGCGTGATCGTAGCGCGGGTAGATGGCCTCGTCGCCCTCATACCCCGGATCATACATCTCGGTGTAGTGCTGCGGCGGCAGCCACGGCTCATGCACATCGAAGGTGTCAATGAGCAGGTAGAACTTCTCATGCTCGCGGTTGCGCTCCAGCCACTCCTCGGCGGCGCGGAAGGTCTTCGGTGAGGGCCAATCGGACTCGGTCTCGCGCGCGCAGTAGTTGCGCGGCCAGTCCTCCACCCAATGCTCGGGCTGGCGCAGCTTGCTCGGGTCGCAGGGCACCGTGTAGTCAACCGGCTCAGTGCGCCAGCGATCTGCGATATGCCCGCGAATCCACTCGACGCCGTCGAAGCCCATGTGGTAGTTCATCCCCGGCGCCATCAGTTGCGCGTGGTCGGCGATGAACTGCGTCACGTAGCCCTCGGCCTGGAGCCGCTGCTGGAGCGGGGTGTTGCCGGATTGTATCGGCGCCCATCCGGTGGTGTGGAAGACGTGGTTTGAGCACATCAGATCATGGCGCTGGGGCACCGTCGGAAACGAGCCGACGTAGCAGTGCTCAAAGGTGACGCCGGAGGCCGCCAGGTCATCGAGCGCGGGCGTCTGGACCCAGTCATTCCCGTAGCAGCCGAGGTAGTCACGGCGGAGAGTATCGCAGACGATCAGTACGAGGTTCACGCGGCGTCGCCTCCCGAGGGTGGATATCATGCACGCCGGTGCACTTCGCCTTGAGAGGCTTCATTTCCTCGGGAAGGTTGTGGACCTCTGACCTGACTCTCTTAGCGCTGCTGTCCGCCAGCCCCCTCTCCGGAACGGAGGGGGTGCCCGATCCCGCGAAGCGGGTGAGGGCGGGGGAGGTGCCGTTAGCCGTTGCCGCCTGTCCCGCCCGGAGGGCGTGGATTGTGGCCCCTGCGCCCTCGCAGGGGGCGGCGCGAAGCGACGCGGGCCTTCTGCAAACGGCAACGGCCGACGCATCTGAACGGCAGATGCGTCGCTCCGAACGGCGTACGGCAATCACCGCGGCGGGGCGAGGGCAAGCTACCGCGCGTCACGTGTCCAGGCGAGGGCGCCTGGACCTCCGGTCATGTCCGCCGTCCATGTTGTGCAGGGAGGGGGCTTCTACCCTGCCGCGCCGTTGCCGCCTGTCTCGCCCGGGTCAGCCTTACGTCCCGCGGCAGATCACCCGCCGGCCGTCGTGCAGGCCGATGATGGACGCGTCCGCTCCAAGCTGCTCCTCGGCCATCGCCAGCGCCGTCGCGAGATCGGGCGCCGAGTCGGCGAAGGTCGCCTCAAGCTCCGCCGCAAGCTGCGAGACCACGATCAGTTGCGCGCCGAGGTCATGCACTACCGAGGAGAAGAGCAGTCCGGTCGAGCAGGGCGCCCAGTGCCACGCCACGTCGCCCTCACCGAGCCGCCGTCGCATCTCCGCGATGAGCGCCCCCGGCTCCTCGCTCTCCAGCAGCTCCGGCCACGGCGTCGCGCAGCCCCAGCCATCCTCGCACTCCCCGAGCAGGATCACGCAGCCGCCCTCGCGCACGCACTCCAGCGCGGGCACCAGCGTCTTCTTCGCCTGCACCATGTCCACGTCGTACGGCCAGCCGCCGGAGGTGCAAATCACGATGTCGGCCTTCTGCTGCACGTGGTGCTCGTAGATCTCGCGCGAGAGCATCGCGCCCGCGCGGTGTGCCTCCACGAGATCGCCGCAGACAATTCGCGCCCACGAGTCGTCGGGGTTGACGACCGCGTCGCAGATGAAGTCCACTCCGACGGCCAGCGCAGCCTCCGTCATGTCGCGATGCACGGGGTTCTCGTCGAGCACGCCGAGCTTGCGGCCCTCAGTGAGGGTCAGGAAGTGGTTGTGTGTGATCGACTCGTAGGAGGACACGCCCGGCAGGATCATCTTCCGCCCGCCGGAGAAGCCCGCGATGTAGCTTGGCTCGATGAAGCCGCAGACGACCTTTCTGTCGAACTGCTGCATGAAGGGCGCGACCTCGATGGGGGTGCCGAAGGAGGTTCTTCCGAGCCGCCACTGCTCCCCGCGCGAGTCGGGCTGGAGGACATCGTGGCTGCCGATGAAGTCGTCAAGCTCGGCATCGGTCATCGGGCGGTGGTTGCCCAGGCCGATGACGATCTGGTAGCTTGCGCCGAGGCTCTCGATGCGCTCGGCGAGCGGCCAGAGCATCTGTGAGGGGTTGGGGCGGGTGAAGTCAACGGTCATCAGCGCGACGTGGTCGCCGGGCTTGATGACATCCGCGAGCGCGGGGCCGATGGGGCTGCTCAGCGCCTGATCGAGCGCGACTGCGACATCGCCGACGCCCTCGCGGGAAGGCATGCGGATCTGCCCAATCACGCGCTCATCGGCGACATCTGCCACCTGCTCGGTCCTGCCGTACTTGAAGCGGAGTTGCATGGGAGGCCCTCCCACTTTCCAAGCAGATGCACCGGCACAACAGCAAGACCGGTCGGTGAGGCCGCCGTGAAGGCCTTTCGCCCAGCCTCCCCCGCCCGATCCCGCTGATAGCGGGATCGGGCACCCCCTCCGTTCCGGAGGGGGCTTGCGCGACAAGGTTCTTTCTCGTAGCTGCCTCGAACCACCGATGATCCCCGATGTGATCCCGCGGTCGTGCTGCGGCTGGCTACCGTTTGAGTGCTCCCCCTCTTCCGGCACGGAGAGGGGGCCGGGGGGTGAGGCCGCCGTGAAGGCCTTTCGCCCAGCCTCCCCCCCCGATCCCGCGGTTGTGCTGCGGCTGGCTACCGTCTGAGTTCTCCCCCTCTTCCGGAACGGAGAGGGGGCCGGGGGGTGAGGCCGCCGTGAAGGCCCTTCGCGTGGCCTCCCCCGCCCGATCCCGCGGTCGTGCTGCGGCTGGCTACCGTTTGAGTGCTCCCCCTCTTCCGGAACGGAGAGGGGGTCGGGGGGTGAGGCCGCCGTGAAGGCCTACCCGCAGGTTCGCTTCACCAGCGCCTGCACGCTGATCCGCGGCATGCCGTGCTTCTCGGCAAACTCCACGACCTGCTCCCCCCGGGCCATGTGGCCCTCTTCGTTCATCAGCTCGCAGATGGCGACGACAGGCTGCAGACCCGCCAGCTTCGCGAGCGCGATCGCGCCCTCCGTGTGGCCCCTGCGGTCGAGCAGGCAGCCGGGCATGCACTGCAGCGGGAAGACGTGACCGGGGCGCGAGAAGTCCTCCGGCCGCGAGTTTGGGTCGGCGAGCTTGTTGAGCGTGATCGCGCGGTCAAAGGCGGAGGCGCCGGTCGTGGTGCCCTCAACCGCATCCACCGGCTCGGTGAAGCGCGGGGCGTTCGCTACCGTGTAGCGCTGCGGCAGCAGGGGGATGTCCAGCCGCTCAAGTATCTCCGGTGCGACGGCCACCGTGATCAGGCCGCGCGCATGCACTGCAAGAAAGTTGACTGACGCGCCCGTTGCGAGTTCGCCCGCCAGCAGCACATCGGCCTCATTCTCGCGCTCAGGATGGTCCTCAAGTGCTACGAAGCCCCCTGAGCGGAGGGCTTCGATGGCTTCTTCTATCGTTGACATGATCTTCGTTGATGCTCCAGACATCGGCGTCTGTGCTTCACGCCGTGAACGATTGCTGCGCTCATTTGTGTCGCTCATCATGAAATAACATGCACGGGCAGGAGTGCCCCTACCACGGGGTCGTCTACAGCGTCCGCAGGTCGGCCTCCATCGCCTCAAGGTCCACGACCGCAAAGTGGCCGCCCCTGAGTGAGCCGGGGTTGACGACGAGTGTGCTGCCGACCATCTCCTGGCCCTCGGCGTCATGCGCGTGTCCGCAGACGGCCAGTTCCGGGCGATAGGTGTGGATCAGTTCGTTGACCACCTGGCTGCCCTTGTGCCCGCCATTGTCGCGGTCAACCACCTCGCCGATCGGCGGCGTGTGCAGGAGCATGATGCGGGGGCCCTCCACCAGCTCAAACAGCCTCAGATGATGCATGGCCTCCCAGCGAGGATACTGCAGCACGAAGACCTCCTCGCGGTCAACCTCCGTGATCTGTCCGCCGAGGCCGCAGATGACCCACTCGCCACAGCGTGCCATCGAGCGATGCACCACCTCAAGCGGCGAATCGGCACCCTCCTCGGCGAGTGCGCAGGTCAGGTAGCGGCCCTCGGGCGCATCCATGTTGCCGGGTACGCCGTAGATCGGGAAGGGCGACGGCCGCAGGGTGTTATGGAACTCGGCGTAGAGCGCGTAGTCCTCGCCGCGCTCCTTCTGCACCGCTTCGAGGCTCATGTCGGGCTCGCGCCCCTCGCTCTTTGCCGCCATGAACTCGCTGCCGCGGGCACTGCCGCGCACGATATCGCCGCAGAAGAGGCCGAAGTCGCAGCCCAGATCCGGCGCGAGCCGCATCAGCTTCTGCACCGGATCGCGCTCGCCATGAACATCGCTGAACACCAGCGCCTTCATCCCTGTCACTCCCCGGAAGGACCTGTTACCTGGGCCAGCTCTACCGCCGGCGGGCGGCCGCTTCTGACCGCCAGGTTCACGCCGGTCAGCGTCACCGCTATCCCGATAACCTGCAGCAGCGTGGGCACTTCGTGCAGCAGCAGGTAGGCGAGTGTTGTGGCAACCAAGGGAACGCAATACTGAAACAGCACGGTTCTCGATGATCCGATGGTCTGCACACCGCGGTACCATACCACAAAGGCGTAAACCCCGGCCAGTAGCGAGAAGTGGATCAGGCACAGCCACGTGACGAGCGACATCGCCGCCCAGTCCACCTGCAGCGCTGCCGGCGCGCCGACCGGAATCAGGACGACAGCGCCGATGGTGTGTATCCACGTGGTGACCTTCAGCGGCGAGTAGTGGCGCAGCAGCGGCTTGGAGAAGACCGCGTAGCTCGCCCAGAGTATCCCGGCGAGGAACATGATCGCGATACCAAAGCCGTGGTTTTCCGGAACTGACTTCGAGCTGAGGCCGCCGAAGACTACCGCCGCTATGCCGACGAAGCCAAGCGCCGTGGCCCCGGCCTGCCGCAGCGTGAGCCTCTCCCAGCCCAGCGCGTGGTTGATGAGTGCGGCCCACAGAGGAGCGGTGGAGATCAGCAGAGCGCCCTCAGCGGCGAGCGTGTAGAAGACACCGGCGGCGAAGCAGCCCTGGTAGACGATCACCGTGAAGAACGAAAAGCCGAGGAAGTACCGCCAGTGCTCGCGGCGGATGGTGAGATCGCGCTCCAGCACCCACAGCGTCACCAGCAGTGCGACCACGATCAGCACATAGCGCGCCGAGAGCATGCCGTAGACACCCGCGAGCGGGCCGGCGACGCCGAAATCCTCTTTGAGTATCTTGAGCGATATGAAGTTGAAGCCCCACGTGAGCGGCACGGTAGCCAGCAGCACCCATGTCCATGGCGAGACATGATGGCCGTGCTCTGCCTGATCGGTAGGGGTGGGGGATGGTGCGGACATTACGCCGATTGGCTCCCGTTCGGATGCGCCTGGCTGGAAAATCAATTATACCGGGCGCTCCGGCGGGAAGTCAACGACCACGGTGCCCCAAAAGCCTCGGGGCACCCGCTGCGGGTGCCCCGAATGAGCGCCCTGCCTTCCGATACGGGTTGCGTGGACAGGCCCTTCACGCCGGGGCGCGAGTGAGTGGCATCATGTTCGGTCCTGCGTCACGGGCCGATCTGCACGACCTCGATGCAGTCGGGTGAAGTATTGCCGAGGCGGAACTGCTCCGCTGCCGCCACCAGGTAGGGCACCTGAAGGCTGGCGGCCGCTTCGGCGCCGAGTTCCTCACTGATCCGCTCGCGCAGGATGCCCTGCGCGACGGTATCCACCGCCACCGGGTCCACGGACGCCAGCAGCCCGTTGTACTGCCAGACGCTGTACTTCCTGCCGCTGTCGCTCACCGCGTACGCCGGCTCAAGCGCGTGGATGATGTGCAGGATGGAGCTTCGGCGCACCGTCGGTATCGCTGCCGCCGCCGCCAGTTGGTCGGGGTTGCGCCGCAGTCTCGTCCGCTCCTCGTAAGGCACCACCGCGAGGTAGTTCGCCAGTGCCCCGTGCATGCCGATCTCCGGGTCCACTCGAAGGCGGCTGAGGTTGATGATCTTCGTCACGTGGTTGAGCACGATCCGGCTGACGCCGTCGCGGTACTTGATCGCATCGCTCGCCATCACCCGCGCACCCGGCACGGTGCCACTGAGGTCATAGCCGGCGCGGAAGAGCTCGGTCTCATCCGCCGAGAAGATGATGATGTTGCGCAACGGCACACCGGCGTCCACGATGCGCCTCACCAGCGCCTCAAGCACCGGGTCGTGCGGCTGGATCCCCGCCACATCGATCTGAATCCCCACGCGGTCGCTGGGGCTGATGAGCGACCTCCAGGCGGCCAACGTGTTCTGTTCACCCGTGACAGCGGACACCGTCTCGTTGAGCAGGCGCTCGATGACACCGTAGTCGATTCTGCCGTCGGGGAAGAGCCACGTCGGGTTCAGCAGCCCATCGAGGGTCATGATCTGCTCGGCGCGCACGATCACCACTTGCGACGAGGCCGGTGCGCCCGGCGAGCCCCACAGAACCGATGCGGCTGTTGTGAGCAACGCGATCAGCGCCAGCAGTCGCAGTCTTCGCGCCGACCCTGTGAATGAGAGCAATACTATCCACTCCGCCTCCCGCGGTAATTGCTGCCTGTCAGGTGTACTGACAGGTGGAAGCGCAAGGGGTTTCGCGACAGAGGCACCGGGCGGGCTACTGCACGCCCAACCGCTGTGCCGCCAGCAGCAGCCCCGACACCGTCTTGCCATCGCGCAGGCGGCCGTCGCGGCACATCTCCAGCGCTTCCTCCAGCGGGAGCGTCACTATCTCGATGTTCTCGTCGGCGTCCGCCTCGCCGCAGGCGCTCGCAAGCTCCGTCGCGAGGTAGAGGCGGATCAGCTCGGTGCTGTAGCCGGGCGCCACGTAGAGATCCGCCAGGTGCTCGATCCGGTCCGCGCGGCAGGAGATCTCCTCCGCCAACTCGCGCCGAAGCGTCTCCTCCGCTTCCTCGCCCTCTTCGCAGGTGCCCGCCGGTATCTCCAGCAGCGCCTCACCTGCCGGATGCCGCCACTGGCGCACCAGCAGCACCTCGCTCGCGTTATTGAGGGCCACGGCCGCCACCGCACCACGATGCACCACGATCTCGCGTTTCGAGCGTGTGCCATCCGGAAGTTCGACGTCGTCAACGCGCAGATGCAGCAGCTTGCCGCTGAAGACCTCGTTGCTCTCGATCGTTACCTCACGCAACTGCCTGTCATCGCCATCTGTCACAGGACACACTCCCGCTGTCGTTGATGCACGGCCTCACCGCAATTCGGCGCTGAGCGAAGGCTTCCTGCCTCTCGCGCAGGTGCCGGCGGCGGCGACGGCGAAGCGCGTCGCGCAATGAAGTCGCGGAAGCACGAAGGGATGACCGTGGATGACCGATTCAAGTCCGGCGCTGCGGTGGATAGACTGCAACGCCCGCGTGGGCAGGTGGTCAACACCTCAGCCCGAGCAGTTCACCGAGACGGAGAGCCTGCTGGCCGAATGGGACCGCGCGGGCATCGAGGGCGGCCTCGCCTACCACGCCTCCGCGTGGGAGTGGTCGCCCGCTGAGGGTAACCGGATGCTGCTCGACGAGGTGGCCGCCAACGAGCGCATCAGGCCCTGCTTTGTCGCCCTGCCACCGGCCACGGAGGAGCTTGCGCCGGCGCTGGAGTTCGCCCGGCAGGTGAAGGCCGCCGGTGGCGCGGTGCGCATCTTTCCGAAGAAGCATGCGTGGAGCGTCGGCGAGTGGTGCGCCGGGCCGCTGTTCGATGCCCTCGCATGCGCCAACGTGCCGCTGCTGGTGGACATCAAAGAGGTGGGCTGGGACGCGATCGCGGGCATCCTCGCGTGCCATCCACGTCTGTCGCTGCTCGTGCTGGAGACCTTCTACCGCATCGACCGCTCCGTCTATCCGCTGATGGAGCGGCACCCGAACCTCTACCTCGAAGCGAACACCTACGGGGCGTTCATGGGCGTGGAGGGCATCTGCGAGCGCTTCGGCGCCGAGCGCCTGGTCTTCGGGACCGCGCTGCCGGAGCTTGAGACCGGCGGGCCGATGGCGCTGGTGGCGTATGCGGATGTGAGCGATGAGGACAAAGCGAAGATCGCCGGCGGCAACCTGCTGCGGCTGCTCGGTGAGAGGGAGTGAGCGCGATGGAGAGCGAAGCGAGCATGAGCCTGATGGACCACGCGGTGGCCGGGATGCCGGTGGATAGCCTCTTCATCTGCGATGCGCACACGCACATGGGCCCCTACTTCAACTTCCTCGTGCGCGAGGAGGGGTCGCCTGCTGCGATGGTGCGGATGATGGACCGCCTCGGGATCGACGCTTCGATCGTCAGCCCGCACCTCGCCATCGTCGGCGACTACCGCATGGGGAACCAGCACGTCTACGAGGCGGCGGAGCAGTTTCCGGGGCGCATCATCCCCTTCGTGGTGGTCAACCCGAACTATCCGCGGGCGGAGGTGGAGGCGGAGGTCGCGCACTGGCACGAGCATGGCGGCATTGTCGCCTTCAAGTTCCACTCGTCGCTGCACGGGACCGACTGCCTGAACGAGGGCTACGCGCCCGCGTATGAGTATGCCAACGAGCATTCGCTGGCGATCCTCTCGCATGCCTGGAACGGTGAGGGCGGCGCGATCAAGGTGGTCGGCAAGCTGGCGGAGCGCTACCCGAACGTGCAGTTCGTGAACGCGCACTCGGCGAGTGGCTGGCCGGTGATCGAGGCTTCGATCGCGCTGGCGGAAAGCTGCGACCGCGTCTGGCTGGACCTGACCGGATCGCGACTGGTCTACCGCGGCGTCGAGCGGATGGTGGCGCGAGTGGGCGCGCACCGTATCCTGTGGGGCACGGACAGTCCGTTCATTGACCCCCGCCCGGGCCTCGGCAGGCTGCTCTGCGCGGAACTGTCTGATGATGACAAGCGCAGCATCCTGGGTCTCAACGCGAAGGAGCTGTATCGCCTGACGTAGCGCGATCTGCGGCAGGCAGGTGCGGCGCTGTACGCGATGGAATCTATCGGGAGCATCCTTGACGCCGGTGGAGGTGGCCCTGATGACGCGACTTCCCGCGCTCTCACTGTCACTCGCGCTGCTCGTTCTCTTCGTGCTTCCCGCCGCGGCTCAGCAGGAACTCCTGACCAACCCCGACTTCGAGGCGATCGGCGAGGATGGCATCCCGACTGGCTGGAGCCGCTACGGCGGCAATGTGCCGGAGAGCCGGATCGAGGTCGCTGATGACGCGCATTCGGGTGAGCGCGCCATCCGGCTGATAGATACCGGCCCGGAGGAGCGCGACAACACCTGGGCCGTCGGCCTCACGCAGGATGTCGCGGTCGAGCCGAACCGGCTCTACCTGCTCTCCGTTCACGCGAAGGCCATCTCCCGAAATCATGATGCCGCGCTTAACCTCCAGCTTCGCTTCCTGCCGTCGAATACGCTGCGCAACATCACCATGGCGCCGGCCGTCGGCGGCGACTGGCAGCGCTACGCGGTCGCCCTCGAAGCCCCGGAGGACACCACCACCGCGCGCATCTACATCTTCACCACGCATTACTGGACCACCGAGTCGCTCATAGATGATGCGTCGCTTCAGGTGGTAGATCGCGAGACCTGGGGGACACGCTTCCCGCTCGCGGCGCACGGCTCGATGGGAGTGGATGAGGCGCGGCCGCTGAACCTGCGCACACCGATCGTGGCCGGAGGGCAGCCTGCCGCCACGATCTGCATCCCGCAGGGCGAGCAGTACGCGGCGCTGGGTGAGCGCCTTGCCGCGGCCATCGAGGCAGCGACCGGCGCGCGCCTGCCCGTCACTGCCGACGCACGGTCGCTGGTGGGCAAGGATGGCACGATCATCGCCCTCGGCAACCTCAACAACAACTTCGTGATCGAGCGTCTCTACTGGAACAAGTACCTGGAGATCAACGCGCTCAAGCCCGGCGCCGGGGCGCATCTGCTGCAGGTGGTGCATGAGCCTTTCAACTGGCCGCGCGGCATGAACATCGTGGTGGTCGGCGCATCCGATGACGCAGGACTCGCGGCCGGCGTGGAGGCGCTGATCGCGCGCGTACCGCAGGCGGCCGAGTTCGCCTTCGAGGGGCCGCTGCTTGAGGTCTCCAACGCGCCTGTGCCTGATGAGGCGGCGGAGCAGCGAATCCTCGACCAGCCGGTCGGGATTGATGTCACGCGACAGTTCTGGGAGGCCGTGCGCTCCTACCGCGACACCGGCCAGCTCGTGCGGGCACAGCGGGCGAAGGCGATCATCCTCGGACCCGCCGCCGAGCGCTTTCAGCAGGACCCCGCGTTTCATATCACCTGGCCTGAGGAGACTACCTCGGACATGATCGGCGCGATGTGGGACGTGGTGGAGGAGGCGCCTGTCTGGACCGACGCCGAGCGCCTGCAGGCAACTAACGTGATCCTCAACACGCTCTACGTGCTGCCCGCACGCACTTCCGGCTACAGCCGCATCGAAGAGAACCCGGGCATCATCTGGAATCACACGACCTTCCCGCTGATCGGCATCTACTGGATGTCGCGGTGGTTCGAGCGCTACTACGGCGACGTCGACGGGCAGATGTCGGTGATGCAGCGCAAATGCCGCCACGCCTTCATGAACCAGGCGCGAAGCTGGAAGCCGCAGGAGGATGCCGCCGGATACGTCTCCATCGTCCCGGAGCATACGATGGAATATACGCTGGCGGAGAATGACTACGTCTACTTCGAGAACGGAAGCGTGCTGCGACATGCTGAGTATGAGGTTGGCTTCTGCGACAACACCGGGGACGCCGCGGGCTTCGGCGACTCCGGCTACGCACAGGCGCCCTACGCACGGAACCTGCACTGGGCGCTGTGGTACTACCGCGACGGCCGCTTCCTCTGGTGGCTCGACCGCGTGCGCGAGGGCGACTACGCCAGTCCCTATGACCAGTCGGTGCAGCCGGTCGTGTGGGAGGATCTCGCCGGCGCCACCGTCTACGAACTGCATCCGGAGGTGTATCAGTACACCACCAACTTCGCGGACTACGGCGGCGAGCCAACCCCGCCGAACATTCCGCTGGAGAAGTGCTTCGACAAGATCGCTTTCCGTGAGAACCTGGAGATGGATGCGGAGTATTTCCTGCTCGACGGCTACTCGCGCGGCAAGCACCTGCAGTACGATGGCAACGCCATCATCAAGTACTACGCCGATGGCCGCGACTGGCTGGTTGACGGCGACTACCTCGTGCGCAACACCACCGATCACAACGGCGTGAGCGTGATCCGCGACGGGCGCGCGGCGGAACTCATTCCCTCCTGCACCGCGCTCGAGGCAATCGCCGACATGCCGACGGCGACCCTCTGCGAGACCGCCGTCTACGACTACAACGGAGCGGACTGGATCCGCAACATCGTCTGGCTCAAGGGTGAGTTCGTGCTGGTGACGGATCGCCTGCGGGCAAATGAGGCGGGCGACTACACCTTCGTCGGCAACTGGAAGACCTTCGCGGAGGGCGAGCAGTCACTGGAGGAAGGCCGCATCTTCAGCACGCTGCGCCAGGGACCGGGAGGCGTGGGCTCACGGGAGTTGTCCGTGGCGACCGAACCGGCCGAGGGAGTGGCGAAGGCGATTAAGTTCGGCACGAGCAGCTCTCGTCTTGATACGGCGCTCGATCTTCCCGCCGGGAAGTACGAGCTTACGCTCTTCGCCTCAGGGACCGGCAGCGGCTCGGACAGCTTCTACGTGAGCGTGGATGGCGGGGAAGAGACTGACTTTCACATCCCCGTCGGCGTCTTCGGCCCCTCCTCTGCCACCTGGGAAAAGGACGCGCCCACGCCGAATATCGAGATTGCGCAGGACGGCCTGCACCGGCTGACCATCACCCTGCGCGAGGGCCCGGGGCCGGTGCTGGACCGCTTCGTGGTGCGCAATGAGGCGGGCGAGGTGATGGCAGAAGTCGAGGCCGAGGATGCGCCGCCCGTCCCGGGCGAATGGGTTACAGACGCACCCGTGGAGCGCTTCTTCATCAAGGCCGACGGCGTCGCCGAGGCCTCGTTAACCGGGCGCATCGACCAGATGGGCCGGCACATCACCTACATGCGCCAGCGCCTTGGCGGCGAGATGCAGCCGGGCGAAGTGCGCACCTTCCACACGATCCTGTACAACGACACCGACGCCGCGCCGAAGGACTGGGATGTGCGTCGCATCAGCGATGAGGCGGCGCTCGTCACGCGCAACGGTGAGCCGCACATGATCGTGCTGATGGGCGATGAGGCGCTGATGAACGGTGACGCCGAGATGCGCATGGGCGCATTCACGCGCACCGGCGCGTGGGGCGCGGAGGTCACGCAGATGCGTGACCAGCTTTACATGGAGCAGCCGATCTCGGTCGAACTACAGACGGAGCCGCCGTTCATGACGATCGTCGGACCGCCCGACCTGCAGACGGTGTCGGTCGGGGGCATGCCGCTGATGCTGCAGGAGGGTCGGCTGGAGATGGACCTGTCGGGCTTCGGCGAACTTGCGGCCGGCCTGGCGGAGCTTGATGCGATCTTCAACCGCTATCTGCCGCGGGTGCAGACGCCCTCTGCGGCGGGAGGCGACGATCGGCAGGCGCTTCCATCGCTGGAGGCCGAACGCGTGGTGCAGGTGGAGGTGCCGACAGATCATGCGGCGCAACCGGTGCGGCTGGTCCATCCGGTCGATCTCACCGGCGACGGCAGCGAGGAGATGATCGTGCTGCGCGGGCCGATCGCGCAGGCGACGGCCACATCGGGCGAGACGCTCTGGCGCTTTGAGGCCGGCGGCAAAATGCTCTCAGTCGCTCACGCGGACCTTGACCGAGACGGGACGCTTGAGGTGCTGCTTGGCTCCGCGGATGAGCATCTTTACGTGCTCGACGCACGAAGCGGCGAACTGCAGCGCAAGCACCACGTGGATGTGCCGCTACGGGTGGGCACAAGCTCAATCCGCCTGCCGCAAGTCGGAGCGGTGGCGGTGGGAGATGTCGACGCGGACGGCGCGTTGGACATCATCGTAGGCACCATGAACGGGAATCTGCTGCGCTACGACCTCGACTTCAATGAGATCTGGCGCTACAACAGAGTCCCTCACGGCCCGAACGAGATGACGCTGCACGATCTCGACGGCGATGGCACGCTCAACATCGTGCTCGCCAATCACTACGGGGCAGTCGAGGTCTTCGACGAGAGCGGCCGCAGACAGCCGGGCGTCTACTCGGAACTTGGCGATGTGCAGATGGCGATCGGCGATCTCAACGGCGACGGCGTGCCGGAGATAGCTAACGGCTCCTCCACGGGTGCTTTCACTCTCCGCACCTGGCGGACGCAGGAGGGCTTCAGCTTCCCCAACTACGGCTTCGCCTTCAGCGAGGTGCTGATGGGGCAACTGCTGGGGGATGCGAACCCGGACCTGCTGGTGGCCTCGGAGACCGGCTACGTCTACTCGCTGGGCCCCGGTGGCGAGGTGCTGGCGCAATGCAACCTGCAGCAGGCG
>JAAYJW010000032.1 GCA_012522765.1 candidate division WS1 bacterium | reverse complement strand
ATGCCGCCGTTCCCGCCCCGCGACCTGTCCAGTGCCACTGTGCCTCATTCTGCCCGGCGTTCCCCAGCACCTGATCGCCACTCAGCGTCAGTTCCTCACCCTCCGCGACAATACCGAAGGAGTCATCCACCCCGCGCGGATAACGCACCCGCGCCCAGATCGTCCAGACACCGGCGGTGGGCACGTCCACCGTGTACTCGGCGAACCACTGCTTCGGCTCAGCGTAGCCGGGGCGGTCCGTGCAGACCAGCACATCGCCCGAGAGTGCCCCCTCCTCCGTCACGCCGACCTGCGACCCCGGCGCCATCTCACCTTCGATGCGATCACACTCCGCCGCAGTCACCCAGAGCATGAGCGGCTGACGAACCTTCACCTCCGCTCGTGCGAGCGCTTCCTGCAGTGCAGTCGGCTCAACGCCCTCGCACAGCAGCGTCGCGCGATGAGCGCCGATCGGGATCACGGGGCGCCCGTTGTCCGCGACGAACTCCTTCGCCTCGCCATCGAAGCCGGTGAGCGTCAGCGCGTCGGCGGGCAGGTCCAGTGTGACGGTGCCCTCGCGACCCGCGTAGTGCCAGATGGTGGCGACACTCCCGCGGTCGGTAGCGCCGACCATCGCGCGCACCTCGCTTGTTCCGCCGACCTGCTCCATCGGATGCACCTCGGCGAAGCGAGCCTCGCCACCGTCCTGCAGCAGCACGAAGTCTCGGCCCATCTCCGCCAGAGGCGCGGTAAGATCAGCCGCGACCGCGCGGTCCATCCGAAGCTGCTCGTAGCGCTTGAACATCTCCAGCAGCCCCGGCGTGAGCGGGTGCGTCTGCATCGAAGTGATGCTTGTCTGCAGCGACACCGGCGCGTCGAGCGCCAGCGACTTGCACAGGAGATACTCAAACTCGTCAAGCTGCAGGCCGTCGGTGTTCGCCTGCTTCGGCCAGATGCCGAACCAGCCAAGCTCGGCGGGCATCATGTCGCTCTTGAGCGACACTACGCGCCGGACGGAGCGGTCGATGTGCTCGCGCACCGTCGGCCACTGGTCGATCTGCTTGCCGCCGATGATCGCGCCGTGGAGCGTGTTGAGGTAGGTATCCACAGTACCGCTTCGGGCGAAGGAATGCCAGAGGCGGTGCGTGAGCACGGTGCCCATGTGCACGATCGGGCGCTTGCTGAAGCGCTCCATCGCCTGGTGCTGGAAGTTCGTGGAGTAGTAGTGAAAGCGGCGGCGGTCGACGTCCTCGCCACCGTCGAAGTAGACCATGTCGAAGCCGCAGTAGTCGAAGATCTCCGCGATGCGCTCGGCCACCTCGTCCATCAGGTCGGTCTCCTGATCGATGATGTAGCCGTCGATGCAGCCGTCTACGCCGTAGTGCCGCACCTCATCGCCCGCGGAGTGAGCAGCCGCGATCGTCCCCCATGCCCCGCGTTCGCAGCCGTAGAAGGTATTCCAGACGCCCTCGGGGCCGACTGAATCGTACTTGATGATCTCATCACCGATGATGCACTCGCGGTGTTTGTTGACGCCGCCCTCCCAGTACTTGTCCGCGGCCTCGGAGCTTCCCGCCCACTGGCTGAGGTCTCCGGCGACGGTGATCTCCGTGGCGTCAGCGCCGATGTCGGCCCGAAGCGCGTCCTGCATGTCCACCCAGAACCGCCGGTCGGGGGTTGGCGTTACGTAGGCGTCGCTCTTCGATACCTTCGAGACAAAGCAGTGCATCCCGACGAGGATGCCGTTGTCGTGGAAGCGCTGCACCACTGCCTTCAGGTCCTCTCGGCCGTTGGGGTAGGAGTCGCGGAAGGTGTAATGCCCCACGTCCTTGCACCACGAGGTCGAGGTCATCATCACCTGCCCGATGCCCGCGAGGTGGCAGTAGTCAATGATCTCCTGCTGATTGTCAGGGGTGACGCCGATGAACGAATACGAGCCTCGCACGAGGTCCGTGTCCTTCACCGGGACGCCATCGGGCGCCTCGTTCGTCGGCAGGCCACAGGCGCGAGATACCTCACGCGCGATCTCCTTGAAGCGCTCGGTCGGGCAGACGACCAGCGCCGCCGCAGCGCCCTCCAGCCTCGGTCCCGGCGTATCCTGAGTGATCGCGTGCAGGAAGAGGTCGTCCGTGCCGCGCGCGTAGCAGCGGGTCTGCAGATTGCCCGCCATCAGGCAGACGGACACCTCATCATCCCAGCCGATGCTCAGCACCCCGCCGACGCGTTCGTTGACCGCGACCGGCAGCCGCAGCGTCACACTGTCGGGCCTCGTGCCGGAGATGCCCTGAAGCGTCAGCAGCAGCCACTCATCGCCCGCTGCGGCAGAGTAGTGCAGGACGGTGTCAACGCCCGCAAGCTCCGCGTCGAAGCCAGCCTCTGTCGGCCGCAGCATCTCGATGCTCCGCGTCTCGCCGTCGATGATCGCCTGCACCACGCCGGAGGATTGCTCGCGCGCACATTCGCGCCCGGTGGTCTGCTCGGTGAGTGACATGAGGGCGCCGGTCTCGCTGAGCACCATCTGCCCGCCGGGCCACTCAAGCGTCACCTGGGCGGCGACGGGCGCGACTGCGATCACGATCAGCAAGATAGCCGCGATGACCTGACTCCACTTACGCTGCATCTCACTCCTCCTTCGGCGCGAGCACCTGGTAAAGCTCCGGGCGGCGCTGGCGGCGGATGGTGTCCTGCAGGTCGTTCGCCTCTGCGGGGAACTCCGTCGGCTGATAATCCGGCAGGTATCCATTGGGCTCATGCGGCGTCCAGTCGCGGATGTAGCGCCGCGGGCGATCATTGTCCAGGTCCACCTCGGCGCTCACCAGCCCCGGGCGCATGTACGAGGACGACGCGATGATGGAGCCCGCCGGGTCCACTATGATCGAGCGATGTCGCGCCTCAGTGCCCGAGTGTGTCGCCTCCACGAGGAAGGCCCCGGCGTCCATCGTGCGCGCAATGTCGCGCATGTCACGGTGCAGAGCGTCCGGCCCCCAGCTTTGCGTGGGGACGCAGATAATGTCCGCACCCTTGATCCCGTAGCAGTGGTCTATCTCCGGGTAGGCCTCGTCGGCGCAAATATGCACACCGATGCGGCCGAAGTCTGTCTCGAGGATGTTCGTCTCCGTGCCGCGCTGCTGCAGGTCGTAGGTCGAGACGATCTTGCGATAGCGCCCGGCCTCATTGCCCTCCCGGTCGTAGAGGATGCCCTCGTTGACCGTCTGATCCTCGATCACGCCCGCAACGAGTATGTACATCCCCCAGCGCTTCGCTATCTCCGCCACCTGCGCAAGCCGTTCCGCCGCCTGCTGCTGGGACGCGGCCACCTGCGCCTCATCACCCTCTGCACCGCCGCGGATCGGCACCCAGACGAACTCATACGTCACCGCGAGGTCGGACCCCATCTCCCCCGCCTCGTTGAGAAGCTCGCAGAGGCGGTCGAAGGCGACGTGGTTCTCAATCGCGGTGAGTCGCACCCGCCGCTTTGCCCACTCCCGCGGCTCCGGCAGCGTCACCGGGTCCGTGATGGCGCTGAATGCGGTGAGCCCTGAGGCTCCTCTGCCTCCCCCCTGAAGCTGCGTGGCAGGGATGGACGCGACCGCAACTCCCTGCTCCTTGCGGGTGGTGCAGGCGATCCGCTGTCCCTCGCGGTTCACCACCCATGAGCGCCCGATTGGCTGGCCGCGGTAGGGCGGGAACTTGTTCGTGATCCAGCCCGCCTCCGCTCTCCCGTAGCGCGCGCAGGCGTAGAGCAGGCCGTAGTCAATCGCCCGCCCGAGCACAGGCGCGTCCTGCAGCCACTCGTCCTCCACCGGCTCAGGCATCTGCGACCACAGCACCAGCCGCGCGCCCTTCGCAGCAAATACGTGGTCAATGTCCAAGAAGTGCCGGTCGGTGCCGATGCGCATCGCGATGGTGCCGAAGTCTGTGGCGAAGACCGGCAGGTCGTCGCCGAGGTCCATCACTTCGTCGGGCAGCTTGTGCGACTTGCGATACTTGCCGACTATCTGCCCCTCGCGATCGCAGAGGAAGCTGGTGACGAA
This sequence comes from candidate division WS1 bacterium, assembly GCA_012522765.1. Taxonomy (GTDB): domain Bacteria; phylum Armatimonadota; class Zipacnadia; order Zipacnadales; family UBA5352; genus UBA5352. The sequence goes on along the minus strand of JAAYJW010000032.1, from coordinate 785 downwards.
GGTGCTTTCACCCTCGCGCTCGCGGATGCAGCCGACCACGTACATCGAGTGCTCGGCGGCCTTCGCCGCGATGCGCTCGCTGATGGGGCCAGGGATCGGCTCGCCATCCGTCAGCACGCACTCCTGCGGCAGCAATGCAAGATCGGCCTCGTGGTGCGCCGCCTCATCCAGCAGCCGCTCGACTGCTTCAATTGTTCGCCCTTCATCGCTCCAGAGTTGGGTCACAACGCCGATCCGCACACGCCTCACCTGCCGCTCAAAAAGCTCCTGCTCGATACGTTCTGTCGTGCCGTCGCGGCCGGTCACGATCAGGTTGTCAATGATCACATCTGCGTTCGGGTCATCGGTCCGCGCGACTGAGAAGATGATGCGGTCCACGTAGCCGTTCTGCGGCGGGGTGTTACTGCGCCCGCACCATGCCGCAAGCTCGTCCCATGTGCGCTCGAGCGTCACCGTCTCCCACTCGCCGGAGCCGCTGCTGCGTGGCCCGTGGTAGATGAAGCCGAAGGGGGCGATGCCGACCTTGAGGCCCACCGGCGCATTGGACTTCACGCGGAAGGAGATCGTCTCAAGCTCCGGCATCAGCGGCAGCGCCCGGGGGAGCGTGTACGTCCAGTAGGACTGCTTGTTCTCACTCTCCGCCGGGAATACCAGCCGCAGGTGCGCTGCGGCGGAGCCATCCACGCCTATGCCAGGTGCGGCGCCGTTCACCAGCACCTCCACCGGCACATCGCCCCACGAATGCTTGAGCAGGTCCTCAGCGGCGGCCTGCTCAAAGTCCTCGT
>JAAYJW010000031.1 GCA_012522765.1 candidate division WS1 bacterium | reverse complement strand
TTCGCGCCGAAGGTGGCCGCCAGCCGGGCCAGCGCCGAAGCGCTGCTGGGGATGCTGCGCGATGCCGGTGAGGCGATAGAATGAACCTGCGGAGGTTCCTGGGGCTGGGGCCGCGGGATGAGGCGATCGAAGATGAGCCGACACCGGTAGGTCGGGATGCTTTCACCGACGTATCGGCATACTACGATACGCTGATGAGTGCGGTCCCCTACCGAAGCTGGGTTGACTACGTGCTGGCGATCCTCGAGCGGGAGGGACACAGGCCGGAGCGGGTGCTCGATCTTTGCTGCGGCACCGGGAAAGTAGGCTCGGAGCTACGGCGACGCGGTTACGACACCGTCGGCGTGGACCTCTCCGAGGGCATGGTGAGGCGATGCGCCTCCCGCGAACCCGCGCTTCCGGCGGTTGTGATGGACGCGAGCGCACTCGGGCTGCGGCAGGACAGCTTCGACCTGGTGGTCTCGCTTTATGACAGCCTGAACTACCTCGTGCAGCCGGGGGCGCTGGAGCGTTGCTTCGAGGGCGTCTCGCACACGCTGCGTCCGGGCGGGCTGATGATCTTTGACATGAACACGATCCACGCGCTGCGCATCGGGCTCTTCACGCAGAACAACACCAACACGCTTGAGCCGCTGGAGTATCGCTGGAAGTCACACTGGGACGAGAGCAGGCGGCTCTGCAAGGTGGAGATGAACTTCCGCTGGCGCGGCAGTGGCGAGAAGATGGAATTCTCAGAGACGCACTACGAGCGGGCGTGGGAAGAGGAAGAGGTGCGGGACATGCTCGCCGCAGCGGGCATGGAGACGCTGCACGTCTACAACGCGTACGACTTCCGGGAGCCGGGAGTGTTCAGCGATCGTGTCTACTACGTCGCACGCGCACTGAAGGTGGAGTGAGAGACCATGGCAGCCACCACCCGGATGACGCACCTTACGGTCCGGCCGCCTCAACGCTCCGGCAGCACAACGGGTGAGCGTCACCACGGGAACTTGACTCTGGCCCCCTCCGGAACGGAGGGGGTGCCCGAGCGTCGTGTGCGAGGGCGGGGGAGGCTGTCGTTCGGCGAACGGCACCTCACCCCCCGACCCCCTCTCCGTTCCGGCGAGGGGGAGCACCCACGCGCCTCCGGCAAGCCGATGGGCGGGCGCATCGCGCGAGGGCGGGGGAGGCAGTCCTTTGGCGTACGGCACCTCACCCCCCGACCCCCTCTCCGTTCCGGCGAGGGGGAGCACCCAAGCGCCTCCGGCAAGCCGATGGGCGGGCGCATCGTGCGAGGGCGGGCGAGGCAGTCGTTTGGCGCACGGCACCTCACCCCCCGACCCCCTCTCCGTTCCGACGAGGGGGAGCACCCAAGCGCCTCCGGCAAGCCGATGGGCGGGCGTATCGTGCGAGGGCGGGGGAGGCAAAGCTTCGCGTTAGCGCTTCTCGCTCTCTCCCTGCTCCTCCCCCTCCTCGCGGGCTGCGGCGAGAGTGAAACCATCGCCGGCTCCACGCCGCAGGCGACCGCCGAGGCCTTCGTGGAGGCCATGCAGGCGGGGGAGTATGAGAAGGTCGCGAAGGGCTTCGACTACGAGACATACGCCCGGCGTGAGAACCCGGACTGGGACAGCATCCCGCAGAGCCAGCGGAACCTGATCGTGGAGAAGCTGCAGGAGGATCGCGCCGGGCAGCTCCAGGCGATGGCGGGGATGATGACGGGCGAAGTGACGGTCGGCGAGGTGCAGCAGCAGGGGGACACAGCGACTGTCAACATTCTGGCGGGGGCAAACTCCGTCGTGCTCGGAATGCGGGAGATCGACGGCGAATGGCTCGTCGCTACAATGGCCGAGATCACCTGAGCACGGGGGGATTTGTCCGGCGGGGGGCGAAGGCACTTCGACGAGTGAGACCAGCACTGAAGATATTCCCATCCGGCAAACGGGAGGCCCAAGCTATGTCCATCGACGGTCTGCGCCGCGAGTTTGTCAATCCGGGGACTGAGTTCCGCTTCGCGCCGTTCTGGTTCATCAACCACGAACTGACCGAGGAGGAGACGCGCTGGCAGGTGCGGCAGATGAACTCCCAGGGCGTCGGCGGGTTCATCTACCACCCGCGCCACGGCCTGATCACCGAGTATCTCTCCGAGGCGTTCATGGACAACTGCGCCGCCGCCATCGATGAGGCGAAGGCGCTCGGGATGAAGGCCTACCTCTACGATGAGAACAACTGGCCGTCGGGTCCGGCCGATGCGATGGTCTTCGAGGGCCACCCGGAGTTCCGCATGTCCGGCGCGCGCGTGACCGACCGATTCGACCTCACCCCGCGCTCGAAGCCGGGCCGTGAACTGAAGGTGGATGACGAACTGATCGCGGTGATCGCCGTGCCGCTTGAAGGCGGCAAGCCCGCGGGCTTCCCCGAGAGCGCGATCAATCTCGCAGACACTGTCGAGCATGGTGTGCTGCAGTGGGTGCCTGCGAGAGACGGCGGCGACTGGCGCGTCTATGTCATCGGTCGGCACTGGACGAACAACACGTTCTTCGGCCCCTACCTCGACACGCTCAACCCCGACGCCGTCGCGCGCTTCATCGAGCTTACGCATGATAAGTACGCCGAGCGTTTCGCCGAGGAGTTCGGCGCGACGATTGACGGCATCTTCACCGACGAGCCGAACATGAACTTCAACCCCGGCGACTGTGTGCCGTGGACAGCCACCCTGCCCGGCGAGTTCGAGTGGCGAAAGCACTACCCACTGCTGATCTCGCTCCCGGCGCTCTTCGATGACATGGGTGAGGAGACCACACGCATCCGCTGCGACTTCTGGGATGTCGCCACCGACTGCTACACCACCGCCTACTTCAAGCAGATCTACGACTGGTGCGACACCCGGCGCATCAACCTCATGGGGCATGTGAACCAGGAGGGCGAGATGGTCGGCCACGCCCGCCAGCAGGGAGACTTCTTCCGCGGCGCGCAGTACATGCACTGGGGCGGCTGCGACTACCTGCGCGAGGTCATCTGGCCGATCGGCAACGAGGTGTACAACGTGCTCGCGGCGGGCAAGTTCGCCTCATCAGCCGGGCACCTGCTGGGCAAGCGCATCGTCGGCTGCGAGTGCTTCGGTCTCGGGAGCCAGTGGGCGATAGACCTGCGCAACCTCAAGTGGATGAGCGACTTTCAGATCTGCCTCGGGATCAACCAGCTTGAGCCGCACGCGTTCTACTACTCCATCCAGGGCTTCCGCAAGTGGGAGTGCCCCCCGGGCGAGTTCTATCAGAGCCCGTTCTGGCCGTGGTACAGCACTCTCGCGGATTACGTCGGACGGCTCACGTCGGTCATGCGCGACGGCCATCACATCGCCGACGTCGCGCATTTCTACCCGGTGAAGTCGTTCTGGGCGGAGATGGACCCGTCTGACAATGACAAAGCCGAGGAACTGCGGCGTAGCTTCAACCGCTGCGGGCGACTGCTGATGCAGATCAACGCCGACTTCGACTATGTCTCCGAGGAGATGCTGCAGGAGGCGGACTTCAGCGGCGGCGAGATCGGCGTAAAGAGGCCAGACGGTGCAGTAGCCGAGCGCTTCAAGCTGCTGGTGATGCCCGCATGTACCACCATTTCGCGGAAGACGGCGGAGGCTCTCGGGCGCTTCGCGAAGACCGGCGGGCGCATCATCGCCCTCGGTGAACTGCCGAGCAAGTCCATCGAGGCCGGCGAGGATGAGGCGATTCGCGCGGCCATGGAGGGCATCTTCGGCGATGAGTACCACGCATCGATGACCGTCGCGGCGGCGGACGGGCCGGTTGTCGGCGGCGAACTCGCCACCGGATGGCGCGGCGGCGCGCTGGTGGGCTACCCGTTCGAGGCCGAGGATGAGGATGTCATCGTGCACTTCGCCCAGGCGGTATACGCGGCGATCGAGCCGGATCTGCGGCTGGTGGATGAGACCGGGCGCTTCGTCGAGGAGATCACGCACTATCACTACGAGCGCGAGGGGAAGCACTTCTTCTTCCTGCAGAACACCTCTCGCGAGCAGGCGCACCTCTTTGAGGCGAAGCTGCCGATGACGGGCGAGGTCGAGGTGTGGGACCCGGAGGATGGATCGATCGAGCCGGCCACCGTCGCGCTGGGGAGCGCCGGGCGATTGACCGTTCCGCTGTGCCTGCAGCCGACGCAGGCGGTGCTGCTTTGCGTTGACGCGGCGGCGCAGTGCCCTTCAACGCCGATCATCGCATCGGATCTGCCGATCGAACTGGTGGCAAAGGACCATGTGGTGGCGCTGACGAGCGAAGCCGGGCGCTTCAGCGTGACCGTCGGCGCGCATGAGGGCGAGCCGCGCGTGATCGAGGCCACGATGCGCGCCATGCCCGATCCGATCGAGCTTGAGGACGAGTGGGAATTCGAGACGATGACGCCCAACGCGCTGCCGCTGACGCGCTGGGAGTATGACATGAACTACTGGATCATCAACACCGATGCCGCCGCCAACCAGCACGTATACCGCGCGCGCTTCAACTCGGAGATCGCGCCGAAGGACACCCGCCTGTTGCTCGATGGCCTCGCGGTGGAGAAGGTCTGGGAGCGCAGCACGGTGGTGAACTTCGAGGTGCTGGTCAATGGCGAGACGGTCGGCCGGAGCACCGGCGCGCGCGGCAGCCAGCAGATACAGGGCATGGAGCCGGGCGATTATCTCGATCATTACATCTACGAGGCCGACATCGCCGGGCTGATCATCGAGGGGCCGAACGTGATCGAGGTACGCACCTCCGGCCAGCTTTACGAGACACCGAACCTGGGGCACCCGATGATCCTCGTCGGGCGCTTCGCGGCTGATGAGCGCGATGGTGAGCCGCTGCTGCGCGCGGAGCCGGGCAGCATCGACGGCTCGGGGTGGGAGAAGCAGGGTTACGCGTTCTTCTCCGGCGTCGGCGTCTATCGCCAGAGAGTGAAGCTGACGAAGGCGCAGTGCAACTGCCGGGTGTTCCTCGAGATGGATCAGCCGGGTGACCTGATGGACGTGACCGTCAACGGCGTCCACTGCGGCACACGCGCATGGGAGCCGTGGGCGGTGGAGATCACCGAGGCGATCAGCGGCCCGAGTTCGACCATCGAGATTCAGGTGGCCAATTCGCTGCAGAACCTGCTTGTGCATGAGCCGAAGCCATCGGGCATCCTCGGTCGCGTGCGGCTGGTGCCGCGCAAGGAACTGCGGTTCGAATTGTAGGAGGAGGAGGAATTTGTTGACGTGCCGCCGTATTGCACGTCAGGAGACCTTACAAACGGAGGTGGTAGAGATGAGACGCGGATTCACGTTGATCGAGTTGCTTGTTGTGATAGCGATCATCGCGATCCTCGCGGCGATCCTCTTCCCGGTCTTTGCCCGCGCCCGTGAGAAGGCGCGCACGTCCTCGTGTCAGAGCAACCTCAAGCAACTGGCCACCGCGGCGCTTATGTACGCGCAGGACTACGATGAAGTGATGATGATCTATCGTCAGCAGCCCTACTACTTCCCGACGCGACTTGCTGGCGACTTCAACTGGTACGACGACGCTGCCGGCGGTTTGAGTTACACGTGGCCCACGGTGCTCTATCCCTACGTGATGAATGCCCAGGTTTTCGTCTGCCCGAGTGCCGCCAACAACACCTGCTGGCGGGTCAGCTACGGTGTGCCGATCAGCGCCTCGCAACCCGCTGCAGGCGGGGGGCACAGCTTGATCAACCTCTTTGCCAGCGCGCAAATGATGAGCAGCTTCAGGCGCCCGGCGGAGACCTGCATGATCAGTGAGAAGGGCGGCGGCGCGCCACAGTACCTGATGAGCACCAATCACTACGCCTGCCGGGACTCGCATAACGAGTCGGGCAACATCGCCTACCTCGATGGCCACGTGAAGCTCCAGCGCTTCGAGCGCAGTTCACTGGTCGCCTACGGCTGGGGCGCTCCGGTCGCCGGATACGAATGCCATATGCCCGTGGCGGCAGTCTACAACCCATTCGGCAGCGCGGGGCTTTAAACGGCTGAGCTCTCCATTGCCGCCGAAGTAGCCCCTGCTCACCTCGGCAGGGAGCCGTCGCCCCTCGCGGGCACGCTGTTGCGAATGTCGGCGCGGCTATGACGACAGCAGGTTGCGGCGCCTGATAGGCCGCCGTGGGCGGGGCCCCGGCTGCTGTAGCTCAGCTATCGGCATTGCACCACTGCGGCGACATTTCTTTCTACCGCAGGGAGGTTTGAGGTGGTGGGTTGGGGTAACATGTAAATGGAACGGTGCAATCCTTGTACGGAGGTGTCACGACGATGAAACGTGGATTCACGCTGATCGAGCTACTTGTTGTGATAGCGATCATCGCGATTCTGGCCGCGATCCTATTCCCGGTCTTTGCCCGGGCCCGTGAGAAGGCGCGCCAGACGAGCTGTCTCAACAACATGAAGCAGCTTGGACTGGGCATGATGATGTACGCCCAGGACTACGACGAGATATTCCCGGCGATGAGCAACGGGACAATGACTACCCCGGCATTCCCGGAGGTACCCGAGTTCGGCCATAATGGCAGCGGCATGTGGTATCTCTCGTGGGCGACGGTGATCTACCCGTACATCAAGAACGTGCAGATCTACCGCTGTCCCAGCACCACCTACAGCCAGTATGGCGTTGCGTACGGGGTGCCTGCCAACGGGATCAACGCGGAAAAGACGGGGCCGGTGAGCATCTTCGGACGCCCGGCAATGTCTGCGATCGTGCGCCCGGCCGAGATCATGATGATCGGCGAGAAGGGAACCGGTGGGGGCGCTCAGTACATCAACTCAGAGGGCTCCGGCGTCAGCTACTACGCCGGACGGGCCAGCCACAACGGGGGCATGAACATCGCTTACTTCGATGGCCACGCAAAGTGGATCCAGGCCATCCAGCCCGCGGCCTACCCCGGCTGGGACCCGGCAGCCAGCACCTCGAATATCGCTCCTCATCCGAGGGTCGCCTACAACCCCTACGGCTCCGAAACCTGGTAGTGGCGCCATTCAGGGATAGGACCGGTCTCGTGGGGCCGCTGACACCGGCGGCCCTTCGCGATTCTGTGGCTGCAACCACCTGCCCGAGCGGTGGCATGAGGCTGACGGTGTGTCGAAGGCATCTGCACGGTGCAGGAATGTTTCAGTTGAGGAAGGAATCTACCGCCCGGCCGGTCTAATGTACTGTGACGGCAAGAATCTGCGGTAGGAGGTATCGAGATGAAGCGAGGCTTTACGTTGATTGAACTACTCGTCGTCATTGCGATCATCGCCAT
>JAAYJW010000030.1 GCA_012522765.1 candidate division WS1 bacterium | reverse complement strand
GGCGAGGCCCGTCCGCCGGCTCCAGCGGCTCCATCAACAGCACCTGCTGCTGATGTTCGGGGCCGGTGGGCTGGCTGTAGAGCGTGCCGCGGAAGCAGGGCGCCTCAAAGCGCTCCAGCACCTCCGCGGTCTGCTCGTAGTCGCCGAAGGATGGCGCGCCGATGACCTGCCGCCAGCGCGACAGGATGCGGGGGCGAATCGCCTCCCAGCCCTCCAGCGTCGGTCCGCAACCGCTGAAGATCGGCTCAAGCGGCAGGGGTTCGCCGATGTCATCAACCGACGGGCGGCTCAGTTGCTCCGAGAGCGGCTTCATGATGCACCTCTCCTGTGTTCCGGCAGTGCCTCCGCTACTTGCCCTCACCCATCCGCGGGCGCTCGGTCTCTTCTCCGCCCTCCCAGACCTCCCACATCGCCACCTGCACTGCATCCGTCATCTTCCGTCCGCCATCGGCTTCGAGGCGCCGGGAGAGGATCGGGAGCGCCCCGTAGGCGCCGCGATGCGCCTGATCGGTGGTGGGAATGTAGCCGAACCAGTCGTTCGCCAGTTCGGCGATGAAGGTCCACTCGGCGGGCGACCACTGCTTGATCTCCAGCCCCCACTTGACGAAGACCTCGCTCGGGATGCCGACGATCATGATCTCCCCGATGCGCATCACTTGCACCGGGACCTGCGCGATCTGCCCGTCGAGGTCCCACTTGTCGAAGTTCTCGATGATGTATGGCCATCGCGCGGGAGGCTCCGCCATCGCCCGCTTCTCCTCCACCTCGGCTCGCAACTGCTCATCGCGAGTGTAATAGGGCACCGGGATGTGGCGGAAGAGGCAACCGAACTCGCTGCCCTCGATCGGTTCGGCAAGCTCAGTGGCATTGATGGCGAGGCCCGCCATCGCGCGGCCCATCTGCGTCGCCTTCTGAATCCCCTTGCCGATCCAGCGACTCTTAAACCAGTGCCCGTGGTTGATGTCGCCGCAGCACCCCTGCAGGAAGACGGGGATGCACTGCTCGCCGTAGATCGAGCGCAAGGTCATCGCGACGCGTCCCGGCCATCCGGCGGAGATGCCGTTGCCGCCGACCGTATCGGCGTGCATCGCGTAGTTGACGACCATGGCGCGGACGTTGCCGTCGTGATCGCGCACGCTCAGAGCGAGCATCTCCGGGTCAATCGGGCCGGCGGGGCCGATCGTCTCGTCCTTGCCGAAGACCTCCGAGCCATCGCGCTTGCGGCCGAGGCGATTGCTGCCGAGACGGTCTTCGAACTCGCGGCCGGGCACGAGCACTGCCTCGAACATGTCGTCGCAGGCGGCGTCCACCGCATCCGCGATCAGCACATGCACATTGTCCAGCCACTCATCGTCAGTGGGGATGAGGCGCCCCTTGCGCATCTCCGGGCCGGTGTGGGTGTGCGTGGCGCCGATGAGCACGTTGCCGCCCGGGATGCCGGTTCGCTCCTCGACGAGTTCGCGCGCCGGGTCGGCTATCGCGGCGGGCATGCAGATGACATCACAGGAAACGATGGCGATGCGCTCTCCCCTGCTCTCAAACACGAGTGCGTTGGCGTAGAGCGCGTCCTCAACACGATCGGAGATGCGGGGGGTGAAGTAACCGGCGAGCGCGGTGCCGATCGGCGGCGTGATTTCGATGCGGGCGGAGCCGGCGCGGATTACGGGCAGACCTTCGACGTCGATGGGGCCCTCAGGCATGACTGGTCGCCTCCCTGTTGAATGACTGCGGTTCGAGCAGGCGATTCACCGCGATCTTCTCTTTGCCCTTCTTGTCCCGCGTGGCTCTTGCTGAAGGAAGCGCCGGGGCGCCGGGCGAAGAGGCCAGGCGTCGAGAGTTGATTGTTCGGAGGTACTACCATGAGAGCAGTTGCAGTTCTGCTGGCCACGCTGAGTGCCGTGGCCGCGCTGGCGGCGCCCGATCCGCTTGTGCCGGTCAGTGAGGCCTACGTAACCACCACCCCGGCGTACACATACATCCTCGACCGCGGGCCGGTCCTGACTGAGGAGGGCGAGGTCGATCAGGAGTACATCAACCTGATCGCGCAGGGCCCTCCGAGCCTGCTGGAAAGCGGCGATCTCACCCCCGGTCATCCCTACTTCGGTCCGGTCTGCGATCTTCCCGCGATCCGCGCAGGTGAGCAGGTGCCGCTTGAGGAGTTCCTGCAGCGCTACGCTGACCGCCGCGTCGCGATTGCACAGTATACCGACGCCGCTCGCGCCGCCGGATGCGACCGAGTGATCGCCTACATCTGCATGATGACCACCGGAGGTGACCCCGAAGAGCGCACCGGTTTCTGGGCGTTCTGGGACAACTGGGAGGCTTTCGAGCAGTTCGACATCCCGCCGAGGCCCGACAGCGACCCCGTCAACTGGCAGCAGCGCCGGCCTGACGGAGAGCCTGTGATCGCCTATCGCCGGGACCATCCGCCCTATGCTCCGATGTTCCGCTGGACGAACTGCATCAACAACCCCGCGTGGCGCGCCTATCAGCAGTGGGTGACGGAGGAAGCGGCGCGTATCGGCATCGACGGGTTCTTCGTGGACAACGCCGGCACGCACCACTGCTACTGCGAACACTGCCGCCGCGGCTTCGAGGAGTGGCTGAAGTCGCGTTACACTGAGGCGGAGATCGCTGAGCTATTCGCTGGAGACCTGTCGATGGCCCCGGACTGGGGAGCGGGGACGGACTTGCGCACCGCGGAGACGCTGCTGTTCTGGCGCGCCAGCATCCATCGCTTCCTCGGCGACGTCCGCCGGTGGGGCTCGGCGATCCGCGGCGAGGCATCAAGCCCATTCTTCGTCTTCCCCAACGGCCTGCATAGCCGCCCCTTTCACATTGCCACCAGCTTTCGCGACTGCGACCTGGCGATGGATGAAAACTCATTCGGTGAGTTGGGGACACATCCCGGACAGATCACGCAGCACATCGTGGCGGGGATGTACGATCAGCATGTGAATGATAACATCCTCGCGTACAAGTACGCCACCGGCGCAGGCTTCCCGTGTCGGACGAACCTGCTCTGTCGCGCAGGCTACCCGCGTGCCGACGAGGCAGCACTCGGCGCCAACAGAAATGTCGGATCCCTCGGTGTCGCTGAGGCAAGCGCGTTCGGTGGAGGCGGCTGCTACCTGCACCGTGGGCCGCGCGGCGGAGACTGGCTCATCCCCGTGCGCGAACGTTGGAACGCGTTCTTCGACCGATGCGCACCTGACCTCACCGGGAAGCAGCCGTGGGGGCAGGTCGCGATCTTCGCACCGGTCGCACCAAGCTACTTCAATGACCGCAGCACCTATGCGGGAACCGACAACACGCTGCGGACGCTGCTCGAGCGCAAGATCCTCGCGGATCTTGTGCTGGAGAACACCTTCAGCGCGGAGCGTCTCGCCCGCTATGAGGCGGTAGTGGTGCCCTACGTGCCAATCATGACCGACGCGCAGGTGCAGACGCTCATTGACTACGCTCGCTCTGGCGGCACGCTAATCCTGATCGGCGACAGCGTAGCCTCGCGCGATGGCCTCGGACGCGAGCGCGATCCTGCTGACGTGCAGGCGCTGCAGACCGCGGCGGCGATGCGCACGCCCGGCAGCGTGCATCCTGCACTTGCCGAAGGTGGGCCGCTTGCCCACCTGCCTACCGGCTCCCGCAACGCCGGGTCACTGGTGCGGATGGCGGCCTACGTTGACGATCCCGAGGCGCCGACCGAGCTTCTGCTGCACATGGTGAACTACGAGGTGCGCCTCGGCATGGCCCATGACGAGGTCGGCGTGGTGAAGGACCTTGCGCTGACGGTTCCGCTGCCGGAGGGCACGGTCGCTGCCGACCAGGCGGTGCTCAAGCGTCCGGACGGCGAGGACGTGCCGGTGGCCGTGAGCAACGCCGACGGCCGGGCGCGAGTGACGGTGCCGGAACTGACGATCTACGGATACCTGCGCATTCCGCTGCAGCGAGGTGAGGGCCAGTGAAGCACATCGTGGCAACAGTGATACTGTGCGGGGTGCTTGCGGCATCAGCGTGCGCGCAGGAGGCTGCGCAGGACGTGAAATCGCCGGTGCTGCGGCACACGCATTACTTCATACTGATCGCCCCGGGCGCGGCGCCAACGCTCACGCTGGAGACGCGCGCGTTTTATCGGTATGCAGAGGGCGTCTCCGTCGAGGTCACCGACCCGGAGGGCAGCATTGACTTTGAAGGCATGGCGCCTCTGGGGGACACACTCACGACCACCATCGCCGACGCTGACGCTGATGCGTACATGGTCCGCGCCGAGCCGGGCATGAACGGCGTGGTATTCAGCGCTGACGTCCCGTGGTGCGTCTTCGTTGGTGGACGCTGGGGCCTGGGCAGCAACAATGGCGTGCCACCGATGTACCTGTGGGTGCCGCCCGACTGCGAGCAGGTCGTCGTGGCCGCCCTCGCGGAATCGCCCGGTGAGTCCGGGCGGGTGGTCGTTGAGGATCCCGCTGGCGAGCAGGCAGCCGTGATCGACGGCACCCTCGACGAGCGTGAGGAGATCGTGGTCGAGGTGCCGGAGGCGCATCGCGGTGCAGTCTGGACACTGCGCTGGAGCGCTCCACAGGAGGCCGAGGGTGGCCTCGACGATATCAACACGTTTGTCGAGGGTGAACTGACGCCGGTCCTGTGGCCGACCCAAGCGTGGGCCGAGCGGTACGGGCAGACGCTCTGGGAGCGGCACCGGGCGGC
>JAAYJW010000293.1 GCA_012522765.1 candidate division WS1 bacterium | reverse complement strand
GGGGGCTTTTGTCCTACATAAGTCGACAGGGAGCGTGCAATGTTCGTCAGCGGCTTTGTTATACGGCAGTGCCACGAGATGAGGGTCAATCCGGTCTTCCGGATAAAGCCCCGCATTGCGCCTGTCAACCTGTCATCCTGAAGTCACCCGCGGCCCGCTGTGTTCACAGCGGGCCGTTTCATTAACTACCACAAGAAGGCGGGGCCTGACAGGGGCTGAGACGACCGTATGAGCGACCAGGTACTCATCCTGAATCAGAACTATGAACCTCTCTCCGTCTGCGGCTGGCAGCGGGCGGTTTCGATGGTTTACGTCGGCAAGGCGATCGTGGTTGAGCAGGATTCGCGGATCCTGCACTCCCCGAGCGTCGAGATGCGCATGCCGACGGTGGTGAAGCTGGCGTATCATGTGAACCGTCCGATGCCGAAGCTGAAGCTGTCGCGGCAGAATCTCCTCGCCCGCGACCGCTTCACCTGCCAGTACTGCGGCAGGCGGGGCAAGACCCTCACGATCGATCACGTGATCCCAAGAGATCGCGGAGGCACGTCAAGCTGGGAGAATCTGGCGACCTGTTGCAGCCACTGCAACAACAAGAAGGGCAACCGGACGCCCCGTGAGGCGGGGCTGCACCTGATTCGCCACCCGCGCAGGCCCAAGTTCATCCCCTACCTGAGCTACGCGACCTTCACGTCGGCGGTGAAGAACCCCCAGTGGCGCTACTACCTCGAACCCTTCGCACCTCACCTCGTCGGCTGCTGATGCCCGTCGCACCTGGAGCCGCAGAGGTGTCGGGCCCGCCGTGGGCGAAGATACCCCACGTCTGAGCGAATCACACCGCGAGCTCGCGGAGGCTGGCAAGATGTCGCTGCTCGATGATATCAAGGCCGTGCGCGACCTGAGCGTACCGGCGAAGCTCCCTGTGTTCTGTCTCTCCCAGGAGTTCGACGCGAAGTACAGTGATCTCACCTACCGGGAGTACATCAGCTCCCCACAGACGATCATAGATGCCCAACTGTCGGTGATGGATGCCTTCGGCTGGGACTGGGCATGGCTGCACCTCGACGACACCCTCGAATTCGAGGCGCTTGGCGTGGGAGTAGCCGAGGGTGGCGAGAACGTGGTGCCATGCACCGCGGGCTACCTGCCCTTCGATCGGGCGACACTGCGCTCGCTGCGCGTGCCCGACCCGCGCTCGGCGCGCATGCCTCTTCTGCTTGATGCCGCGGCGGGTCTTCGATCTGAGGTCGGCGACAACAAGTGCATCACCGGCCGCGTGGCCGCACCGTTTTCGGCCGTCACCCTCATCTTCGGCATGGAGCCGGCGTTCCTCGCGATGGTGGACCACCCAGACCTGTTCACCGACGCTCTGGCCTTCGCCGAGGAGCAGGCGATCAGTTGGGGTCTGGCGCAGATCGAGGCGGGCTGCCACGCCATCTGGCTCGGCGACTGCAATGCCTCCCTGCACCTGATCTCGCCCGACCACTACCGGCGGTGGGCGCTGGAGCCGTGCAGGCGCGTAACTGAAGCCTTTCAGGAGGCCGGAGGGCTCGTGTTCCTGCACAATTCAGAGGAGACCCTGCGGGGGCTTCGGCTGCAATCGGAGACGGGCCCGGACGTGCTGTCGGTCGGGCCCGGCCTGGAGATCTCAAAGGCTATTGATGCCCTGTACGGTAAGCAGGCGATTATGGGCAACGTGGACCCGATCGCGATGCTGACAGATGGCTCGGCCTCAGAGGTCGCGGCTGAGACCGGCCGGCAGGTGCGCCTGATGGCGCGCGGCGGCTGTATCCTCAACTCCGGCGAGTGCGTGCCGCGTGAGGCCAAGCGGGCGAACATGCACGCGATGGCCGACACCGCCCGGCAGATCTGGGAGATCGTCGGCCCGCGGGAGGAGTGACGGAATGGCCGACACGATGAAAGCCGCAGTGCTCCACGGCATTCATGACATGCGGGTGGAGGACGTGGCGCTCCCGCAGCCTTCGGCTGAGCGGGATGTACTGGTGCGGGTGCACTCCGTCGGCGTCTGCGGCTCGGACGTGCATTTCTTCGAGCGCGGGCGCATCGGCAACACGAAGCTCGAGCAGCCGACCGTGATGGGCCATGAAGCGGCTGGCGAGGTCGTCGAGGTAACTGGCGAAGCCTGCGGCCTGCGAGCAGGTGATCGGGTGGCGATCGAGCCCGGCTACACCTGCCGCCGCTGTGAGGCCTGCCGCTCGGGCTCATACAATCTCTGCCGGGAAGTCATCTTCCTTGGGACGCCGCCGGTGGATGGCGCCTTCAGCGAATACGTCACCTGGCCCGCCGATTTCCTCTTCAAGCTGCCCGACAGCGGCTCATACGACGAGGGCGCGATGATCGAGCCGCTGGCGGTGGGCCTGTGGGCGGCATGGCGGGCCACAGTGCGCTCGGGCGACCAAGTCGCCGTCTTCGGCGCCGGGCCAATCGGACTGACCACGCTGCAGGCCGCCATCGCGGAGGGCGCCACCCGCGTCATCGTCAGCGATACGGTGCCACAGCGGCTGGAGCTTGCGGGCAAGCTCGGGGCGACCGATCTGCTCAACGCTGCGGAGGATGACGTTGAGCAGGCGATACGCGAGATGACCGGCGGGCGCGGCGTGGATGTGGCCTTCGAGTGCGCAGGAGCGGTGCCGGCGCTGCAGAGCGCGCTACGTGTCGCGCGTAACGGGGGCCGTGTGCAGATCGTGGGGATGCCGGGGGAGCGCAGTCCACAGCTTCCGCTGTATGAGATAATCAGCCGCGAGGTGGACCTGCGGGGGCTTTTCCGCTATGCGAACTGCTACGGCCCGGCGATCTCGTTGGTGGAGGCGGGGCGTGTGGACGTCAGGTCGCTGGTCACGCATCACTTCGACCTCTCCGACACGCCGGAGGTCATGACCTTCGTGCATGAGCGGCGAGACGGCGTAATCAAAGCGATCATCAATCCGTAGACAGGTCGCCGCCGACTGGCTGGCACGACACGGCGGCGGCATCTTCGACAGGGAGTTGTGGAGCATGGAATGGGAACAGATCCAGCCGCTGGTGCCGGGGCTGGCGATGCTGGCGGTCCTGACGATCATCTTCTGGTTCGTCGTCATACGCCCCACGAAGAAGAGCCAGCAGGAGCATCAGGACCTTATCACCAACCTGACGCCGGGCGACAGGATCATCACGGTGGGCGGGATCTACGGCACGGTGCGGCGGGTTCACAAGGACACGGTGGAGCTTGAGGTCGCCGACGGAGTCGTGATGTCCATCGATCGCCGGGCAGCGCGCCGCTTTCAGCCGCAAGACTGACCGTCGAGGGTGAGCGTTCGCAGCGATGACTATCACCGCACTGACGATTGTAGCTGCAGTTCTGGCCGCGCTGGTGATCGCGCTGGCGGTGGCCGTGGTCCTGCTGTGGCGCGAGGTGCGCGCATCACGCATACAGGCAGGGACGGCCCGGGCTGTCGCCGATGCGCTTCGCGACGGGCGTGATGAGGAAGCCGTGCGCGAGCTCTTCGGCTACCTGGAGGCGGCGCATCAGCGGATGGAGACGCTCAGCGAGCATGTGCGCGCGCAGGACCAGGCCCTGGAGGCGCTGCGCGAGCGGTCGCGCTCGCACCTGCAGCGCACCGGAGTTGTGCGCTTTGACGCCAACGACCGCCTCAGCGGCCATCTCTCCTGCGCCCTCTGCGTGCTCGACGCCTTCGGCCACGGCTTCCTGATCACCACGCTGTACGACCTCGAACGCGCCCGCACCTTCGTGCGGGCGGTCAAGGCGGGGAAGACGAATCGCGAACTGCTCGACCCCGAGCGCGAGGCGCTGGAGATGGCGCTGGCGGGCGGGCTGGCGAAGAGGCCGCCCTCGGCGGAGGGCAGCGGCGAGGTCCGGCGAGTGAGCCGTGCGGCTGAGGAGACGCCGGTCGCCCCACCTCGTGCGGCATCGGAAGACGGGGCCCGCGATGCGTGAGGTCGTCGCGGATTTCGCCGACTACCTGCGCGTGGACCGCGGCCTGTCCGCGAACACAGTCGAGGCCTACAGTGTTGACCTGCGAGACTTCGCCGAGTTCCTCCGCGGGCGGGGTGTAGAGACCTACTCGGCGGCCTCCCGACACGAGGTCATTGACTTCATGAGCTTTCTGCAGCGCGAACGCGGTCTCGCGCGTACCACCATCGCCCGCAAGCTCTCCTCGATCCGCGGCCTCTACCGCTTCCTGATCCTCGAAGGGCGCTCCGAGGATGATCCTGCAGCGGCGGTGGATCTTCCAAAGCCCGCGCACCGCCTTCCGAAGGTCCTGTCCACGGAGGAGTGCAAGCGGCTGCTTGAGACGCCCGATCGCTCCGACGCGCAGGGCCTCCGTGACGCAGCGATGATCGCGCTGCTCTACGCGACGGGCCTGCGCGTATCGGAACTCGTGAGCCTGAGGATGCATGAGCTAAGCCTGACGGAGGGCCTGGTGCGCACGGTGGGCAAGGGCTCGAAGGAGCGCATCGTGCCGGTGGCGCCGCTGGCGGTACGCCTGGTGCGGCGGTATCTGAGCGAGGCGCGGCCGGAGTTCGAGCGCGATCCGGGCGAGGACGCGGTCTTCCTGACGCGGCTCGGGAGGCCCTTCAGTCGCGGCGGCTTCTGGGGGCGGCTGAAGATCTACGTGCGCCTCGCGGGCCTGCCTGAGGACACCTCGCCGCATACGCTGCGGCATTCTTTCGCGACGCACCTGCTCTCCGGCGGGGCGGACCTGCGGGCGATTCAGGAGATGCTCGGGCATTCGAGTCTCTCGATCACTGAGCTCTACACGCACGTGTCGATGGAGGACCTGCGCCGCATCTACGACGAGGCGCATCCGAGGGCGTAGGGCGCTGTCATCTGAGGAGGACCTGACATGACCCGCACAGCCACCATCTATGTCGCGCTGCTCGTGGCCGCGAGCGTCGCGCTCGCCGATGACTTCGTCATCATCCGCGCCGACGTGCCTGCGACCACCGCGCTCAAGTTCTCCCCGCTCATCGCCTCCACCGACGCCGAGGGGCTGCGGCAGGCGATGGAGACCGCGCAACTGCCGCAGGGGGCACTTTATGCGGAGGACACCGCCTCCGGCCAATCACTGAGTGCGCAGTTGAACCTGATCGGCGACCGCGCGCAGTTCGCGGCGCTGCTGCCGAACCAGCCCGCCGGACGGCGCGAGATCCGCGTCTGGCTGCAGAACGCCCCTCACGAGCCGTCTGTACCCGATGAACAGGTTTCGCTCGCGCGCGAGGGCGACGCGGTGGTAGTCGGCGGGCCGACGTATGAGGTGCGCCACGATCCTGCCCGCAACATCGGCATACTCTCGCAGATCACCTTCCCCGAGACCGGCAAGGTATTCACGCCGAGCATCGGCGACCGGCTCTACAGCAAGGAGGCGGGCGGCTTCTACCTGCGCAACGATCCGCGGGCGGAGCTTGAGGTCGCCGCGGATGGTCCACTGATGGTCGAGGTGCGCGTATCGGCGCGCTACGTGTCGGGAGCCGGCGCGGTGCCGGAGACGGAGCCGCAGGCCGTCTACGCGCTGCGCTACTGGGCGGGGCTGCCGGTGGTTGCTATCGAGGCCCAGGTCACGCAGGGGCAGCCCATGGCATGGAATGAGCTTCACTTCCTCGAGGTCCACTTCAAGGACGATAGCTTTACGCATTTTGCGCAGGATGACCCGTCGGTCGCGATACCCTTCGCCGATGACAAGCAGGGCCATCGCAGCCCCAGGTGGGGCGCGCTCGTTGAGGGGCCCAATGTGCTCGGGATGACCGGCAACACGCTCATCTACGATGGCCTCAACGACTATGGTCGCTACCTGCACGGGCCGTGGGAGGCGTGGACGACGGATCGCATTGACTACACCCGCTGGCTGCTGATCTCCAGCGAAGATGAGGCCCTTCAGGCGCTCGACGCGGTTGCGAGCGGCACCGTCGGCGCCGGGAATGCGGTAGTGCTGACGGAGGGTCTGCTGGTCGCCTTCGATGAGCTTGCGACTACCGCGCAGGACTGGATGCTACGTTCGGATCAGCGCGGGCTGCTGGCAGGTGCGCTGAACTGGCGTGTCACGCTGCTGCGGGCGGCGCTGGAGCAGGGGCGGCCGGTGAACGAGGTGCTGACGGCCGCGCGGCAGTTGCAGGAGCTTGCGGCAAACGATCCGTCGCGCGCCGCCACATGGCTGCCACCGACCGACGGGGGGCGATTGCTCCTCGCTGACGATGGTAAGCTCGGTGTCGGCCTGCTTCAGACCGGCACCGGCATCCAGCTCGCCAGCCTCTACGACATGGTCGCGGGCCGCGAAATGCTGGGCGCTGCGAGTGAGCTGTTTCGCATCACGCTCACGGACGCCGACGGAAGCCCTGCCAGCCTCGCCAGTTCCGATGGTTGGAGCGGAATGCGAGCCAGTGCCAGTGGCAACACCGCCGGGGCGGCGATCGAGGCGAGCTTCGAGCGCCCTCTGCAGGATGGTCTCAGTAACATCATCGCGAGGCTCACCTGCGCCATCTCCGGCGGCGAATCGCGCTGGTCGCTGTCGGTTGAAAACGATACGCGGTGGAGCATCGACGCGGTAACGCTGCCGGAACTGCACTCGGTAAGGATCGGTAATTCGCAGTCTGACGACTCGCTGTATGTGCCGCAGGGCTACGGTCGTGAGTATCCAGACGGCATGGGCGCGCGCTACGTCGGCTACTACCCATCCGGCACCTGCGCCCTGCCGATGCTGCTGGTCAGTGACGAGACTTCCGGTCTCTACCTGTGCGCCCACGATGCGGATGCATCCGCGCGCATGATCAACAGCGACAATGCGACGAGCCTCGGGATCCCGCTGGACATCGAGGAGCCGGCGCCGAATGCCTCAGTTGCGGGCAATGACTTCGCGACCGCCGGGGACGTGGTGATCGCGCGAGTGGATGGCGGCTGGTACCCGGCGACGCAGACGTATCGCGCGTGGCTGCAGGAGAGCGCTCCGTGGTGGCCGGAGGGCGATCCGGACTACGGTCGGCCGGATCGTCCCGAGTGGCTGAACGATATCGCCGCGTGGGTCCTCACCAGCGGTGGGCCAGAGAACGTAGTGGAGCCAACGAGACGCTTCCGCGAATACATGGGTCTGCCCTGCGCCATCCACTGGTACAGTTGGCACCAGATCCCCTTCGACAATGACTACCCGCATTATTTTCCGACGAAGGAGGGCTTCCGCGAGGGCGTGGCGGAGCTTCAGGAGGCGGGTGTGCGGGTGACGCCCTACATCAACGGGCGCCTCTGGGACACCGATACCGAGAGCTTCCAGCAGACTGCCTTTCAGTATGCGACCCGCGACCGCGACGGTGAGCCCTACATTGAGGTCTATGGCTCGGGCGAACGGCTGGCGGCGATGTGCATCGCAACTGAGTTCTGGCGCGAGACGCTGCACGAGATCGTCATGCGCCTGATGACCGAGTTCAACGTGGATGGCGTGTACATGGACCAGATCGGGGCCGCGAGACCGCGGCTGTGCTTCGACCCGAGCCACGGGCACCCGCTTTCGGGCGGCGGATGGTGGACCGACGGCTACTGGACGCTGCTGGAGCGCATCCAGGAGGATATCGCTGAGGTATCTCCTGACAAGATGCTGACGACTGAGAGCAATGCGGAAGCGTATGCCCGCTGGTTCGACACCTACCTGATGTGCAATTCGCTCGGCGATGGCCTCGTCCCACTCTTCCCGGCGGTCTACGGGAGCAAGGTGCTCGGCTTCGGGCGCTACATGTCGGCGGAGGACTGGGACGCGCCCGAGTCGCTGGCGCAGAAGCAGGGTCAGCTCTTCATCTGGGGGACGCAACTGTGGTGGAGCCAGCCGGGCGTCATCGATCACGCCTTCGCCGGACCGTGGCTGCGCGACCTCGTGCGGCTGCGCTACAGTGTGCGGGAGTTCTTCAACGAAGGCCGGATGCTTCCGCCGCCGGTGCTGCAGGGCAACGACACGCTCGTGCGTGCGGATTGGCACCGGCGCGACCTCAGTGCCACCACGCCCGCGGTCATCGCTACTACATGGGGAGTGGCGGACGGGCGCATCCTGATCCCGATGGTCAACGTGTCGCAGGAGCCGCAGACGGTGACACTCGGCTTCGACCCGAGGAGTCTGGGTCTGGAGGCCGGCGCGGCCTTCACCGCGGAGCGTATAGGACCGCGGGGGGCGAGCGCTCTCGGGACGTGGACCGGCTATACGCGCCACGAGATTGCGCTCGATGGCGTAGAGCCCGCGGCTCTGCTGCTCACGCCGCTGAGATAAAGAGGATCACTTCAGGTGATTGCGAGAAGGAGGTGCCTGTTCTCGCAAGGTGAATAACACGTCTTCAGTTTCGAGTTCACTGCTATCGAAGGAAGGTGGTAGAGCCGGGCCCGCGGGAGACAGCGGGCGTCAGACAAAGCTCTGGCGTGGCAATGGAGGGTTGCTGCTGCCATGTCAGAGGCGCAGAGAAATGGGCTGGGATGATTCTGCACCGTCCACTATGGATGCCACGGACGGGCGGATTGGGGCGAGGTAGACCGCAAGTCAAACCCCAGATCAGGGAGGGCAACAAGCATGAGCCGTACACTCACATGCATGGTGGTCATCACCATGCTTCTCACGATGGGCATAGCTCTCGCACAGGAAGGCCTGGAGGGCCAGTGCTGGTATGACCGCATCTGCATGAACGGTTACTTCCGCATTCGCTACATGGACGTGAATTCCGACAGCGGTTTCGATAACTTCGATCTCCGCGACCTCTATCTGACCTTCCAGGGTGACATTGACGACCGCACCCGCGGGATTATCACATTCGCGCGCGTGGGCCCCAATGACCCGGACATCACCATCTACAACCTCTTCGCGGATTACTCGCTCGGGGAGCAGTGGAAGATTCAGATGGGCCAGACCCCGACGTGGTTCGGCCTTGAGGCCTGGGAGGGCTCCTCGGTGCGTCTGCCGTTTGAGCGCGCGAAGATCCTCGAGGGCACCGCACAGAACGGCCTCGGCTTCTTCTGGCAGGGCGCTTCCGACCGTGGCGTATGGCTGCGCCGGATGCCGACCGCCGGCAGCGAATGGGAGCCGATGTTCATCGCCGGCGTCTACAACGGCCAGTTCCGCGCCGATGACGCCAACGACGACAAGAACTTCGACATCCACCTCAAGTGGATGAAGGACTGGGGCCAGTTCGGTACATCGTGGATGACCGGCGACTTCGTCACCGGCGGCGTTGAGACCGATCGCAGCGCGTGGGACGTCTACGTCCGCGTAGTCCCGAACACCGTCATCGGCCCAGTGGGCTTCCAGGCGGAGTACGCCGACGGTGAGCTGCTTGGCGCCGACCGCGATGGTTGGTATGCTCAGGCTTCATACGCGGTGCCTGACCGCCGCGATGTCGGCTACCTGCGCTACGAGGAGTTCAATGCTGAGCAGGACGCGGCCAACAGCGCAGAGTTCACGGGTTGGACCGTCGGTTACATGCATCCGGTCCAGGAGAGCAGCGAACTCACCGTTGAGTATCGCAATGGCGAGTGGGACCGCATGGGCACCATCGACGGCATCAGCGGCGACAACAGCGAGGACTGGCTGGGCGTGGAGTGGCAGTACTCCTTCCGCTAGACCTTCTCCTGAGTTGAAACACCCGCGGGCGGGCCCTGGTGGCCCGCCCGCTTCCATGTACGCTGCGGCAGGAAGCCTCCCGGCGCCGTCGAAGGTGAGATTGTGTGACAGACCTGATCCGGTCAGGGCAGGTTGCTGCTACCGGGGGTGTGAGGGAATGGGGATGGTGCCTGATGCTTCACTGTGCGTCGCTCGACGACATCCGCGAGCGCAGGGTGACGGATGTCTACTTCGCCAGGACCCGTGAGATCCTCGAACGCAAGGGGACCTCGAAGCATGTAGTAGCCGAGATCCACTGCTCAAGTCTTCCCGGTGACTGGACGTGGGGCGTACTGTGCGGTGTGGAGGAGGTTGCGGCGGCGCTTGAGGGGATGCCGGTGGACGTCCACTGCGCCCGCGAGGGCAGCCTCTTTCTCGGTGGGGAACCGGTCCTGCGCATATCTGGCGATTACGTCACCTTCGCGGAGATGGAGACTGCGCTGCTGGGGTTGCTCTGCCAGTCCTCCGGGATCGCCAGTCGCGCCAGCCGGGTGCGTGTCGCGGCGGGCGACCGCAGCGTCATCAGCTTCGGGGCGCGGCGGGCACATCCGGCAATCGCGCCAATGATCGGCCGCGCCTGCTACGTGGGCGGCTGTGATGGAGAGTCGGTGATCCTCAGCGCGGAGGCTATCGGGCTCGAGCCCTCCGGCACGATGCCGCACGCGCTGATCCTGATAGCCGGCGACCTCGCGACCGCGCTGCGCTGGTACGATGAAGTCATCGATGAGAGTGTGCCGCGCGTGGCGCTGGTGGATACCTTCTGCGACGAGAAGTTCGAGGCACTCGAAGCCGCTGAGACGCTGGGTAGGCGCCTTGACGCGCTACGGTTGGACACGCCCGCGAGCCGCCGCGGGGACTGGCTCGCGCTCATGCGTGAAGTGCGTTGGGAGCTTGATCTGCGGGGTCACGAGCATGTGAAGCTCTTTCTCAGTGGCGGCCTCGACGAGCACTCCATCAGGCGCTACAACGAGTTCGCGTCCGGCTACGGCGTCGGCACCTCACTTTCGGGCGCCCCGCCGATCAACTTCGGCATGGACATCGTGGAGATAGAGGGGAAGCCCTTCACCAAGCGCGGCAAGCTCTCGGGAGTGAAGAATGTTGCGATCTGCCCGGCGTGCGGCACCCGTAGCTTGATGCCACAGTCGCAACAGGTATCCGACACCTGTGGCTGCGGCGAGCGCACGCAGATGCTGCTGCAGCCGCTGTTGGAGCAGGGAGAGATAGTGGCGGATCTGTCTTCTGTGGACGCTGTGCGAAAGCGCAGCCTCCAGCAGGTGCGGGCGTGGACAGGCGCGCATCCGGAAGCAGTGAACTTCTGACGACACTGGCGGAGGGAATGGATGATGGGTGAGGCAGTGCTTGTGATCGACATGCTGAACGACTTCGTGCGGGAGGATGGGGCGCTGCAGTGCGGTACCACGGTTCGCAAGATCGTCGAGCCGATCGCGAAGCGGGTCAAACAGGCGCGGCAGTACGGTGAGACGGTCATCTACATGTGCGACAGCCACATGCCCCACGATCCGGAGTTCGAGCAGTTCCCGCCTCACGCGGTCAGAGGCACCGAGGGGGCGCAGGTGATAGATGAGCTCAAGCCCCGGGATGGCGACTACGTGCTGCCCAAGCGCCGCTACAGCGCGTTCTTTCAGAGTGAGCTTCTGCTGGCCCTGCTCGAGTGCAATGTCACGGATATCGAGATTACCGGCGTCTGCACGAACATCTGCGTGATGTACACGGCCGCCGATGCAATCAGCTACGGCTTTCATGTCACCGTTTTTCCTGAAAGAGTGGCGGCACTTGACGAACAGTCTCATGAGATTGGCCTCCAGCAAATGGAGGAGGTTCTCGGTGTCGAGGTGAAGCGATAGAAGAAGCGTCCAGCCCCTTCCTGAGCCCGGGAGAGTGATCCGATCTTCGATGAGCACAACCCAACCAGACAGTATCGCACGCTTCACCGGCTGCATGCTTGCAGCCGCGGCGGGCGATTGCCTCGGTGCGGGCTACGAGGGATACTCCGGCACCGACCTTGCCGAGGCCTACTACGATGGTCGCTTCCAACCTGGCTCGCTGTCCATGGGCGAGTGGACCGACGACACCTCGATGCTGGTCGCCACCGCGCAGTCCATCGCAGAGTGCGGCGAGGTGAATGGCGCCGACATGGCCGCCCGTTACCTCTCGTGGTTCGAGGCCGGTGGCCGGGGCATCGGCCGCGCCACCTACCACGCCATGAAGCGGCTGCAGACGGACACCTCGTGGGATGAGGCGGGGGAGAAGGGCGAGTATGCCGCCGGCAACGGGGTAGCAATGCGCGTCGCCCCGGTGGGGCTCTTCCACTCCCACGACCTCACCGGGCTCGCGGAGGATGTCAGGACCTGTGGCGTCATCACCCACCGAAATGATGAGGCCCTGGCCGGGGGAGTCGCGGTTGCCTACGCGGTCGCACGGGCCGCCGCCGGGGAGCTTGACGACGAGACGATCGTGCTGGAGATACTCGATCAGCTTGAGCCATCGCGAGTGTCCGACGGGCTTTCCGAGTGTGCGCGGATGATCGAGAGTGGCGTCTCGCCGCTTGAGGCGCTGCCCGAGCTGGGCCTCGGTGGCGCCGCGTTCGAGACCGTGCCTGCCGCGTTCTTCTGCTTCCTGCGCAGGCCCGACAGCATCCAGGAGGCACTGGTGACAAGCATCGTCGCCGGCGGCGATACCGATACGCGAGCGGCCATGGCCGGGGCAATCTCCGGCGCGCATAACGGCCGCAGGAAGATCCCCGCTCGCTGGTTGAAGGAACTCCCGCTGCGCAGTGGCATCGAGGGCGTCGCGGAGAGTCTGCATCGCATCACTGCCCAGCGGTGACCGGCTGCCCGTGCCTCCTGCCGGAGAAGGCCCGACAGGGTATTCCAGCGAACTTCCCGGCATGAAGCAGTCACCAGTCGCAGCTCAAAGACCCGAATGGGCCGAAGCCTTCTTCTCCGCTCGCAACCGCATCCGCCGCTGGATTCAGACCTCGATCAAGCAGCAATCGCTCATACCCTATCGCGGCGGCCACGATGAGGGCAGTTTCACCGGCTCCTGGTTCGGCTTCCACCAACTCTTCGGGATGCCCGAGGTGCTTGATTTCGCCCGCTTTCTCCGCGACGGCTTCGCCGAATGGTCGCGCGAGCAGATGCTGCACGGCTTCTACCGAGAGGGCGAGGCGCACCATCAGACGGAGATTTTCACCTTTTTCCTCTGCCGCCTCTGGCGAGTGGCCCCTGAAGACGAGACGGCGGCGCTGATCCTCGACGCCGCCGAGCACATCGGCAACTGGGTCGAGGGCATCCCGGCCTGGTACGATCACAGCGAGCATCGCTTCCTCAGTTGGCGCATCGGGACCGAGCGTACAGGCGGTCCTCGCTCGCGTGGCTACGAAGTGCCCGATCACTTCCGCCTGATACAGATCGCGCTCATCGCGTGGGAGATCTCGCGCGACGAGCGCTACCTCGACCTCTGCCGGGGCTATGCCGACCGCTGGGCGCGTGCGATCCTCGATGCTCCGGCGGATGAGCCGCCGACGGTCATCCGCTCGGGCGAATCAGCCGCGGACCATGACGAGGTGATGTACGCCATCGGGGCGCATCATCATGGCGATTCCGCGCTCGATCGCGTTGAGCCGCATGTGCCCGCCGGGACGGTTGATGTGATGCTGGATCTGTTCGAGATGACCGGCGAAGCGCGGTACGCGGACGCTGCAGGGCGGCTGTGCCGGGCGTTGCTGCCCGCGCTGGGCGATCCCTACTCCAACCCGCCGGGCGCCCTGCTGTGGCGCTACCGCACCGTCACCGGTGATACCTCGCTTGATGAGCCCGCCCGGGACCGCCTGCATGCGGGCATCGAGGAGACGCTGGTGGGACTCGACGGGATGCTCGCCTTCCTGCAGCAGACGCGCATCTCCGGCTACGCCATGACCGCCGCCCGGCTTTATGCCTCGCTTGCGGACAACCCCATCGCGGCGGATCGGCTGGAGGAGCGCGCGGAGCGCTACCGCACGCTCGTGGGCGAGCGGCCAATCGCCGGCGCGCGTGCCGAGACCCCCTGCATGGTGATTGAGACGCTCAGCAAGCTGCCAATCGCTGGCATCGGCAAGCGCAGCGACATGCTGCGGTGGGCGTGGGAGAACGAGCTGGGCGGCCTTCGCCCCACCGCCGCGCTTCCTCCGCCTTCGCTGATGCTGGGCTGGCAGATCGCCGCCGATGAGACGCTCGCGGCGGCCGCTCTGCGCACGGTGAGCGACCGCATCGGCCTCGCGGCGAGTGCGCTGCGCGATGGCAGGCACCACGGCTGCGGGGGGAGCACTATCGGGGCGGTCGCATCCGGCCATGGCCGCGATGGTGGCTACGGGAACGTGACGGCCGCGTTCCTGCCGCTCGCCGGTGGGATGACCCGGCGGCTTTGCCAGGAGGAGGCGGTTGTGCGCTTCCGCTACGGCGAGGGCGAGCATCTGCCTGAGGAGGTCGCGTCACTGGTGCGCCTGCTGCCCGGTGCGGGGGCCGAGGTGCGGCTGTGGAACGATGCCGATGCCCCTCTGACGATCGGCATGGCGCTGCGGCAGACACCCTGGCGGCAAGTCGTCCTGCCGCCGGGGAAGGTAGCGGTAGTGGAACTGCCGTAGGCAAAGCTGTTGCCGCCGCGGGAGGTATTGGCCGCCTGAACGGGAAGCCACGGCTCAGCGTAAGCCTGTCATGCGATGGGAGTGAGTTGTCAGATGGCGAAGGCACTGGCGATCCATGGTGGCGAGAAAGCGGTACGGTCCGATCCGGGCGACGCCTTCACATGGCCGATCATCACCGAAGAAGACGAGCAGGCGGTCCTCGAGGTGCTCCGGCGCGGCGGCATGTCGGGGGTAGACGTCACGCAGCAGTTCGAGAAGGATTTCGCGCAGTGGCACTCGATGGAGTACGCGCTTGGCTGCAGCAGCGGCACGGCGGCGCTGCAATCGGCCATGTGGGCCTGCGGTGTGCGCATTGGCGACGAGATCATCGCGCCCAGCCTGACCTACTGGGCCAGCGCTCTGCCCGCGTTCTCCCTGCAGGCGACCATGGTTTTCGCGGACATTGACCCCAACACAGCCTGCATTGACCCCGGCGATATCGAACACCGCATCACCGAGCGCACAAAGGCCATCGTGCCCGTTCACTACTGGGGCCACCCGGCCGACATGGACCCGATCATGGAGATCGCGAAGAAGCATGATCTGAAGGTGATCGAGGACGTCTCTCACGCACACGGCGGGCTGTACAAGGGCCGCCTCGTCGGCACCATCGGTCACGTCGGCGCGATGTCGGTGATGAGCGGCAAGTCGCTGGCGGTGGGCGAGGGCGGGATGCTGCTCACCAACGACCGGCAGATCTGGGAGCGCTGCATCGCGTGGGGGCACTACGGCCGCACCCGGGCGACGCAGTGGACCGGCGAGTCCGAAGCGCCCGTCATCACCGATCCGGAGCTGACGCCCTACGTCGGGCTGCCGTGGGGCGGCTACAAGTACCGCATGCACCAGCTTTCCTCCGCGGTCGGGCGCGTGCAGCTAACGCACTACCGCGACCGCATGGAGGAGATACAGGCGGCAATGAACTACTTCTGGGACCTGCTCAGCGATGTTCCGGGCGTCAGGGAGCACAGGCCGCCGATGGGGTCAGGCAGCACGATGGGCGGCTGGTACGCGGCGCACGGTCTCTACGAGGCCGAGGAGCTTGGCGGCCTGCCCCTGAGTAAGTTCGCCGAAGCGGTTCGCGCCGAGGGCACCACCTGCAGCCCCGGTGCGAACTTCCCGATGCACCTGCACCCGCTGCTCAACGAGGCGGACATCTACGGCCACGGGAAGCCGACGCGCATCGCCAGCTCCGACCGCGATCTGCGCCAGGGCGAGGGCTCGCTTCCGGTCACAGAGGCCATGCCGGGCCGGTGCTACTCGATCCCGTGGTTCAAGCACTATCGGCCGGAGATCATCGAACAGCACGCACTGGCTTACCGCAAGGTAGCCGAGAACGCGGAGGCCCTGCTCGAGGATTGAGGGCCCCGGAGACCGTCGCTCAAGCGTAACACGAAACAGGAGGACCTGAAGATGGCTGGCAATGTAGGCTATGACGACACCCCGATCATCCCCGGAACCAACTGGCACGTGCACGATGGCAACCGCCCGCAGCCGCCGGTGGTGACACCCGGCACTCCGAGCACACAGGAGGCGCCGGGGCAGCCGCCGTCAGACGCGGTTGTGCTTTTTGATGGCACCGACCTGTCGGGCTGGGAGTCGAAGAAGACCGGCGGGCCCGCGGAGTGGAAGGTCGAGGACGGGTACATGGAGGTCGTGCCCGGCACCGGCTACATCCGCTCGAAGCAGCAGTTCGGCGACTGTCACCTGCACGTTGAGTTCCGCGCGCCGGAGGAGATCACCGGAGACAGCCAGGGCCGCGGGAACTCCGGCATCTTCCTGATGGGCAAGTACGAGATCCAGGTGCTCGACTGCTACGACAACCTCACCTACCCCGACGGCAGCACCGGCGCGATCTACGGGCAGTTCCCGCCGCTGGCGAACGCCTGCCGCAAGCCCGGCGAGTGGCAGACGTACGACATCATCTGGGAGGGCCCGCGCTTTGAGGACGAGAAGCTCGTCAGGACCGCGCGCGTGACGGTCATCCTCAATGGTATCGTGCTGCACCACGCGAAGGAGCTGCTCGGCGTCACCTCGCACAAGGTGCTGACCGAGTACGAGCCGCATGGCGAGGAGGGCCCGCTGGAGTTGCAGGACCACCGCGACCTGGTGCGCTTCCGCAACATCTGGTACCGCCCGCTGAAGGGCTACGACGAGGGGTAGTGCCGCTCCACCCCGTTCCACGGACACTCCTGTCCGTGGAGTCTTGCGCAGAACACACCGAGGGCGCCATCATCGCGATGGCGCCCTCGTTAGTTGCTGCGAATGTGCGGCTTGACCGACTTACTCCATCGTGATGCCGAGGAAGTCGCTCCAGACGCCGGCGTTGCCGATCGCGCCGGAGATGGCGCCCTCGCCCATCCACTTGGCATGTCCATCGCAGAAGGCGATGTTCGCGCCACCGTTGTGGCGGCGGATGCCGCTGCCGATGCCGCTGCTGCCGAGGGCCGAGGCCCTCGTGTTGGTGCTGGAGATCACGAAGGAGCCCTGGCCGTCCATGCTGATCATCTGCTCGGCGGGCATGCGGATCTGCCCAACCGGCCTGGCCGCGCAACCATCGAAGTTGAACAGGTACGCGTTGGTGATGACCGCGGGCCCTGAGCCACTGGTGCAGGTGGTCCACGTCTCGCTGGGGCATTGCCAGATCTGCGCGTTCATGATGTACGGGTGCAGGTGGCTCGACCAGCCCTGGTAGTCGTTGATCGCGTCGTTGGCCGCGGTGCTCGTGTGGGCATGGCCGAAGACGCAGTAGCCGGGATAGCGGCCACTCAGGAAGGTCTCATCGTAGTCCTGTGCGTACATCAGGTGTGCGGTGGCGATCTGCTTGAGGTTGTTCAGACAGCTTGTCTGCCGCGCCTTCTCGCGCGCTCTCGCGAACACGGGGAAGAGGATCGCCGCCAGAATGGCGATGATCGCGATGACGACGAGCAGTTCGATCAAGGTGAAGCCTCTGCGCATGTGTATTCCCTCCAACTCGTTAGCGGCTGTGTGATGCAACGATTATACCATCTGCAAGCCAGCGCAGGAGCAGATGCATCAATTGCCTGCTGCACCGACAAAGCATTCGTCGCAGCCGACTCATTCGCCTCCACGTCGGCAACAATTCCAGCCTGCTACCGAATTTCCCTCCCTGGCGTCTGCGTGGCAGGTCATTCCGCCGCCGCTGGCTCTGTCGATGCCCCTTGTGAGTCTAACTCGATGAGATCGGCGAGTTCCCGACCTGTGGCGAGCACTACGGATTGCACCAGCAGGACGCTCTCATGATGCACCTGCTGCGGGCTGCGCGGGAAACGGAAGAGCGATCCGACAATCGGAAGCTGGCCGAGGACGGGCACTGAGTAGTCGCTGCGCGGATGACTGGTACGCAGGTTGAGACTCGACAGAGAAAACAGGTCCATCGCGTCAACGTAGACCTGAGTGTTCGCGTTATGCCTCGCCACGCGCGTAAGTTCAGGGTTGGCGTCGCCGCCTGCCTCTTCTCCACCATCCCCGTGAGTGACCGTGCAGTCTATGTCGATCTCAGCGCCTGAGCCGCCGGGGAGCACCCACGGCGTAAAGGTCAGTTCGACGCCCTCACGCAGCGCCGCCCACACCTCCTGCTCCTGCCCGAGCGCGAGCGCCAGCCCTAGCAGCCGGTCCGTCGGTATGCCCGGCGCAGAGCCCGGTACGACCGACATCGGCTGCAGTTGCACGCCGCCTGTGTCGGTAGCCTGCATCGGACTGCTCCCCGCGGCGATCCCCATCGCCTGCAACATCGATCTGCCTGCCGCGACATCGGCCTCGCTGCCGCTGAGCACCACTGCGCGCTCTTCCGCCAGTTGCAGCACCGAAAGCTGCGGGAGCAGCCCGTTCAGGTGTGTCAGATACGCTTCGACGTCGACCGGCTGGTCCGGCTTCCCCGCAGCAAGCGTTACTTTCACCGTGTAGATGCCGGGTCTTCGCTCCGGCGTGGGGAGCGCGGTGCCGAGTGCCGTCGCAAGCGCATCCGCCTGCTGAAGCGTCCCCTCCACTCCCTGCGCGGAGTTGACGTTGAAGTAGCTCATCGCGCTGCCGTTGAGCTTCGCTTCGACGCCAGAGAGCACCGTCATGCTGGTAGTGCCTGAGGACGCGAGGCCCGAGCTTCCGCCATCGCTGGCGATCTCCTGCAGTTCCGCCTGCAGCGGCGTCATGAACAGCGCGTTGATGTCCGCGCTCAGTGCCCGGACGGCGCTCTGCAGGACCGCCTCCGCGTCGGCGGTCCTTCTCCTCAGTTGCTCCGGGTCCACGCTCCGCCAGTCTCGCCGCTGAGCCGCGTAGTCCGTCAGGAAGTCCCTGATCGCTGACTGCGCCTGTTGGCGCGTATGAGGATCGGTCAACTCCTCGAGGAGATTTTGCGGCATCAGGTCGGTGGCGTCACTGGCGCGCTCCGGACGGCCATGCCAGTCGCTGAGGATCTGCGCCCTCTCAGGACGCAGCCTGCCTCGCCATGAGCCGACGGATGCGGACATTGCGCTCTCCAACTGCTGTCCGCTGCGCTCGCCCATGATCAGCCAGACCATCATCTCCGTGATGCCCATCGGATGCGGCCCGGTGTCATCCGCGGGCCGCTTGATCCCCGTGACTGCCCCGGTGATATCAAGAAGCGGCGAGATCCCCTGCAGGCTGACAGCGAAAGCCTTCAACTCCTCGAGCGTGAACTGCTGGTCTGAGAGACCACGTTCAGACAGTCGCTCGAGGACGGACTCATACTGCGCCAGCACAGTCTCCTCGTCGAGGTTCGAGGCGTTACTCACGGCCGCGACTTGCAGCGCCTGGATGTAGCCCCGCAGCAGCCGACTGGTCTCATCAATCCGCTGACGCGCCTCCGCGGCCCTCTCAGCGACTTCCTCAGCGTTTCCGCCGCTGATCTGGAATGCCCACAGGTCGAGTCGCACCTGCGGATGCGGCACATCGATCGTCGCGATGATGCGACGAAGATCCTGCACCTCATGCCTGGGCCCTGTGAGAAGGAGCGTCGGCGCGGTGGTCGTGGTCGCATAGCTGGAGATACTCACATGCGGCGTGGCATGCTCGCGCGCAGACTCGATGAGGCTGGCGAACGTGGCCGCGTCCCGCACATGATGGAGCTGAACGGTCTCGGAGCAGAGCGTGTCGAGGTCGTAGGCCAATCCGCTGGTGGTGAGTTCACTGCAGGCGAGCACTACCGCGGGAGCCGGGCCGCTGACGGAGAGGCTGTTCGCCTCAACTGCGATGGCGGCGCCCATCCGCTCAGCAATGTCGGCCGATGCCTGCGCGGCGCGCTCCCGGCACCCGTCGCGAATCTGCAGGGTCCTCTGCAACTGAGGCTGCGGCCGCAGCTTGAGCATACCGCGCGCGTGCAACACGTCCGCCATGCACTCTACCCCGGCCTCGCCGCCGGACAGCACGAGGAGACGGCCGTCGCGCCACCAGCGCACGGGCTCGGCATCGTCGGCGAAGAGGCGGTCGATCGCGTCGCTGAGGATCGCGTCTGCCTGCTCGGGACTCGCCTCGTCCGCCAACTCCAGCAGTGCGATCTGATTAGCCACCGACACAGACTGCGCAAGCAATACCACCAGCGCGGCGCAGGCCAGTTGGAGCAGGATGATTCTCTGAGGCCGGCTGGACATCATCGTGGCACCACCTTGCGACGGATTGACGAACTCCCCCCTGCTTGCAGGCGCTAACGCAGACGGCATCGCCGCTTCGCCCCGAACCTTCCGGGGCGCGAGCGTC
>JAAYJW010000292.1 GCA_012522765.1 candidate division WS1 bacterium | reverse complement strand
TACGCCGGGGGCTTCTCAGTGGGCAGAGGAAGCCACCTGTCGGGGCAGATTATATGCCCGCCGGCGCAGCAGTGTCAAGTTCAGGCGCAGCGCGTCACTTCTGTCAACCTTATCTCGCTCGATCGACGGTGGTTGTAGTGATAGAAGCTACTCGTCTCCCTGCGCATAGCCTCCAGCCCCGCGCCGATCGTGTAGTGCGCCACCGTCTGCTCGCTCTCGTCGCGCTCCAGTTGGAGCGGACAGCCTGCTGCCGGCGCTGGCACACTTGTCTCCATATATACTAACGTTCGACAGTGGCGTTTGTCACCGCCGAATCGGGACTGTTCGCCGACATTTAACCCGCCTCGCCGGCGGTCAGTGCGGCGCGAGTAGCAGGTAGTCCATGTTGAGGTGCCGGTCGAGCACGCCGCGCATGCGGATGGTATGCTCGCCCGCGGCAAGCTCGAGCGGCCCCGGCTGCCCCTCGCCGCCGGTGATGCGCATCAGCCACCACTGCCCCGGCCCGCGCGCCCATCCGCCGGTGCCGGGGAACTCGACCAGTTCGAGGCCCGCGGGCGTCTCGCCATCCACGCTGATGACGCGCCAGGCGCCGATGTCGCCGCAGGCCGCGCGGGCGTAGAGGTCCCAGAGGCCATCGGTGGGCAGCGTGACCTTCCACTCCAGCCAGCTTCCATCGCCGATGAAGGTGAAGACGCAGGCGTTGCCGCTGGCGTCATGGTGCGAGCCGGGTTCGACGCGCACCGGAGTGCCGCCGGCGTCGCTGAAATCCTCCGCCTCCACCAGCACCGCGCCCTCGGGCATGGCATCGCCGGGCACGCGCGAAGTGGCCGTAGCCGGGCGCACGTTCTCGATCACCACGCGCTCGATGGGGCTTGCGGTCAGGTTGCGCGAGCGGGCCCGCAGCGTGAGGAGCGGGTCGGGGCCGATGATGAGCGGCGCGGCGGTGATGAGGCCGCCCTCGACCGCGCGCCAGTCGTCAGCGGTGGCCGAATCGATCGTCACGGAGACGGCCTCGGGGTTGATGTCGTCTGCAAGCGCGAGGCTGATGTCGGCAATACCGGGGCCAATGCCGGTAGCGCGGCCGGTGGCCTCCATGCCCTCGAGGCTGAAGAGCGCGCGGAGGCTGCCGGCCTGCTCGGCGCCCACCATCAGTGGTACCTGCGCGCTTTCAGGAGGCAGGCAGGGGTCGCCAGCCCAGCCGAGGTGCAGGCGCGTGGTGCCGAAGGGAAGGTCGACGGTGGCGCGGGAGCCGGTCGCATCCCAGCCGAAAGCGTCCTGCGGCAGCAGTTCGCGGCCGAGATAGCCCCACTGCACGCGTTCCGGCAGGCGCACGCGGAGAGTGTAGGTGGCGGCGTCACTGCCCTCGGGGGCGGCCACGGTGGCGCTGACGATAGCGCGATCGGTGAGGTAACGGACGCTGAACGCGCCGGGGACGGACGACTGAAGCAGAGGCGGCTGAGCATGGGCGCTGCACGCGATGAGCGAGCACAGCGCTGCGAGAGAGATGACGCAGCGACGCATAACGATGGACCTCCTGCGAGCGAGCTTGGGCGCAGGAGGTCAACTTCGGCCTGAGAGCGGCCTCAACCTTCCGCGACTCAGTTCCCGAAGCGCAGGTCGCCGACCTCGCCGATGAAGGAGCGATGGACCTGATAGGCGGTCCAACCATTGTCGCCGGGGAAGTCGCCGATGAACGCATCGCTGCCGGAGAGCCTCAGGTTCACCAGGTCGTAGGCGATGATGGCGCCGTCCACCGCGATGCTCATGCCGACCGGGCCCCAGGTGGCGCGGACGGTGTGCCACTGGTTGGGCGGGAGAAGGCTCTCGCTGGCGAGATAGTGCCACCCGTTCTCGTTGCGATGTGCGCCCGGCGTGGGCGGGTCGTAGATCTGCCAGATCAGCCGACCGTCGGCGTCAACCGAGAGGCAGAAGTCGCCGATGTTAGCGGCAGCTATGCCCACCGTATCGAGGATCGAGCCGGGGCCCGACCAGCGCAGCTTCAGTTCGAGGAAGCCGCCCTCGTTGCGCCGGCCTCCAGGGGCGGGGCGGGAGCTATCGCCCGAGGTGAGCGCGATGGTTGGCCTGGAAGGCGGTATGCCGCCGACGGTAGTGGCGGGAGGCTGCACACCGGGCGCAGCGCCGACTGTGAACTGCGCAGAGCCGAGTGTGGCGCCGCCGGAGGTGATGCTGACGCTGTAGCTGCCGGGCTTGAGGCCATCGGGTGCGGTGGTGGAGACTGAGAACGCGACCCAGCCTGTGCCGCCGATCTGGCGCTGCGAGCGCGTGACCTCCTGCCCGTCGCGCGTCCAGACGCACTCGGCCGTTCCGTCCGGGCGATTGGCGTAGTTAAGGAGGCACCAGACTTCGCCGATCCGGTCGAAGCTGGTTGCGGCGCCGACAGGTTGGCCGTTGTTGATGCTGCGGCAAACGACGAGGCCGCCGCTGGTCGGGACTGTAGGCGTGGTGCTGGGCGGAGTGACCGGTGGGGTCACGGTGGTGGGCGGTGTCGCAGGTGGCGTGACAGTGGTGCCGGGACCGGGCTGTTGCCATGTTACGCGATCACCCGAGAGCGTGCCGGTGAGGGTGGGCGCGTGCGTGGCTCCGTCGCCGGAGAGCGCCGCGATCTCTCCGCCCGTGGCGAGTGTGCCCGAGAGCGTGCTTCCGGCACTGACGGGCATGCGCTGGAATGAGGTCAGCGCCGGGTCGCCATTAACCGGGCGGATGATGTCGAGAGTGGCCTCGCCCGCCCCGTTGCCGGTGATCGAGACCGTCAGCGGCACGTCCGCCGGGAGGATGTATATCTCCACCTCGCCGCCGGTGCGCACCTCCGCGCCGGGGATCTCGTTA
The DNA here is from genome assembly GCA_012522765.1 of candidate division WS1 bacterium. GTDB lineage: Bacteria > Armatimonadota > Zipacnadia > Zipacnadales > UBA5352 > UBA5352. The sequence goes on along the minus strand of JAAYJW010000292.1, from coordinate 6,992 downwards.
ATCTGAGTGGCGCCGATCTGACCGGTGCGGCGGCCCTGCGGGTCGGTGAAGACGACATCGGCCGGACACATGAGGGAGGCCATGAGCTTGCGGCCCTTGGCGAGGAAGTCGGTCATTTCCTTGAGCTTTGCGCGCACTTCGGGCATGAAGGCATTCGCCTCCGCCAGGGAGATCTCGCGGTCAACGGGGCCTGCTGCCATCCACTCCAGCGTCATCTCCCCGCCCGGCTGGTTGGCCGCTTTGATGTAGAGCGCTTTCATCGCATCATCCGGACTGAAACCGCCGGTGCTTGGGTCAATCACGAACGCGGACATGGGCTTTTGGCTGTTCCAGCGCTGCATCGGCGGGAGGTTCGGGTCGTATACGCACACGATGGAGGGGCTGCCGGCGGGCTCGATCAGCTTGTATGCGAGGACGGCGTGTGCCCACATTTTCTCGACCGGTTGCTGCTGAGGCTGCCCGTTGACTACTACCTGCTCCTGCGTCTTGTGCAGGCCGGCGATGGTGATCTTTGCGGGCGTCCGGGCACGGAGCATCTGCCGGATCATGTTGATGCTCTTGACGCCGCCCCAGTCTGTGTCGAAGTAGTTCTTGCCGCTCATGAGCGCGCGCGCGAGTGGCAGCATCTGCGCGCGGTGGTAGAGCTTGATATTCGCGTCGGCGACCTCAGGCGTCAGGTTCCACGTGGCTGCGCCGGACGGGCTGAGCGATCGATCCTCGAAGTACAGCCCGGCCGTGGCAACCATGCCGTAGCAGTGTCCGCCCGACCCGGAGGTGAGGCTGGTCTTCATGTAGTCGAAGAAGCGCATGTAGGTCTGCGGGAAGATCAGGTGGTTGAGCAGTTCAATGGTCTGGGGATCGGTGTGCATCTGGCTGATGATCGTGGCGAGCATCCCCCTGACCAGCTCCACCGTGTCCTCTTCCGGATATGTGTAGTTGACGAACTGGTAGGAGTCCTCGAGCCAGCGGTAGGCGTTCGTGCCGTTGTGGGCGTAGTAGATGCTCACCTGCTGGTGGGTTTCGTTATTGCGCGGGTCAACGTCGGGCGGACCATCTGCTTTCACCGACAGGAGCAGGTCGGCGTTCACCACGTTCTCTCCCCTGAGGTCCCACTCGAAGACCGCCTTACCCACAGTGCCGGGGGCGATACTGGCGATCCGCTGGGGCGCGCCAATCGGCACGTAGTCCTGCGCGTCGGCGAATTTGACTGAAAGCGACATCTCCACGTTCTGAGCGGTCACATCTGCGCTCCTGTTGTGGACCCACCCCATGACATACTGCTTGTCGGCCGCGGCCTCCCGCTCCACCTGCGGGTCATTGGCCCACTGCTTGAAGATGATGTAGTCCGGCCTCACGAGGAGGTCCGCTCCAGGTGGCCCGGCGATCTTGTTCAGCCACAGCTTCGCGACCTGCACTGTCTTCTGGGTGCCGACCTCATCGATGCGCCCGTTCCAGGAGAAGCTTGCGACGATGTTGCGGTAGCGGATGATCGCCCTTCCCGGGCCGGTCACTGAGCCGCCGTTTGCCGGAATGCGGCGGTCGCCGAGATCGTTCGCGTTGACCATCCAGTCGGGGTTCATGCCGTAGTTGCCGAAGTGCTGGCGCGCGAAGGCGGTGGACTCGGCGGGGGTTGCGAAAACCGCCACGTAGATGGTGACCCATCCGGCCTCCTCGCCCTGCTGGGCGTTGATTGACTGGATCAGGTTAAAGAAAAAGCTTTGCTGGACGGAGGTCCGTCCCTGAGCATCGGTGATGCCGAGTTCGGCGGCCTGCGCCTCGGCATTGATCTCTCCGAACCCAAGCCCCTCAACGAGGTCGGCGGCGAGCAGCGCGTAATCGGCGGGATTGATCTGCTGCAGCCATTGGGGCGGCTGCTGAGCCTGAAGGGGGAGGCAGAACATCGCGAGGAAGAGCACCAGCACAGCAAGCAGCACCATCTGTTTCATGGCGGCCACCCTCTTAGTCGAGACGTCTCACTGTGCACGCCCCTCCCACGTGTGTCACCTATTGTTCCTTTGGCCGGGCAATGTTACCTGCGTATCCCTCGACATTTTCGGCGCCGAAGCATTTGCCCTCAACCGGGTGCCTGTGCTATAGTAGTGGAGACCATACGTGGCTCAACATGGAGCCAGGAGGAAAGGTCGGTTTTGGAATCTTCGTCAGCGCACGCCGGTGAGTTAGCGCTGCTGGTAGGGCTTGTCGTCCTCGCAGCGTTCTTCGCCGGCTCCGAAGTCGCATTCCTCGGCGTACCCCGCACGTGGGTACGGCAGCAAGCCGAGTCCGGGTTCCGACTGGGGAAGCTCCTGCTCGCATTGCAGGAGCGCCGGTCACTGGTGCTTGCCACACTCCTCGTAGGCATAACCGGCAGCTACTACTGGGCGGAGCACATTGCCGTCAAGGTCGCCATTGATGCGTGGGGCGAGGTGCTCACCGCTGCCGGCGCCTCCGCAGCGGCTCTGATTCTGATGACCATCCTGGTGCTCGTCTTCGCCGAAGCGACCCCGATGCAGTTTGCCCTGCGCAATACTCGCAAAGTCTCCATTGCCGCTTCGCCCGTTCTCGCGCTCTTCGCAATCGTGCTGTATCCGGCAGTCGGATTGCTGGGTCTGATCGTGCGCGGCATCATGCACCTCGTCGGCCTCGGCGGTCATGGCATGCTCCCGACGGTGACGGAGGAGCAGCTCAAGGCGATGATTGAGGAGGGACAGTCGCAGGGGGCGCTGGCACAGGGCACCGGGCGTATGCTGCACGGCGCGCTCGACTTTGGCGACCAGACCGCCGCGCAGGTGATGACACCGCGGCCTGATATGAAGTGCGTCGAGGAGGACGTGACCCTCGGCGAGGCCCTGCACTTCGCGATGGAGAACAAGCACTCGCGCGTCCCGATCTACAGCGAAGACAAGGATCACATCACCGGTATCCTCTACGTCAAGGACTTGCTTCCCTACGTTCGCCTCGGGGAGCTGGACAAGCCGGTTCGATTGGTTGCCCGCCCGCCGCACTTCGTGCCCGAGAGTCTGCCCGCCGATGAGCTGCTGCGCCAGCTTCGCGGCGGCCGCCGCTCCATGTCGGGCGTCTATGACGAATTCGGAGGCACCGCCGGTTTGGTGACGGTCGAGGACCTGCTTGAGGAGATCGTCGGCGACATCCAGGACGAGTACGATATCGAGCAGCCGGGGATTGTCCGCACAGAGGAGTGTCTCGTGTGCGATGCCACCATCGGCCTTCATGAGCTTGACAACATTGTCGGCGAGTCCCTGCCGACCGAGGACTACGACAGCCTCGCCGGAGTGGTGTTGGCCGCGGCGGGGCGCATTCCCGAAGAGGGCGAGACCTTCGACTGGGGCAGCCTGACGCTGCGGGTGGACCAGATGGACGGCCGCCGCATCTCGCGGGTGAGCATCTTCGAGCGCGAGGTTACGGATGAGGCCGATGGCCGGGGGGGGAGTAGAGAGTGACCCTGCTGATCGGGCTTATGTTCGCGCTGATCGTGCTGTGTCTGGTCGCGAGTTTCATGCTCTCGCTCTCCGAGGCCTCGCTGCTGTCGGTCAGCCCGCACGAGATGCAGAAGGCGGCCCGCGCCGGTAATCGAAGGGCGCAGATGGTGCTGGCGGTCACGGAGCGTGGTGACTACCTTCATGTCTTCGTGGTCTGTAACAACGCCCTTGTTCTCGTCATGTCCACCCTCATGACGCTCATCGTGCGCCAGTATACCGTCGAAAGCCCGTCTTCTGCGGGCGTCCTCGATACCGTCGCCCATATCGGCATGGTCGTCTCCATCCTGATCTTCGGCGAGCTGCTGCCCAAGACCTACGGATCGCTACGGCCCGGCCCCTCCTCTCTGGCCATTGCCGGGATCATGGAGAGGCTCGTGCGCCTGCTCGCGCCGATGGTGCGCCTGATGACGTGGATCAGCAACGGCATCCTCCGCGCAGGTGGCGTGGATGTGGCATACCACCGGCACTTCGTCACCGCCGACGAGATACGGGCGGCGGCAGATCTCGGCGAAGAGGAGGGGACGGTGCAGCCCGACGAGGGCGAGATGCTTGACAGCGTCATGGAGCTTGGCGAGCGCAGCGTCCGGGACATCATGATCCCTCGGGTGGATATGGTAGCCCTGCCGGAGGATGCCACCCTGGAGGACCTGGTGGAGGCGGCGGTGGAGTCGGGCTTTTCGCGCATTCCGGTTTACCGCGAGAGTATCGATCACGTCACCGGCGTAGTCTACGTCAATGACATCCTGGCGACGTTCAGCCGCGGCGAACGCCATGTGACTCTTGCCGAGGTGGCGCGTGTGCCGATCCTGGCGCCCGAGAGCAAGCCGCTGGACGAGATGCTGGGCGAGTTGCGCCAGCAGAAGGTACACATCGCGATCGTCATTGACGAGTTCGGCGGCACCGAGGGGCTTGTCACCATCGAGGACATTCTCGAGGAGCTTGTGGGAGAGATCGAAGACGAGCACGATCTTCCGGAGCCTGAGGTGCTCGTTACGGCTGAGGGCGAGGCGATCGTGCAGGGGAAGGCGCGGATCGAGGAGATCAACGAACTGCTCGGGCTGAGCATCTCTACGGACAATCACGACACAATCAGCGGATTTCTCACCGGCATGGCAGGTCGCGTGCCGCAGGACGGGGAAGTGCTGACCGCTGATGGGGCGAGCTTTGTGGTGGTCGAGAGCAACGGCCAGCATGTGGACCGCCTGCGGGTGATCGCATTGCCGATGCGGGAGGCTGAGCTGTAGTGGCCCGAAGAGTCAAGAAGCGAAGGAAGCGGATTTCCCCGGAGACGGAGCTTCGGCTTGATGACTTCCAGTGCCCCGGCGAGAAGCGGGTATACTGGGAGGGTGTGGGTGGGACGGCCGCTCTGTTCATCCTCATCGCCTACAACATCACGCGCTTTGGCGTGATGAACGAGGCGGCGCCGGGTGGCCCCCTCTACCATCAGTACTGGCTCCCGGTGGCGATTGTCCTCTACCCGCTCCTGACCTGGTTCGTCGCCAACTCCCTTGCCCTTCGTCCCCGCCGCCGCGTGCTCAAGGAGGCGGGGATGAACGCGCGGGTGCTCAACAAGAACTACCCGAAGCTCAAGGCGATCCTCGCCGAGCAGTCGAAAGTGCTCGATATTGATGAGCCTGAGATGTACATTCTCAGCGACGACACCCCCTACATGTACACTCTGCCGGGGAAGAACTCGCAGATCGTAACCAATGACGCGATGCTCGACGTGATGAATGATGAGGAACTCGCGCTGATGATCGCGCGGGAGATGGGGCACATCAAGGCACGCCACCCACGAATGGCGATTGTCGTCACCTTCATGAGGCGAACGAACGCCATCGTTAAGGTCCTGCTCTTCCCAATCACGATGATGGCGGCGTTCCTGCGCGGCTGGCTGGAGTTGATCGAGATCACCGCCGACAGGATGGCGCTGCTGATAACGGGGCGCGCGGCTCTTATGAACGCCGCGGTGGTGAAGCTCGCTGTGGCCGCCGACCATGAAGCCGAGATCAGCCGCCCGGAGCTGGAGGCATACCTCGAAGCGGGGGACATGATGACCGACAGCTCACAGATAGAGCGGCACTTCAAGATGGGTGAGTTCCTCGGTCGGCAGCCGCACCTGCGCGAGCGGATTGAAGAGGTAACCGAATTCCTCCGCACCGCCGAAGGCCAGGCGGCGCTGCAGAAGGTTAACGAGGCGAAGCAGCGGCTCGCCTAGACTCCCGCCCGTTCAGGACCGCTCCAGCGGGTAGCTCCCCAGTACCTTCAGCAGCGGGCAGAAGCCCCGAAGCTGCTCGATGGCGGCGGCCGGTCCTGCATCGTCCCGATGCCCCTCGAAGTCCACGAAGAAGACGTACTCCCAAAGCTCTGCCCGCGCGGGCCGCGACTGGATCAGCGTCAGGTTGATCCCGTGCTCCGCGAATGCCGCCAGTGCATGATGCAACGCACCTGCGCGGTGCGGCGTGCTGAATACCACTGAGGTCTTGTCATCGCCCGTCGGCGGCACCTCCAGGTCGCCAACGACGAAGAAGCGCGTGCGGTTGTTGGCCATGTCCTCAATGCGCTCGCCCAGCACCGCCAGCCCCTGCGCCTCCGCCGCCTCGAGGGTGCAGATGGCGGCAACCGCAGGCTGCCCCACCGCTTCCGCGGCCGCGGCGCTGCTGCTTGAGGTCGCGACAAGCTCAGCGCCCGGCAACATCTCGCGCAGCCACCGCCTGCACTGCGCCAGCACCTGCGGATGCGAGCGCACCTGCTCGATCTGCGCGAGGCTCCCGGAGGACACCAGGTAGTGGTTGATCTGCACGTAGATCTCCGCGCAGATGTGCAACGGAGTATCGAGCAGTGCATCGAGCGTCTGGCCGACCACGCCCTCCGTGGAGTTCTGGATCGGCACCACGCCGAAGTCGGCCCGGCCGCGCTGGACTGCCTCGAAAACATCGTTGATCGAAGCGGAGGCGGCAAGCTCGGCATGATGCCCGAAGCGCTTACGTGCAGCAAGGTGGCTGAACGTATGCTCCGGGCCGAGATAGGCGACAACGGGTACGCGCTGCAGCCCGCGGCAGGCGGACACGATCTCGCGGAACACCGCTTCGACCGACTCACGGGTGAGCGGTCCAAGCTCGCGCTCGGTCAGCGCCCGCAGCAGCAGCGCCTCGCGATCGGGCGCGTACACCGGTCTGTCTCCGGCGTCCTTAAGCTCACCGACCTGCTTGGCAACGCGCGCGCGCTCCACCAGCAGTTCAAGCACACGCGAATCGATCTCGTCGATCCTCTCCCGCAAATCGTCAAGGGACATGGGCAGGCCTCCCGTGGTTGATTGCGCCGATAGTAGCGTACGGCGGCGACAAAGGCAACGGCGGGCGTTGCCGTCGTTCCGTGGCACGCACACTCAAGTGCGCGTGTCGTAAGCCGTTGTGGCCCCTGCGCCCTCGCAGGGGGCGGCGCGAAGCGGCGCGGTCTTGTCGTTGGCGAACGGCGGGCCTCACCCCCCTCGAT
>JAAYJW010000029.1 GCA_012522765.1 candidate division WS1 bacterium | reverse complement strand
TCTCCAGCCGGATGCGATGGCCTTTGAGGAAGCGGCAGGCGGTCGCACCGAGCTTGATGCGATACTCCACCACCGCGCCCGGCTCGATCAGTTCCTCGCTCTCCCACGAGTTCCGGTGCCGCGCGCGGACCATCCCGTAGCAGATCTCCAGCGCGATCCCATCCGGGTCCTCATCCACCAGTCGCGCGAAGAAGTCCGTGTCGCGCGCCGACGAACTCGCGTAGAGCACCACCTCCGGGTGCCCGACGATCTCGATCTCCTCCTCCAGCGGCTCGGTGCAGTAGTAGAGGATGTCGTCGCGATACTCCAGCTTCCGCCGGTCGCTCGGCAGCGTGAAGAGCTTGACCGTCCAGAGCGTCGGGGTCGGGTCGCGCGGATCGTAGGTGTAGCTGTCGGCGGGCTCATCTCCGGGCGCTTCGCGTGAGAGGCCGCCGCAGTTTGCCACCGGGCGCGCGGAGCCGTCTGAGCGCAGGTAGTACTCGGTCGGCATGACGCCCGGCACCGGCCACGTCTGCGCGGACTTCCACTTGCCCGAGCCCATGACGAAGTAGCGCAGGGGCGGGTCGCTCTCGACGCCATTGTCGTGGCCCTTGAGCCAGTGGTTGAACCAGCGGATGAGCACGTCGGTCTTGTCATATTCGGCGTCCGGGCCGAAGTCTATCTCGCCGAACTTGCGGGTGCCGAAGCCGCCGTGGTTGTAGGGGCCGAGGATCAGCTTCGTCTGCTCGCGCGCGACATCGGTCGCGGCGTTGGCCTGCATCCCGGCGAGGTGGTCTATCGTCCCGTTACAGTGGTCGAAGTAGCCGGAGAAGTCGAGGTTCGGCACCTGAACGCGCGCGTGCTTCTCGCCGAAGCGCCAGACGGGGCGGGCGGGGTCGGCGAGCCAGTTGCGGGCGTAGGTGGCGAGCGGCTCGGGCATGTAGTTCGGCAGGTCCGCGTAGGGCAGCAGGTCGAGGAAGCGGTTCTGCTCGATCTCTTCGAAGATTGGGACGGCTTCGGGGCCGGTGTGCGGCGGGGTCATCCCGGCGCGCTTGCGCAGGTCGGGGGCGATGGTGGTGAGCCACCACTTGATGCGCCGGCCGGGGCGGAAGCTGCCCCACCAGTCCACGGAGGTGAGTTCGAGCGGGATGGTATCGGCGCTCATGGCGACGAGCGAGGGCGGCTGCTGTGCGGCGGCCTCCCACTGCATCCACGCGTTGTATGAGGGGCCGAAGGTGCCGACTTTGCCGCTGCACCACGGCTGGCTGGCGAGCCACTCGATGGTATCGTAGCCATCCTGGCCATCGGGCGTCTCCTCCTCGCTGAAGAGGACGAAGGTGCCGTCGGAGGAGTATCTACCGCGGGTATCCTGGCACATGACGGCGTATCCTGCGCGGACGAAGCGGTCGAACTTGCGGAGGCCCTTGCCGTATGGTGTGCGCATAAGCAGCGCGGGGACATTCTCTGCGCCTTCGGGCCGGAAGAGGTTCCCGCGCAATATGACGCCATCGCGCATCGACACCTCGACCTCGTATTCTTCTATGACGCCCAGGTATCCGCTGTCGGTCATGTGCGTATGCCTCCCGCTGCCGTGGTCGTGCTGTTGTCCTACGCCTTTTCCGTGGCCCGGACACTCCTGTCCGGGCGCTGTTCAGCCGTTGCCGTGCCGTTTGCCGTTGCCGTTCGGAGCGACGCATCCCGCCGTTTGGATGCGTCGGCCGTTTGCCGTCAGCCGTTGCCGTTGCCGTTGCCGTCTGCCGTGCCGTTTGGAGCGACGCATCCCGCCGTTTGGATGCGTCGGCCGTTTGCCGTCAGCCGTTGCCGTCAGCCGTATCCGTTGTGGCCCTCGCGCCCCCGCGAGGGGCCGTTGCCGTTTGCCGTCAGTCGTTTGTCGTTGGAGAGGTCGGCCCCCGCGCCGACCTGTGCCGTTTGCCGTTTGCCGTGTCGCTTGCAGGGGCGGGGATTACATTCCCGCCGGTTGTTATCGTTTGGGGCGACGTATTGGATCGCTGCGGAAACCCTTGCACTGCCAACCCGCTTGGTGTTCGCCGCAAGAGCAAACGGCCCTCCTGCAGCCGACAGATGGAAGAGAGCGAGGGTGTGGCTGCAGTGCGAAATGGCCGTGAACCATGACGGCAACGGCCCCCTGCGAGGGCGCAGGGGCCACAACGACAAAAGGCCACGACAAACGACTAACGGCAACGGCCGACGCATCTGAAGATGCGTCGCTCCGAACGACAACGGCAAACGACTAACGGCAACGGCCGACGCATCTGAAGATGCGTCGCTCCAAACGGCAACAGCAAACGGCTAACGGCCGGGCGCGAACGTAGTCGCGCCCCTCCAAACGACACGGCAAACGGCACGGCAAACGACAAACGGCTACGGCACAGGTCGGCGCGGGGGCCGACCTCTCCAACGGCAAACAGCATACGGCAACGGCCCCCTGCGAGGGCGCAGGGGCCACAACGACAGACGGCTTAAAGCAACGGCTCGGCATCGGCCGCTCAGGTATACACGAACTGCGCGGTTGCCGTGCAGTCCGCGTCCGCGATCAGGCGCGCCCAGTGCGCGCTGAAGCCCGGCGGGAAAACGTGCGTGCGCTGCTCCCCAGCGCCCACCATGATCGTCTCCGTCGCCGCAAACGTCCCATCGCCCAGCACGTCCGTCTCCAGCGTGAACTCCACCGGGCCGCCACCTGTCTGCGCGAGGTGCAGGCACTTGTGCTCGAAGCCGGTCATCAGGAACGGGTCCGACGGCTCACCCGCGGTCACCTTTGTTCGCCGCCATGGCCCGCCCCAGCCCTGCGGCTTGCCAAGGCCCCACAGGTCGTCCGTCTTCCCCATCCACAGCCCGGCCATCGGCTGGCCGCCCAGCGGGTTGTTGTCGCCATTGGGCGTGTTCTGATTGCCCGCCAGCACCAGCAGCCCCGCCCACGAGCAGTAGTCCGGGATGATCCGCAGATGCTGGCAGACCGGCTTGATCGGGAAGATGCCGCCGCCGTAGACCTGCGCGGGCAGCTCGTAGAAGATCCCGTGGCAGTCCATCATGAAGCGCTCCGTCTCCACCTCGCGGATGCGCGTCCACTCAGTCAGCCAGCCATGGTCGTAGCACTGCGAGGCCTTCGGCAGCCGCCATGTCCCCCACTCGCCATCAATCAGCACCTTCAATATCGCCGACGCCTCATCCCAGCCGATCGCGAAGATCGCGTTGCCGAGATTGCGCCGCCCCGCCGCCTCCATGAACGGCTTCTCCTCGATGGTGCGCCACATCTCGCCATCCCACTCGGCAAGTCGCCCCGCCGCGTGCTTGCCCAGGTAGTCGCGCTCATCGTAGGA
>JAAYJW010000291.1 GCA_012522765.1 candidate division WS1 bacterium | reverse complement strand
TCCTGCGCGGTGGCGGGAAAAAGCGCGAGCAGAAAGAGCGCAATGCAGATGGTCGCTCTCATCATCATCGCCCCTCCAGCGCCGCGTTGAGGTCCATGATGAACTGGGCCATGCGCCAGCGGTAGCGGTCAATGTCATGCACCGGCCAGAACTTGCCCTGAACGTCCTGATCGCTGCGAGGGTCGCCCCGGACGTAGGTTGAGCCGGCCGGAATGTCGTCGAGCTTGTCATCGAGCCACGTCTGCGCCTCAGCGGCGATGCGCTTTGCCTCAGCACTGTCGGAGGCGCGGGCTTTCGCCATGAGGCGGTCGAGGTTCCACAGGTACTCGTAGTCCACCGCGCCCTGCACGAGCCGCTTGAGCCACACCGTCGGCTCGATGGTGGTCATGCTCGTGGGGAGGCCCATCGGGAACATCGTCTCGATCTCGAAGAGGTTCCCCGGCTGACCGTTGGCGTAGACGCCCGATTCGTAGCTTGCGCGCTCGATGCCGTGTCGCCAGCAGAACCAGCCCATCGAGAAGCGGCTGCGGGTGAAGTTGTAGGCCCACAGCTTCTCTCCGGTGCGGCGCATCACCTCAAGCTGCTCGGGATACATCATCGCCCAGTTGGGCTGAGGGTACTTCACCAGTCCAAGCTCGATTGGCGCGATGTCCGACGGCCCGTTGCCGCGGATGGTGTTGCTTACGCCCATCTCATGCAGCAGCGTATGCACGTCGATGGCGAACTGCTTGCCCTGCTCGCCGTAGTTGGTGAACTCGCCGAGGCACTCAAACGCGACCTCGGGCCAGCCCTCCGCCTTAGCCCGCTCATCGATGATCCTGATCGCCTGCCGGTACTTCTCCCGCCCATCCTCGGTGGGGATGAACTCCACGCCGGGGTTGTCGGGCCGCGAGAAGTGCCCTCCGAACATGATGTTCAGAAAGCCAGTCTGGCAGATCATCTTGTTGTCGCGCGGCCATGCGTCCTCCTCGCGCAGGATCTGCATCAGCCGGGCGGTATCATCGAGGTTGACATCCACCACGCGCTCGCCATCCATCGTCACCGCGCCGCTGCCCGACGGAAGAATGCACTGGGCCCGACAGTACTGATTGTCGCGCATGAAGCGCACTTCGGCTCGCATCGCATCCCAGAACCGCTGCTCATCCATCACCGGCAGGTAGGCTCGGCTGTGGCTGTACATCGTGCCGAAGTACATATACCTCTCCACCGGCGGCGTCTCGAGCCGCACCGGGATAACTCGCACCGCCAGTTCCATCTGCGCCGGCGGCGCGTTTTCGGCGCTGACCTCGATGCTGCCGCGATAGACGCCCGGAGCGACGTCCTCCGGGGTCTTCAGCGTCAACCAGAAGCGCTTGCAGGTCCCCCCGCCAATGAAGGTCGGCCGCAGCGGCAGGATCAGGCACTCACTGACGGCGTAGGTAGGGGCCTCACGCCTGCCGGCATGCCATGGTGCGAACTGCACGAGGCCTGGCTTGAGCGCCTCCGGATCAAGCACCTCGCCATTATCGGCGGTGAGCCGCCCGACGGAGATGGTCGCATCGCGCAAGTCCCGGAGGCCGAAGACCGCCAGCGAGGCCTGTTCCTGTTCGCCGGGGGTGGCGAAAAGCTCTATCCGCTCGCGGCTGGCATCGGCTGCAGGCTGCGACCACGGGGTGAGATCGTCCGAGCAATGCACCTCGGCCACGATGTAGCCGCGGCGGATCTCTTCCGCCGTTACCTCGGCGGCTTCTTCGGCCTCAGGGCGGCTTTCCTGCCAGATAGCGTGGAATGCGTCGCGGCGCATCCTGTCGATCGCATCAAGCTCACGCTGCACTCGCCCTGCAACGTCGGCGGAGGCGATCACGATCGCGTTGACCGGGAAGCTCTGATGGTCGCCGAATCCGATCTCGATGGCGCCATCCACGGCTGTCACAGGGTGTTTGTGCCAGGCGAACCGGGGGCTGATGAAAATGTCCCAGGGATCATCGCCCGCCTGCCAGTCGTAATCGGCGACCTCGAAGAGCTTCTCCTCGGGGTAGTCTACCGTCTCGACGGCCTCGCCGTTGATCAGCAATGTGTGCGGGGCCCGCATGTAGCGCAGGCGCCAGATGTTGCCCATCGCGCCGCTGAGCACCCAGACGGTGTAGTCACCAGCGGGCAGATCCACACGGAAACTGCCTGTGCGGTCACCGAGGCCGGAGATCTCATCTGTGGCGAGGGCGTCTAGCTGAGAGGTCGCGTAGGCGCGCATGGTGGTGCCATCGCCGAGCCAGCCATGGCCCTGTTCAGCGGAGTAGAGGCTGTCAGGCGTCACGGCGATGAAGCCGGGCCAGACGGGTGTACTCGTGCCGCCCATGTCGAAGAGCCACACGTTGGGGCTGTCGGCGAAAGCTGCGGAAGTCCCGAAAGCGCAGATAGTCAGTAGCAGGCCCAATCGTGCAGCAGCCATCACAAATCGCCTCTCTCGTGCGGAAAGAGCATCAGCATGGCGGACGAAGATTTCCCTGCCGGTGCGCAGCTATCCTCTGATGCACGGCGACGGTGGAGGGCTAACTGCTGCTGACGGCGAACAGGGTATCTCGTGGTCTCGATGGAGGGGAGTGATGAAGATGCGGCATCCGGCTCTTTGCACGACAGTATTCGCCTCTTTTTTGCTTGCAGCTTGCTGTCTCGTCACCGCGGCGGAGCTTCCCAGCGCCATCGTGAGTGTTGATGCGCCCCGGGATCGTGAGCTTACCGGGGAGCGCGCGGGACAGATCGGCCGTGAGATCCACGCCAACTTCGGCTTCGGCCCGATCACCTACGCCGTCGCCCATAAGTTCCGGTTCGACCCGAATGTGCCGGGGAAGATCGACTGGAGCGAGGGCTACCTCGGCATGACCCGGCCAACTTCGGCTAACTGGTACGGAGGCGGCTTCCTCTTCGTCACCGTCAACGGCCATGACATCGGCCTCGACCCGATCAGCAGCATGGTAGGCGTGGAGAGGGGCGACCGCGCAATCCTCGACATGGTCTGGCATGACCCTTCGGCGAACGTCCGCGTGCGCTTCTTCGGCCTGCCGGGCGAGAACTGGCTGGGCTGCGAGGTGGAGCTTGAGCCGACCGCGGAGATCACCAGCTTCGGCATCAGGCTAGCCTGCTACCCGAGTTTCTTCACCGGGTGGCACAAGCGCGACGGCGCCCGGCGCATCAAGACGCCGAGCGCGCTGGTCGAGCAGGGCGCGGTGGAAGAGGGCGCCGTGGCCGATCACTATTACGGCATCTACTATGACGAAATCTTCGACGTGGCGCTTGGCGAGGGCGAGGGGCCATGCGCGATGCTGATGCTGCCCGTAGAGGGCGCGACCATCAAGTTCGCGCCGGGAAGCTATGCCGTCGGCACTCACGTAACTCTCCCGCCGGAGACCCGCACCGTCCGCTTCGCCTTCTGGGACCTCAAGGGCATGACCAACGCTGACGCCATCGCCAACGTTGAGGGGCAGGCTGCGAGTGTTCGGCAGACGCTGGAGGAAATTGACCTCACGCCACGGACGATACAGGAGTTTGACGTGGCCGCGGTACGCGAGAGTGTTCAGCGGGCGCTCGACTCCCCGCAGGCGCATGAGGCGCTTGCCGATCGGGTTGCGGATATCCAGGCATGGCTGGCGACATCGGGAGAGCAGTTTGACGCCGGCACCGGCGAAAAGCCGGGTGTTGAGGCGCAGGAGCGGCTGCTCAGGTCCATTGATGACTACAACAGCTTCAAGTGGGAAGTGAAGCTGATGGAACTGATCTACGAGTTGTAGCGGGTAATTGATCTTCGGGAGGTAGTGTAATGAGGCGCGAAATGCAAAGGATCATCCTGCTGCCGGTGCTCTGTCTGCTGGTGGCAACTGTCGCATTCGCACAGGACATGGAGGAGCTTGAGGTCGACCACGCGTTGACCCTCGACTTCGAGACTCCACACACCGACTGGGCGCAGCCGTACGCGGGCGAGAGCACCCGTGTGCTGGTTTTCTGCAACGGTCGCGGGACTGTCCCGCGCCACATCGTCGAGATGATGCAGCGCTTTGACGTAGAGGCCGAAGCGGCCTTCTGGATCCGCGTCATCGACCGCACCGACGAGGAGTGGCTCGGCGGCGAGACGGGCGAGGCGCGAATGCTCCAGCTTCTCGACCAGGACTGGGATGCCTACATCTTCCTCCAGATGGACATGGACGCCATGACCGCCGAGCAGCAGTACAGGGTCCTCGAGCCGGTTACCGAGGGCGCTGGGATTGTCTTCGTCGGCGCAAATGACGAGCGGGTCCTCAAGCAGGACAATCTCGTGACCGATTTCGGCGCCACTGCACCCCCGGTCGGAGATGCCCACAGCGTGGGCGAGGGCCGGGGCGTCAGGATGGACCTGTGGCCCGAGATCGACTACCACCAGGGCTGGGAAGACGAGTATGACTACTGGGCCGAGAGCTTCGGCCGCACGGTGCTGTGGGCGGCGGGCCACGAGCCCGCGATGGGCCTGCGGGTAGATTGCGGCGCCGGCGAGTTCGCCTGGGACGCCGACAAGTCATTCACCCTCAGCGCAAGCGGAACTCCCATCGGCGCCAACCCGCAGCTGCGGACGCGAGTGCGCAAGGCGGGCGACCCGCCAGTCGCCCTGCCGGACCGCGCGCTGCCGAACCGGGCCTTCACCGTCCAGGTCGGCGATATCCCTGCCGGTGACTATCACTTCGACGCCTGGGTGATAAGTGACGCGGGAGTGGAGACCTGGACCACCGCGCCATTCACCGTCACGAGCAACCTCAGCGTCGCGATGGTGCAACTCGATGAGAACTGGGGCGAGATCGGCGAGAGTGTCTCCGGCCGCGTCTCAGTCGAGGGTGCTCCTGCCGCCGGCGACATGGTGCGCGTCGGGCTGTTTGACAGCCGCAACCGGCTGCTCAAGCAGCAGATCGTTCCGGCGACCGGCGACACGAGTTTCTCCTTCGAGATCGAGCCATGGATGCCGATGCTGCTGCGCGTGGATGCGGGCCTCTTCCGCAACCCGGCTGGCCAGCCCGCGCAGACCATCGATTCGGCCTACGAGTACTTCCGCGTCACGCAGCGGAACTGGGACCAGTTCAACTTCCTGATGTGGGACACCCCCAAGGGCACACTTGCTCCATGGGCCGAGCAGAGCCTCGTGGACAACTCCGTCACGCTGCAACTCGGGCAGGGGCAGCCGCAACTGATGCTCTCGGCGCACGATGTCGCATGGGTCCCCTACACCACGCGCATCATGGCCCCCAAGGACGACGACGGCATCATGCGGCCGTTCTGTTGGAACGATGAGGCGGCCGTGACCGCGCACGTGCAGGAGAAGGCCGAGGAGTATCGCCCGTCCCGCCAGCACGGCGTATATGTCTGGTCGCTCGGCGATGAGGTCACCACCTCCGGTTCGTGTCTCTCGCCACATTGCGCCGAGGCCTACCGGGAGTATCTCAATGAGGTCTACGGTTCGCTGGAGGCGCTGAACGCCTCATGGAACACGAACTTCACCGCCTGGGATCAGGTCGGGCTGTCGAAAGAGGGGGACAACGACGAGGCCAACTCACTGGCCGAGGGCAACTACCCCCGCTGGTTCGACCGCAAGGCCTTCCAGTCCTACAACTTCGTCCAGTTCTGCCAGGCCTACGATGACGCGTATCAGGCCGTTGACCCCATGGCGCGCACCGGCTTCGAGGGCGCGGGGCGTTTCGACCGCGGCGACGACATTGACCTGATCGTTCGCGAGAACGACTTCTGGTCGCCGTATCCGGGCGTGGCCGATGAGGTCATTCGCTCCATCGCCCCGCCTGACTTCCCGCGCTCGAACTGGATGGGCTACACGAAAGACGCCGACTCGCTGCTGGGCCGCTACTGGCGGATGATCACGCGCGACATGAACTCCGTCTGGTGGTGGCGCTGGGACGCACTCGGCCGCTTCCACGGCTGGCTGGCGCCGGACCTGCGGCCCTTCCCGGCGGTGGCGGAGATCCTTCGCGACACGCAGACCGTTCGCGACGGCCTTGGCAAGCTGCTGATGGCCCCGGAGATCGAGCACACGGGCATTGCGATGCTCTACAGCTACCCGTCGCAGTTCTCCTGCCAGATCGAGAACGGCACCACCTACGGCAGCTACGAATCGAGCCACACGGCGTTTCAGAACCTGGTGCGCGACCTCGGCTATCAGTTCCGCTACGTGACCGACCGGATGCTGCGGCTGGGTGAGTTCGACGCCGATGAGTATCGCATGCTGATACTTCCGCGCTCTGAGGCCCTTGGCGCGGAGGAAGCCGCTGTGATCCGCGACTTCGTAGAGAATGGCGGCGTAGTCATCGCTGACGTCCGCCCCGGCCTCTACGACGGCCACTGCAAGCCGCTCGCGGCGGGCGCGCTCGACGACGTGTTCGGCATCGCCAGCGGCGGTCTCGATGCCGCGGTGACAACCGCCTCCACGATCGGCGACCTGAGCATCGAGACAACCAAGGTCAATCCGGCCATCACACTGACCACCGCGGCAGCGGGAGGTTCGGCCGATGGCACGCCGGTGTGGATCGTCAACCGCTTCGGCGAGGGTGCGGCGATCCTGCTCAACATGGACGCCGGGAGCTTCCCGAGGCTCGGCGCCACTGATACTCCGGACGCCGCCGCCGAACTTGCCTACGATCTCATCAGCCGCAGCAACCTCCACCAGCCGCCGGTCTTCGTGCAGAACGCGGCCGGCGACCGCCTCCGCAACATCGAGGTCGTCCGCTGGGAGGATGGCGACAACGAGATCATGGCCTTCTTCCGCCTGTCGGGCAACCGGGAGACCGCCACTGTTGAGCTTCCCGAGGCGCGCCGGGTGTATGACCTGCGCAACCGCAAGGACCTCGGCAGAGTGAGCCGCCTCAGCGTTGAGATCATCCCGAACCGGGCGACTTTCCTCGCGCTGCTGCCCGACGAGGTGCCGCAGGCGAGACTGACGCTGGCAGAGAACGCGGTGCAGCGCGGCGATACGGCAGTCGCGTCGCTTTCGGTGCCGGGTGCCGAGGAGAGCTACGCCTTCCGCATCCGCGTCACCGCAGGCGGCCAGCAACTCGACTGGCACGATGACGTGGTGCTGGCCGACCAGACGCCGGTGGAGATCACCGTTCCGGTAGCGTTCAACGACCCGGCAGGTGAGTATCAGATACAGGCCATCGAACTCTTCAGCAACGATGGCCCATCTGCCACCCTGAGGGTGAATTGAGATGCGTTACACGATCGTGATAGTCGCGGCACTGCTCACAGCGGCGGCGACAACCGCCTTCTGTGACTCGTACGAGATCAAGGTCTATCCATGCGCGAGAGCCACTGACGGCGTGGTGATAGATGGCGACCTGCGCGACGCAGCATGGCAGCGCGCGCCGGTAGTGAACGAGTTCACCTTTCACAACAAGCCCGAAGCGGTGGACGTGCAGACGCATTTCGGCGTCCTCTACACCGACAGCGACCTGATCCTGGGCATCCGCTTCGATGAGCCGAACATGGACAAGCTCACGCCGGTCAGTCAGCCGCGCGACTCGATGGGCGTCTTCCAGGGCGAAGCGGTCGAGATCTTCGTGGATCCGGGCCACGATCAGCAGCGCTACCATCAGATCGCGGTGAACTCCGCAGCCAGCATCTACGACTCGCTGCGTACCGATCCATCATGGAGCGGCGATGTGAGGGCCGCCACGAAGCTGATGGATGACCACTGGACGATGGAGGTCGCGATCCCGTGGGCGGACCTTGGTGTGAAGCCGGAGCCTGGCAGTATCGTCGGGCTCAATGTCTGCCGCGATCGGCACCTCGGGGCGAACAAGACGTGGAGCAACTGGTCGCAGACGGCCGCCAACTTCCACGACCCTGAGCGGTTCGGGCACGTCGTGCTCTCGCCGAGCGCCGCGATGATCGGCGAGCTGGCCGATGACTTCCGCCTCGGCGCGCGCCAGGGGCCGATCATCGTCTACGGCCCCGATGGCTTCGTGCAGGGCGCCTACCGCTCCATCGCCGCAGGCTCCTTCGCGGCCGCGGAGGAGCGGCTTGCGGAGCTTGAGCGCATAGCCGCGGGCGAGACGAATGCCGCCGCGCGTGATGAGCTTCTCGGGCGCATCGCCGACTATCGCACCGAGCTTGCGGGCTTCCGGCAGACGGCCTCAGGCGCCGCGGCGCCACGCGAGACGTGGCATGGACTGAACCATCGCGTGGCTCAGATACAGGAGGAACTTGGCACTGTTATCTGGGAGGCGCGGCTGACGGCGCTGCTCAGCGGCGTGTAGTGCAGATAGTGCAGACTGCCCCCGGGTCGGAGGATGAGCGGCCCGGGGGCGTCTGATTCACGTTACGTAAAGGGGGCAAAATGATGTCGCGGACACGCTTCCTCGCCGTGCTCCTGTTGCTCGTTCTGATGGCCCCGCTGCTCACCATCGCGGCTCCCGAGACCTCGTACCAGCTTGAACGGGCGCAACTGCGGCAGGAACTTCAGTATGCCGAAGACGCAGCCGCTCTCGAGGCCCCCCTGACCGCCGGCCAACATTCTGCTGACGCGCCCTATGAGCTACGCTCGCGGCACTTCATCTTCGGCATGCCGCGGCTGGTTGATGACCGGCATCGGACCGACACGGGCGCGCCGGGTATATCCGTCGTGGTGCGTGAGGGCTTCGTGGCCGCGCATTTCGAGGAGATGCAGGTGCCGCTGTGGGTCTGCCAGCGCTGGACGCGCAGCGACATGGAGCGGATGAGCGCAGCGGACAGTCTCGATCGTGACTGGTTCGATGACCCGGACCTGCCGGCGGGGCTGCACGCCGGCACCTCCTACCAGGGCAGCAAAACCGGCCTCGATCGCGGGCACCTGGCGAAGCATGCAATGAACCGAGCGTGGGGCGTGGATAGCTCGATCTACGGCTGCCTGATGAGCAACTGCGCGCCGCAGCACCTGAGCATCAACCGCAGCGGCGCATTCCGGCAGCTTGAGGACGCGGTCGAGGGCTTCATCGGCCTGCCCGAGCAGGTGGAGATGCTCTGGATCATCAGCGGCACGGTCTACGACGATCCGAGCACGCCTCTCGGCCCCGCCTCCGAAAATGATTTCGCGCGGGTAGCCCGCATCACCAGCGGCTTCGGAGTGCCTCATGCCACGTACAAGATCGTCGGCTGGTTCACCCCGGGCGGAAGCTTCGATGCGCGGGCATACCTCTTCGAGCAGCCGCACTACCTGAACGAAGCGGGGAAGCTGATCTTTGACATCCCCGATGAGCAGACGACTTTCTGCGTGCCCGTCAGAACCATCGAAGCGCGCACCGGAGTCGACTTCTTTCCGCGGCTGAAGGCGGAGGTAGCGGACGTCGTGGAGACGAACGCCCTCGGCGCTTTCTGAGGCGAAGACTTAAGCGATGACCGCCAGCACGGAGGCTGCCTGATGAAGCTGCTCGACTACGACCTGCGGCTCGATGTGATCTCCGAGGGCTACGACCGGCAGACGGAGTGGTTCCAGCCGCGCATCGGGATCATCCCGCCCTCGACGGCTGTGCTCACGATGACACGCGCGCAGCTGTGGGGCAGCGATATCTTCGGCGCGGTGCAGGAGTTTCGCTCCGAGGACCTCGGGGAGACGTGGGCGGGGCCGGTGGTGCATGACACGCTTGACCGTCGCGTGCTGCCCGATGGCACCGAGGTCTGCCCCTGCGACCTCACGCCCGCCTGGCACGCGGAGAGCGGCAAGCTGCTGATGACCGGCCACACCGCGGCCTACGGCGGCCCCCGCGGCATCGTCATGGCGAGCAACGCCCAGCGCCGCGACATCGTCTGGTCGGTCTATGACGCCGACACGCAGCGATGGTCTGAGTGGGAGGTGCTGGAGCCACCCGACCGCGATCGTTTCTGGTGGACATCCGCGGGCTGCTCCCAGCGCGTGGATCTCGCCGACGGGACGATCCTGCTGCCGGTGTCGCTGATGTCGCGAGCGGAGGTCGGGGAGAATTTCTGGCGCGGCTGCTTCGCCACCAGCGTGCTGCGCTGCAGCTTCGACGGCGAGCGACTGGAGATCATCAAGCAGGGCAACGAGATGACCGTCCCGGAGCCGCGCGGGCTGTATGAGCCGTCGCTGACGCGCTTCGGTGATCGCTTCTACCTCACGCTGCGTAACGACCGGCGCGCCTGGGTGAGCGAGGGCGACGGTCTGTGGTTCGCGCCGCCGGTGCGGTGGCGCTTCAATGATGGGACGGAACTCGGCAGTTACAACACGCAGGCGCACTGGGTCACGCACTCGGATGCGCTCTTTCTCACCTACACGCGACACGGCGCCGGCAACGACCACGTCATCCGCCACCGGGCGCCGCTCTTCATGGCGCAGGTGGATCCTGAGCGACTGTGCGTGATCCGCGAGACCGAGCGTATCATCGTCCCGGACTACGGGGCGCAGCTTGGCAACTTCGGCGC
>JAAYJW010000290.1 GCA_012522765.1 candidate division WS1 bacterium | reverse complement strand
GAGAAGACGGGCCAGTTGGAGGAACTCATCGGCCCCGAAAACGAACGTTACGGTCAGTTCACGGTATATGAGACAGTCATACCAGCGGCCGGCACCCACACACTGGCGATGGTGGACGGGACAAGCGCCATCACGGGGAGAGACGTGGGTGAAGCCGGCGTGCTGTTTTTGGCTGGCGAGTTCGGGATCGGCCTTCCAGCCAACTACGACAACGAAGCTCGCGACCGCACGGTACGCATCATGCCGTCGGAGCTGTCAGAGGGTCATGAGCGGTTCTTCAGCCTGGTCTCGGAGCAGGTTAGGCTGTTGGGGAGCGTTCCCGACGACGATGTCGAACTGGCGCTGATGCGCAACGCCGCAGGCGACCTGCTGCTGTTCGCGATCAACTGGGAAGAAGACGCGGTCTCGGTGGACGTGTCACTGCCTGAAGAGGCGCGCGGTGAAGGCATGGGCTACTCATTGAGCGAAGATGGCATGGTGTCCGAGCGATCCATCGCTGCGGATCTGAAGAGGCTCGACCTCGCCGCGCAGGAGGCGGTTGTTCTGCGCTTTGCGGCGCAGTGATGGTTGGGAGGATATTGCCTCTGCAGCGGCGAAAGGTGGCGGGCGGGCCACCTCATGAGGAGGAGCGGCTCGTTGACAGGTCTGCAATTACTGGCATATAATGGCGCACGCACGGGAGACCGTGGGCTCTGAAGGGAGCAAATCCGGATGACGAAGACCAGCCGCGCCTGCGGACTTACCATCGTGTACGTCCTGCTGGCGATTCTGCTTGCGTGCGGAGCCGCCACTGCGCAGGAGATCAGCGCCGATTTCACCGAAGGTGTGCGCGCTTTCGAAGAACGATCGTACCAGGAAGCCATCACTCGGCTTGAGGCCGCTGTAGCGGCCGATCCGGAGAATGAGGCCGCCTGGTACTACCTCGGCGTGGCGCGCTACCGGCAGGGCGAACTCGAGCCCGCGCTTGAGGCGCTTGCCGAAGCGGCCGAGCGCAGAGGCGACCGGCCCGGCATCCAGCTTCATATCGGCCTCATCTATGAAGAGCTTGGCGCATTCGATGAGGCGATCCGCGCCTACCAGACCGAACTGCGCAATCGCCGATTCAGGAACCTCGCCGAGGTCTACAACTCCCTCGGCCGCGTCTACTACTTCTCCGGACGCTACATGGATGCCATTGAGACCCTCACCGAGGCGCTGGAGCACAACGAGAAGTACGTAGAGGCACTCTACTATCGCGCTCTCACACACCACCAACAGCGCGAGTATGAGCGGGCGATGCGGGACTTCAACTCCGCGATTGAGATAGTCGAGGAGTGGGACCGCAAGCGGCGGCAGCTCGACACCATGGTCGAGCGCGAGGGCGATACGGGGCTTACTCCCGACGCCCAGCGGCGCAAGCAGCAGCTTCAGGAAGAACTCGCCCAGGATTACAGCAAGGCGGCCGAGTTCGCGCAGGAACTGGCGATGCGCCCCATGCTCTACATGGACAAGGGCGACACGGCAGTGGCCCTGGACGAGTACGGCACGGCGCGAAACGCGTATCGCAAGGCCCTCGACCCCGAACATGGCGGCAATGCCGCTGACCCGCTCCCGCACGTGAAGGTGGGCGAGGCTTACTTCGAGGAGGGCAGAGACCTCTTCTACAACCAGGGCCTGCTGTATACGGCCATCTCACGAGTTGACGCGGCCATCGAGAACGTCGAGGAGGCCATCGCGCTCGACGAGGGCTTCCCGGAGGCGCATAAGGCGCTTGGCGATATCTTCCTCTTCCAGGCGACCGTTTACGTCTCTGATCCTGAACGCGAAATCGTGTCCAGCACCTTCGAGGACGTTATCGACCGCTACGATGCCGCCATCGCCTCGGCCCCCGAATATGTGGAAGCCTACACAGGCCGCGCCCAGACCTACATCGAGATGGGCGAACCTGATGACGCCGTCGCGGACCTGCAGACCGCGCTGGGCCTTGAGCCGCGCAATCCCGATCTTTACGCAGCGTTGGCAACGGCTCAGGCGCTCAATGAGGAGTACGAGGCAGCCGTCGCCACAGCTCAGATCGCGCTGAACCTCGAACCTGACAACGCGCAGGCGCATAATGCCGCGGGCCTCGCGCACTACTTCTCCGGCCGACTTGGGCTTGCGAGCGAGCACTTCACCAAGGCGATTGAGGCCGACCCGACCCAGCACCAGTCATACACGAACCTCGGCAACACGTTCTTTCAGCTCGGCTCCTGGCACCGCGCCCGGATCAACTACGAGAAGGCGCTGGAGCTTGTGCCGGAGCCGGCTATCGCCAATACGGCGGTGCAGCGAAGCTACCTGCACTATCTGGTCGCCCGAACCTACCACTTCACCGGCCAGTATGAGCGGGAGGTGGAGGCGCTCAACCGCGCGCTTGGCCTCGACTCGGCCTATCTGGAGGCCCTGACGCAACTGGCGCTGGCCTACCAGGAGCTGGGGCAGTTCCAGGCCTCCGAGCAGGCGCTGCGCACCGCGCTTGAGGTATCGCCAGGGGCGGAAGAGGATGCGGCCATCTACGTGCAGATGGGACGGCTCTACGAGAGCGAGGGGCGGCCGTATGAGGCCATCACCGCCTACGGCGCCGCCATCGCCGCTCAGACCGACAATCCTGAGGCTCAGGAGGCCCTGCGGCGGCTGACTGCCGGCTAGATCTCATGCGTGACACGCACGGGCTACCTCCGGTGGCACTCGCCGCGGCCCTGCTGTTGTCCTTTACACTGCTGGCGGACCTGCCCGGAGCCGCCGCCGATACGCGCAAGCAGCACCTGCCCAATGGCCTGCGGGTCGTCGTGCAGGACAACACGCATACGGGAACGGTGGTCGTCAGCGCCCTCGTGCGCGTGACGGCGCTGCATGAGCCTCGCGGTACAGCGGGGATCAGGCAGTTGACACACCTGCTCGTCTCTCGCGGCGAGGGTTACGACGAGAGACTGCGCGCCGCGGCCGCTCGAATCGGCGGCTCGATGGCCCCTGACTATGTCGAGCTTACGGTCTCCGCGCCGGCCGAGGCGCTCGAGGAATGCGTGTGGCTCACACGCGAAATACTATTCCGGCCACAGATGGCGGGAGAGGCACTCGAGACGGTGCGGGCCGATCTGATCAGGCGGCTCGCCGCACGTGACGCTACTCCCGCGGCGCTGACCATTGAACGCTTATACCAGGCCCTGTACCCGGGGCTCGGCACGGGTGACGTCAACGCCGGAGACGCGACCTGCGTCGCCGCGCTTACAATCGATGATGTGGATCGCTTTCACGCCCGCCACTACCTGCCGAATGTGACTACCATCGGCGTGAGCGGCGGGGTTGAGGGTCGCGAGGCGCTGGAGATTGTCGTGCGGGTCATGGGCGGGCTGCTGCCCGGCTCCATGCCCCCGGAGGCACCGCTGCAGCCGCCGGAGTATCCGGACGGGACTGTCGAGTTGGACGGCGGCGGTCGAACGGCGGTCGTGGCCGTTGGCGGTCGCGCAGTGGCACTGGGCGCGACGCAGTATCCGGCGATGGCCGTGGGTATGACGCTGCTGGGCTCGGGCATGGACAGTCGCCTCTATCGGGCGCTGCGAGTGGAGCGGGCTCTGGCATACACAATCGCGGCCGAGCTTACACCGTCGGGCACCGCGCCATCGGGGCTTGTGCTGGTGACATGTGCGCCAGAGCGGCTGCAGGAGGTCGCCGAGGTCACGTCAGATGAGATCGCACGGGTGACCGAGGAGCGCGCCGGCGCTGAGGAGTTGCAGAGGGCGAGGCGTTATCTTGTGGGGCGCTACGCGCTACGCCGGCAGCGTAACGAGGATGTTGCTCATTATCTCGCGGTGTTCGAGATGCTGGGTGGCCCTCAGGGCTACCGGCGTGATGCGCAGCTCGCGGGCGAGATCGCTGCGGTTGATGCCGAAGCGGTGATGCAGGCGATGCGCGCGCTCTTCCGACCTGCAGTCGCGGTGAACCTGCGGGGTTGTGTCGAGGCGGGCTGAGTGGTAGATCTGTGACGCTGGAGGGACGGCTATGCGAATCTGTCCTGCAATCCTGTTTCTGATGATGATCACGGCCACTGTGACGCTCGCCCAGGAGGCGACGTGGCTGCCACGCTATGACGCCAACAACTCCGGCGTGACCGCCGCCACGATCGGCCTGCCGGCGGCCCTCGCATGGAAGTACGTCCCGGAGAACGCCGCCACGGAGGACCCGGTGGCTACTCCTGCGGTGGGCGAAGAGATGATCTACGTCCCCGTGGGCGATACGATCTATGCTCTCGATCGCGTCACCGGTTCGCTGGTGTGGGAGCAGTCGGCCGGAGACGTGATCTACTCCAGCCCCGCGCTGGCGGGTGGCATCCTCTACTTCGGCTCGCGCGACAACAACCTCTGGGCGGTGGACGCGTCGGATGGCTCGGTCGAGTGGCGCTACCCCACCGGCGGCTCCGTTGATTGCCCGCCGACCATCGTCGGCAACATCTGCTACTTCGGCTCCGATGACAATCGCCTTACCGCGCTGAACCTCGAGACCCAGCAGCCGCTGTGGACATTCGAGGCCTCCGGGGACATCAAGGCCCCGCCGCTGGTCTACCGCGATGTCATCGTGATCGGGTCTATGGACGGCCGGCTCTACTGCCTCAACTCCAGCGGCCGGCCCATCTGGTCCAACAGCATAGACGCAGGGACGTTCGTGGCCTCCCCGGTCGGCGAGCGCACGAAGGTGATCTATGCCTCGGGCCGTGACCTCAACGCCCGCGACCTCTACTCGGGCCGTCTCGGTGTGTGGCGCCGTCCGTTCCGCGCCGCGGACCTGATCGTCGGCTCGCCCTGCGTGCTGGGCCGCGAAGTCTACATCGCCACCCGCGATGGCTCCGTCTACAGCATTGATGCCAACAGCGGGAATCCGCTGTGGCGATGGCCCGCCGAAGGCGCCGCCGACCCTATCACCAGCTCTCCGGTGATCGCCGGCGACAAACTCGTCTTCCGGGCCGGTGAGCGAGACTTGATCGCAATCAGCCTCGACGGCCGCCGCATGCTTTGGAAGTATACGCTGCCGCAGGTCGAGGAGAGGGCGCAGGAAGCCGCAGGGCTGCCCGGCGACGTCTTCATGGGCGATCCCGGCATGATGCCCGAGGAGATGCCCGCCGAGGAGCCGATCGGCGTTGATGAGCCGGGCGGCACCACCACGCGGCCCGCGCGGCGGGTCGAGTTCGAGGAGCTGGTAAGCCCATCCGTCGCAGTGGTCAACGACGCGGTCTACGTGATCGGTGACGATGCGATCGCATACGGCTTCCACTCCGACGCGCCGGACAACGTGCCGCCGACGATCGCGGAGCCGGTGCTTGAAGTCCCCGGAGCCGGACGGCAGCGGGTGGAGTTCACCCCGTCCCTCGCCGACGCCGAGGAGTTCGCCGAGCGTTTCGCCGACGAGATAGCGATCCCCGGCACGCCGCCTATCTTCCTCTCGCTGCTGCTGGTTGATGAGGGCTCAGGCGTCGATCCCGACAGCGTATCGGTGACAGTAAATGGCGAAGCGGCAGGCTTTACCTACGATCCCCGCGAAGGACTCATCTGGTATATCTACGAGCCGCGGGGAGCCGCGGCGAATCTCGCAAATGGCGTGAAGCGAATCATGTTCGAAGCATCGGACTGGCGCGGGAACAGGCAGACGAAGGTAGTCTCATTCACGGTTGACAACAAGCTCAAGCCGCCGGCCCCACCGAGGCCACCGGCACCTACCTTCGATCCGGGCATGTTCCCCGGTGAGGATATGCCGCCCGGCGCCTTCATGCCCTGAACTGGTTCGCCGCTCACGCTACTATCACAGACCCGGCAGGGGGTCCTGCTATGGGACAGGCTATCTTGACCGTGCTGATCCTGCTCATCTTCGTCGCTTACGCCGTGTTCTTCGGGGTGTGGAATCCCGAACTGGTGCCGGTACGCACGTGGTACATGAACGCGGACATGACGTGGGGGGCGCAGGTTCCTCTCTTCGTGCTACCGCTTGCGGGCCTGGTATTCGGCGCCATCATCATGGCGATCGCGATGTCGGCCCCGTGGTCCTCGATGCGGCGGCGGCTTTCCGCCGTCGAGGAGCATCTGGAGACAGAACGCGCTCGCTCGCGTGACCGTGCTGAGAAGATCGAAGAACTCAAGGAGCGTATCAGGAGACAGCAGGCAGCGCAGGCGGTGCACGAAGATGCCGCTCCGGCGGCGGCCGACAGCGAGGTCTGAACGCCGCCTGCGACCGTAGGAAGATACCGCGCCGGGGGCCCCCTTGAGGGCTCCCCGGCAGCTTTTTTCCGGGCCTGTAGTGGTCGGGAGCGTGCCCTGATTACGGGGGGAGTTGAACAGTGAGCGGAAGCGTCGCGTCACACACTGGGGCATGGTTGACGCTTAGTTGCAGCGGCCTGTCGGCCCGGTTACAGCGGGCGCTTGTCGAGGCGCTGGGCTCCGCGGACGCGGTGATGGGGGCGACTAACGAGCAACTTTCCGCCGTGGATGGCATCCAGCCGAGGCATCTGGCGAAGATTCGCCGGGCTGAGGCGGAGGGAGAAATCCCGCTCAAGGTCGAATTGCTGAGAGACCTTGGCGCCGAGCTGATCCCGTTCACGGACGAGCGCTACCCGCAGATGCTGCTGGAGACTGATGACCCGCCCGCCTCACTGTTCGTGCAGGGCGAGTTTACCCGGCAGGACGAGCTTTCGGTGGCGCTGGTGGGGACGCGCAAACGCACCTCTTACGGGGAGATGGTGACCGGGCGGCTGGCGCGGGAGTTGGTCCGCCGGGGCTTTACCATCGTCAGTGGGCTGGCGCTCGGGATAGACGCCGACGCCCATGAGGCGGCGCTGGAGGCGGGAGGGCGCACGATAGGCGTGCTTGGCTGCGGGCTCGATGTCAACTACCCGTCGCAGAACGCGCAGTTGCGCGAGCAGATGGCCGTGTCGGGCGCTGTGGTGACGGAGTACGCCCCCGGGACTCCGCCGACGCCGGAGCGCTTCCCGCAGCGCAATCGCATCCTCTGCGGCCTGACGCTGGGGACGATCGTGATCGAAGCGCCTGTCAAGAGTGGGGCGCTGATCACGGCGCGTCTCGCGGCTGAGTACGGTCGCGAGGTGTTCGCAGTTCCGGGGAATGTGACAAGCCCCGTCAGTCGCGGCTGCCATGCGCTGCTGCGAGACGGGGCGGTGCTGGTGGAATCGGCGGAGGACGTTGTCGAGGGGCTCGGGATCATGCTCGCGGCGGTGCCCGAGCGGGAGCCGGCCGCGGAGCGGGAGCGCAAGCTCGACGAGCTGCCCGCCGATCAGCAGCGGATCCTGCAGGCGCTGAGCCACCAGCCGCGCAGCATAGACGACGTGATCGTGGACTGCGACATGCAGACGTCGCAGGTCTCGTCGGCGCTGATGCTGCTTGAAGTGAAAGGGTTAGTGAAGCGCTTTCCGGGAAACCAGTTCGTACGCACATGACAACTACCGCGGCCCCCGTGGCCGCTTGCCGGGGATGATATTTGTGGCAGCGAAGAAAGCGATCATTGTTGAGTCGCCCACCAAGACGCGCACCCTCTCGGGCTTTCTGCCCGATGACTACAAGGTGCTCGCCTCGGTCGGGCATGTACGCGATCTGCCCGAGGACGACATGGGCGTGGACGTCGAAGGTGATTTCGAGCCGACCTACGTCGTCTCGGGGAGCAAAGCGATCAGCGCCCTGAGGAAGGGCCTCAAAGGGGTGGAGGAGGTATTCCTCGCGACTGACCCCGATCGCGAGGGTGAGGCGATCGCGTGGCACGTAGCCGAGGAGCTTGGACTGGGCAACGCCCGGCGCATTCAGTTCAACGAGATCACGCGCGATGCGGTGCTCGACGCACTCGAGCGGCCGGGCGAGATAGACATGGACCGCGTGGACGCTCAGCAGGCGCGGCGCGTGCTTGACCGCCTGGTGGGCTACTCGCTCTCGCCGGTGCTGTGGAAGCGCGTGGGCGGAGGCAGGCCACAGTCCGGACTCTCGGCCGGACGTGTGCAGTCGGTCGCGCTGCGGCTGATCGTGGACCGTGAGCGCGAGCGACTGGCCTTCGACGCCCAGGAATACTGGACGGTCGCGGTGACACTGCAGCCCCAGTCGGGCGAGCAGTTCGACGCCGAACTGAAGACGATCGCCGGCGAGGAGCACGGGCTGACGTCCGAGGAGCGGGTCACGCCTGTCGTCGAGGAACTGCGCGAGGCACAGTATCGTGTGGCGCGCATTGAGGAGAAGCAGCAGCAGCGCAATCCGCAGCCTCCCTTCATCACCTCGACGCTCCAGCGCGCAGCCTCCAACCGCCTCCGCTTCGCTGCCCGCAAGGCCATGCGAGTGGCACAGCAGCTATACGAAGGCGTCGAGATGAGCGACGGTAGCCACGGTCTGATCACCTACATGCGAACCGACTCGACGAACGTCGCGGCCGAGGCTCGCAAGCGCGCGGGCGAGTTCATCGAAGAGCAGTGGGGCAAGGACTACGTCGGCGCCGGCGCGAGCGGCAAGAAGGTCAAGGGAGCGCAGGAGGCTCACGAAGCGATCAGGCCGACCGACGTGATGCGCACTCCCGAGAGCCTCGCGAAGGTGCTCAGCAAGGACCAGTTGGCGCTGTATGATCTGATCTGGCGACGCTTTGTGGCGTCGCAGATGGCGCCGGCGGTTATCAACCAGACGGGCGTGGACATCGAGGCGGGCCGCTACGGCCTCCGCGCCACCGGACAGGTGGTGCTCTTCCCCGGCTGGTACGCCGTGATGCCGCGTGATGACGAGGAGACGCAGCTTCCGGCGCTGCAGGAGGGCGAGGAGCTGGGCCTCATCGAAGTGACGCCCGAGCAGCACTTCACGCAACCGCCGCCACGCTTCACCGAGGCCTCGCTCGTCCGCGAGCTTGAGAGCAACGGTGTCGGCCGCCCGAGCACCTACGCGGACATCGTGGACACTCTCCGGACTCGGAAGTACGTCCACATGGAGAAGCGCGCCTTTGCGCCGACGCCGTTGGGCGTCACCGTCTGCGACTACCTTGTGGAGAACTTCCCGGAGATCATGGACATTGAGTTCACCGCGAGTGTGGAGGAGGAACTCGACACCGTCGAGCGCGGCGAGCGCGACTGGCACGAGGTGCTGCGCGAGTTCTGGGGCCCCTTCGCGAGCGAGGTGGAGCGCGCCAAGGACGCGCCCGCGGAGGAGCTTGAGGGCGAGGTCTGTCCCGAGTGCGGTGGACAACTGCTCATCAAGCGCTCGCGCCACGGCAAGTTTGCGGGCTGCGCAAACTATCCGGAGTGTAAGTACGTGCGCGACCTCGGCGATGGCGTCACGCAGCGCCCGCCGATTGAAGAGACCGAACACACCTGCCCCAAGTGCGAGGCGCCGCTGGTCATCCGCACCGGCCGGCGCGGGCGGTTCTTCGCCTGCAGCGCCTACCCCGAGTGCGACTACACCGCCGATGTGGGCGAGGATGAGGCGCCGCGCGAGCGACAGAAGCCGATGGAGACGTCGGAGAGCTGCCCGGAGTGCGGGGAGGGCAAGCTGCTTGTGCGGACGGGCAGACGCGGCAAGTTCCTCGGCTGCTCAAATTACCCCAAGTGCAGATATACCCGCGACTACGAGGGCGAGGAGGTCGTTGGGGAGGCCTCTGCCGAGTTGACCGCGGCCGCCGCCGAGGCCGCGAACGACCGACCTCCGGTCACCTGCGACAAGTGCGGCGCGCCGATGGCGATCCGCAGCGGAAGTCGCGGCAAGTTCCTCGGCTGCACGGCGTATCCCGAGTGCAAGGGCACGCGGCCGATCAGCGACGCCATCGCCGCCGGATGGGAGCCGCCCAAGCCCGAGGAGCTTGACGAGAAGTGCCCGGAGTGTGGTAAGGTTCTCGTGTTGCGCGAAGGCCGCAAGGGGAAGTTCGTAGGCTGCAGCGGCTACCCGAAGTGTCGCTACACCCGTGATGTCACACCCGAAGCGGAGGGCGGCTCGACTGAATGACACGGCCGTCGCACGGCCGCCGCGCGTTCCTGCTGCTGTGCTGGCGGGGGTATTTCTCATTGCCCTCGCCTCACTCGCGTTCGAAGTAGCCCTCACGCGCGCGTTCAGTGTCCTGCTGCGCTATCACTTCGTCTTTCTGGCCATCGCGGTCGGCACCTGTGGCCTCGGCGTCGGCGGCCTGCTCGACTTCCTCTGGCTGCGCCGCAGCCGCTTCTCCGATGAGGCGGTCCTGAGCGGCCTCGCGCTCGCCGCGGGCACCGCCTATGTCGGCTGCGTGGCGCTTCTCTTCTCACAGGCAACCGCCGCCCACCTGACCTCGCTCGCCTTCGTCGGCGGCGTCTGCATCGTGCCCTTCGTCCTCGCCGGCGCTTTCATGAGCCACGCCTTCGCGCGCTGGTCACACCAGGGCGGCCGGATGTACTTCTACGACCTCAGCGGCGCCGCCCTCGGCAGTTGCGGCGTCATCATCGCCCTGCAACTGCTCGGCGCCACCGGCGTCCCGTTTCTCTGCGCGGCGCTGGCCGCGATGGCGGCCACCGTGGTCGCGCGGCGTAACTGGCTGCGTGGCCTCTCCGGGGCCCTTTGTATCGCCGCCATCGCCGCGACGGTCCTGAGCGGATACCGGCCCCTCATCGAGCTGCCGAAGATACCGATGGCGGCGGGGTATGCAGCCAAGCCGCTCTTCCAGGAATTGGGCGACCCGCGCATTCCCGCTCAGATCGTCTACACCCAATGGAACGCCTTCGCTCGCACCGACGTAGTGGCATACGCGCGACCCGACGGCACCTTCGATCCGACCGACGACCTCTTCGTCTACACCGACGGCGAGGTGCCGACGAACCTCATTCACTTTCAGGGCGACCTGAACACCGTCGTTGACCGCTATCGCAACTTCATAGGCTTCTTCCCGTTCATCACCGAACGCCCCGACAGCGTGCTGCTGATCGGGCCCGGGGCGGGGCTCGACGTGCTGCTGGCTCAGGCGGTCGGCGCCGAGCGCATCGAGGGCGCCGAGCTCAACCCGTCCATGCTCCCGATCGTGCGCCGCTACCGCGACTTCTCCGGGCCGCTGTATGACTACAGCAACGTCAACGTGCATGTCGCCGAGGGTCGCAGCTACGTGAGGCGCTCCCCCCGGAACTACGACCTGATCTACATGGCGCTGACCAAGAGCGCCACCACCGCCTCCAGCAGCCTCGCGCTGGTGGAGAGCTACATCCACACAGTCGAGGGCTTTGAGAACTACCTCGCGCACCTGACCGAAGAGGGGCAGGTATCCATCATCTGCCAGCACCCGCTGGTGCTGACGCGGCTGATCCTCACCGGGCTGGCCGCGCTCGAGCGCGAGCGGCTCTCTCGCGATGAGGCGCTGGCGCGCATCGTCGTGATGAGCGTCCCGCCGAGGCAGTATCAGGAGGGCCCGTACCGGCACCTGGTGACGATCTACCGCAGCGCGCTGGCGCCTGAACGTTCCGCGGAGCTGGCGCGCCAGGCGGTTGCGACGGGGCTTGTCCCGGTCTTCTTCCCGCGGGCGTACGAGGTCCCGCCTTTCGGGTGGCTGCGGGAGGGCATGTCGATCGGCGACTTCGGGGAGAGGTTCAACGACTGGTGGGCGGGCGCGGACATCGAGGTAATCCCACGCACTGATGACCGCCCGTTCGTGATCGACTTCAACAGGGGCATCCCGCCGCAGATGTCGGGCTTCGTGATCGTTGCGCTCGGCGCCGTGCTGCTCTTCTCACTGGTCACGATCGTTGTGCTCGTCCGATCGGGGATCGGAACCGCCGGGCCGCTCTCAGGTGCGGTGCTCTACTTCGCGCTGCTTGGCGCGGGGTACATGCTCGTGGAGGTATGCCTGGCGCAGAAGCTGATCCTCTACCTCGGCTATCCTGCGCTCACACTCTCGGTGATCCTCTTCTCCCTGCTGCTGGGGAGCGGTTGCGGCAGCCTCTACAGCCAGTCGTGGCCCGAGAACGTGATGCTGCGGCGCGCGGCAATCTCCGCGCTGCTGGTCGTGGCAATCGTGCTGCTGCTGCTTGTTGGGCTGCGACCGCTCTTGACCGCAACGCTGGGCTGGCCCATCGGCCTGCGTAGCCTCCTGACGATGGCCCTGCTCTTTCCGCTCGGCTTCATGATGGGCATCCCCTTCCCGACGGGACTGCGCGAGGTGGGCTGCTGGAGAGGCGACATGGTTCCGTGGGCGTGGGGCATAAACGGCGTCGTTTCGGTTCTCGGGTCGGTGTCGGCGATGCTGGCGGCCAAGCTCTGGGGCTTTCAGATGGTGCTGCTCGGAGGCGCCGCCGTCTACGCCGTGGTCTTCGCTCTCGCCGCCGCCGCGCAGTCTCGCCGCGGCTGGCTCTGCAGGTCCTGATCCCCCGTCGGAAGAAAACGGAAGTGGTAACCACCGTTCAAGCTTATCCCGTTGTGCATTATCAAATAACGCAAGGATCTGTTAGCCATGGCCCAGACCACACGAGCGGATATCCGTAACGAGCGCACGATTCAGGTGATCGAGCGCGTGAATGAGGAGATCCAGCGGTGGACGATGGAGCAGTTGACCGAACTGAATACCACCCACCGCACCCGGCAGGCCGCCGAGCATGCCTACAACAAGGTGATCTGCGGCCGCAAGTGGCTGGTAATCCCCCGGCACGGCCCCGAGTCACGCTTCTTCCTGCGCCTGATGTTGCTTTATACTATCGCGAACCGGCCAGCGCTGCAGTCACAGGCCAATGAGATCGCCGCCTACTTCAGCAGCAACTACGCCTACGAGTGGACCCAGACACGGGTCGCGCGCCTCGCGGTTGCCCGTGCGCGTGACATGATCCTCTCCTCCGCCGAGTCCGAGTTTGGCGAAGCGCCAATGGCCGGTCCCCTCGGCTTCGTCTACCATCACCACAGGCTGCTTAAGGTCCGCAACGTGTCAAACTACGGTGAGTGCTACGCGAAGGCGGCCGGGCTTGTGCGCCTGCGCTACTTCCACAACTGGGACCAGCCCCGCCGAGAGCGGCTGGGCATCCACACGCTGTAGCTGCGCCATTAGGGACCAACGGCAACGGCGTGAGCCCCACGGGAGGGCGACTGGAGAGAGACCGTTTGCCCAGCCGTATGGAGCGGAGGGGCTTTCAGCCGCTCCGTCAGCTGTTAAGAACGACATGGCGCCGCTGAAGCGCCGCCACTCCATACGGCAACGGCGACGACGACGGCAACACCGTCTTTCCCTCTGCTGTAACTCTCCCCCCGCTTCAGGCGAATATGTCTTTGAGGGCAATCGTTCGCTACTATTGACACTAGTAGCGCACAAGGTTATACTATGCCTGATAGTAGCACCAGAAACGGAGATGAAGATCGTGCGATACACGACTGCGGTAGTGATCTTCCTGGCTCTCATGGCGACTGCCGGTATGGCACTCGCGCAGGGCAGCACCTCCATGTGGTATATCGGCCCGTTCGAGGGCGAGGTCACGGTGAAGGACGGACAGACCCCCGGCCAGCCGGGCTACTACTACCGCCCACAGGCCACCGAATACCCCACTTTCGCCGAGCGATACGATCATCCCGTTCGTTGCGGCCGCTGCGGTTTGTGGCGCGACCTTGGCGACGCCTCCCCGAGGTGCAGACTTGCTGCAGATCCCTACGAGCGATCGCAGGCGCGACAGGGCACAGTGTATTCCCCCTACCCGATCCCCGGTCAGTACTGGTATGACAAGCCGATGCGCAGCATGACCGGGCCGAAGGTCGGGATGGGCTATCCTTACCTGGGCTCACGCTATCGTTGACGCTGCGTGACCCGCTAATGGACTGGAGGAGGGTGTGGGATGAAGTTGCCGGTAATTGGCGCGCTGATGTGCCTGCTGATAGTGGGCGCAGCACTGGAGGCGACCGCACAGCAGCAACAGCCGCGGGATGTTGTCGGACGGCGCATCCAGGGAGATAGAGGCAGCACCAGGCCGTACTTCCAGCCGCACGATGCGCCCTTCCAGGGCAGCTTCTCGCGGCGCTGGCGGCAGCAACTGGAGGAGAGCTGGGGCGGCATTCCCGCCAACCGGGGCGTGCCGAGGCATGACTATCGCTTCGGCCTGCCGCGGCCGGGCCCGGACCTTATCTTTGTGCACCCGCCGGGTCGCTATTACTACGACTGTCGAGGTCCGGCATGTCACCGGGTGTGGCATCGCGATGGACAGCGGTGGGGAGCCGGCTGGGGCTGGCATGGATGGCAGCCACCGACCCGCTGAGAGCCAGCACCAGACATTGCAGAAGCTGTGTAACATGAAGAATGCGGCGGACGAAGAAGGATCGAGTGACACTACTACGGAGGGTAGTAGCAACGACATCGGGCCGATCGCCCGGTAGGAAAGGAGCAAATCGAGATGCTGACGAGAACAGCGCTGTGTACGCTCGCCTTCGTCGTCGCCCTGACAACGGGCTTTGGCCCGGCTACGCCGAGGCCCGCCGAGGCGAATGACACGGGCAGGATCCTTGCAGGCCTGGCGGCAGGGGCCGTCGTCTACGGGATCCTCGACGGTATTGACAAGTCCAGCCGAGATCGTGGCCGGGACTACGACCGGTACCGCGACCGTGGCTACTACGACGGTAACCGGCAGAGCTGGAAGTACGATCAGCCTGCGCCGCGCGGCCACTATGACAGTCGTGGCAGCCGGCAGTACGAACGTGGTTACGACAGGGGCTGGAACAACGGCTACGACTACGGTCATGACGTGGGCTACGACCGCGGGTACGATCGTGGCTATGACCGCGGCTGGGGTGACGGCTACGACTACGGCCGTCGCTACGGCGGCTGCTGGTAGCAGCTTGCTTGTGCCTACACAGAGGCCCCGCTGATCCCGGCGGGGCCTCTGCTTTGACCGGACCCCCTCCCCGCAGATGGTCGCGCGTATAAGTTGTTTCTGCAACTACTATGCTACGTAGTAACCTTTCGAAGGCTTTGGGCGAATTACCACATGGAAGCGGACGCAAATCAGTCGAGGCAGGTGAGATCAATGACGAGAATGATGCTGACAATACTCGCAACCGTAGCCGTACTGGCGCTACCTGCGCTCACCGGCTCGCAGACAGCGGATGTAGCAGCAGCTCCGATCCTCGGCAGCCAGCAGTTCGTCTGGCACTTGCAGCAGGATGCAGGCCTGATCCCGCAGACGGGGCCCAAGCGGCCCTGCCCGGTGGTTCGCGGCGTGCCGATCCCCGCGACGTGGGGGCCGGAGTGGCGCCCGCAGACCGAGTGGATGCGCCTGCTCGCCGACTACGGGCTGTCATCGGAGGCAAGGTATCGTGTCGGGGATGATACGCCCGACCGGGTGTGGCAGTGGATCGTCGACAGCTACCGCAGCTACATGCGCGACAATCGCTACCAGGCACGTGTGCCCGCCTACGGCAGCCGAAGCCACGACCAGTTCGTGCTGCAGCTTGAGGAGCAGTGGTATGACTACTGGCAGATGGTGCGCTACGGATATGGCCACCGGGGATATGGCACAGGGTATAGCCAGCCTCGAGACATAGACTACACCGGGCGCTGGCACTTCGAGTGGAACGTGGACCGCGACCGCGACTGGGATCGCGACAGAGGCCGAGACCGCGATTGGGATCGCGATCGCCCTCGGGATCGAGGCCGCGACGACGGCCCCGGCTACTACGATGGCAACCGCGAACAGTGGCGTACCACGCCTGATGAGCCACGGAAGTATGAGGATCGCGACCGCGACCGAGATGACCGGGACCGTGGCAAACGCGACGACGATCGCGACGATCGCAAATATGACCGTGGCGATGATGACCGCAGCAGTGACAAACGCGACGATGATGACCGCGGCAGTGACAACGGGGGCTCACGCAAGACGCGCAAGTAGTCCCCTGGTATGAGGGGCTGCTGAGGAAGCCGCAAAGAGGGCCCATCGCGATGATGGGCCCTCTCATTGTGTGCGGTTGTTGCCTGACCCTGCTCCGGGCAAAGCGTACCGGGACTCATCCCGCGCCCAGAACGCGCCATCGGCGCCACCAGACGCCGATGCAATGTCGCCACCACCACAAAGTCCCGTCTATCTCATGCAACGCAGTTCGAACCATCCCCAACCACCACTCCCCACGCGCCTGACCCCATGAACCTGACCTGTTGCTCACGCCAAGCCTATCATACACCACTGAGTCTGGTCTCACATCATGCTCACAGCAGCAGGCTGTACTTGCCGGAGCCCGAGAAGCCCCGGCCATTCATGCCCACTGCATCGGGTACCGCCCGTACTCCAGCATAAGCTCGCGCACGTACTCCATCGTCTGGACGGAGATGTCGGGACCGACGGAGTGTGTCGCGAGCACCAGCCCGCCCTCAGTGCCCGCGCGCAGCACCTCCAGCACATGCTCCCGCACCTGTGCGCGATCGCCTCGCGGCAGTATCAGCGCGTTATCGAGGCCCCCCAGCAGCGCCAGGCGATCGCCGTAGCGCTCGCGAAGCTCCAGCGGGTTGAGTCCCACGTGATACTCCACGGGGTTGATGCCATCGAAGCCGAGGTCGAGGAAGAGGTCGAGCAGCGGGCCGATGTTGCCATCCGAGTGCAGGATGACCTTCGCCGCGCCCGCCTCCCTGAAGCTATCCACCATGTGCGCCCATGCCGGCGCGAGCACCGCTTCGGCGGTCGAGGGCGAAAACATCGGCCCCTTGGTGGCGGCCATGTCATCGTAGACCCACACGCCGGTGTCGTAGAGGTCCCAGCGGCGCAGTTCCTCAAGCCCGATCTGCGTGATATGCTCGGCGGTGCGCATCACCATCTCGGCGGCCATCTGCGGGTCGCCGCCGAGGTCCATCAGCCACTCGGCCTCCCCGCGCATGAAGCCGGTGCGGATGAAGGGCCCGCCGACCTTCGCGAAGACGCAGTAACGCTGCTTGCGCTCCTCGATGATGGCGTCAATACGCTCGTAGCGGCTCTCCAGCGTAGGCGACTCGAACTCCCCGTAGCGCAACTGCGCTCGCTCGCCGTAGGCCGTCTCGACCTGCCGAAAGAATGCCCCGCCAGCGCGCGTGCGCTTGACCTGTCCCCAGCCGTCGCGCTGGATGACATATTCGCCATCGGCGCCCACGTCACCGGCGAGGCTCGGCCACGGCGTCTCGTCGCCCACCGCGATCCAGACGTCCTCGAGCAAGTGATCGTCAAGCGACTCCTCGCTGCCGGTCTGCTCGCGCCATGCCTCGGCGAATTCAGACCAAAACGCCCACGGCCCGGTGGGCACGCGATCCGGCTGCTCGAAGTTCAGTGCGGCCATCACGCGCTCGTGAGACGTCATCGGGCATCAGCTCCGGCTGTGGGATCGCCCGGCAGGGTGGCGGCGTGGCGCCGACGCCCTCCCTCATATCCAATAAATCGTGGATGGCTCAAGCGTCACATGGCCTGAGCGCATGAGAACGTCGTGCAGAAGGGGCGGGCGCAGCTACTCTGTAGCTGGCCTTGCCCGCCCGATTTGGGCCCCCACAACGACGAACTGCGGGCTGGCAAGGAAGCCGTCGCCCTCGCACACGACGCTCGGGCGCAGCCCCTCCTGGTGGTCTACGAACGTGGGCGCCCGCACTGCCGGATGCAAGGCTGCTTGCGGCGCTACCTGTCCACTGGGACGATCGCCGGCAGCACGAGCGGTCGGCGGCCGGTGATGCGCTCGATGTACCCGCCCAGCCGGCTGCGAAGCTGCTCGTAGAGCTTCTCCGGGTCCTTGACTCCCTGGTTATGCAGGTCCTCGGCGGTGCGCTTCGCCTCGTTGCGGATCATCTCCAGCAGATCGGCCGATTCCTGCACGTAGACGAAGCCGCGGGAGTAG
>JAAYJW010000289.1 GCA_012522765.1 candidate division WS1 bacterium | reverse complement strand
GGAACAACCAAGACGCCCGTAAACATAACATAAGATATCTTATACGAGTACCAACGCCGCCGCAGCCTTGACACTCCCCAACCCCCTGCATACAATCTCCCCACAGAGCCGGAGCATCCATCCACTGAAACGGCGGCTCATGCGCCGCCACGGAGAGAAGGCCTGTCATGCGCAGCCCTCGCGTCATACTCCCCATGCTGACCGCGCTCATCTTCACGCTCACCGCCGCCGGCATCGCCTCCGCGCAGTGGGATTCGGGCGGATCAAGCATGGCCGTCGGCGTCTCCTACGCCTACAGCGGCAATGACAATGGCTTCCGCCTTGAGCTTGGCGGCCCCAGCTATGTCCTCAACGCCGGGTGGTTCAAGAGCGATTACCGCGACGCCGGTGATGGGTCTGTCATCGCGCTCGAGGCGGGCATGAACCCGGGAGAGTTCCTCGGCAACCAGGGGATGCCGTTCGTGGTTGGCGTCGGCGCCTATCGGCATACTCCTGATGATGACGCCTTCGACGACAGCGACAGCTTCAACTTCTGGGCGGGCCTCGGCGACTTCGAGCACTCCACCACGGGCCTCTTCTACCAGTACCGCTACATCTTCGGCGGCCCGCTCAGCGGCAGCCAGGGCGTCCTCGGCTGGGCGTTCTGACGCGGCGGGGTTCAAGCCCCCGCGCACACCACCCTGGAGTCCAGGCGCCCTCGCCTGGACACGTTACGCCCAACACATTTCCCCCGCACCGCCGCTGCCTTAGCCGTTCACTCCCCTCGTCCGGAACGAAGAGGGGGGAAAGCGTTCGCCCCGCGAACTCCGGGGGTGAGGCCCGCACATCGCCGTCCGCAACGACAGACGGCAACGGCACAGGCCACAGCCTCCTTACGCCTTCCATGTGCCACGGGCGCCCTCGCCCGTGGGTCGTTCGTAAAGCTGATTTGTCCGGCACGACGCACGGGCGAGGGCGCCCGTGCCACATGAACGACAACGGCTACGACAACCGACACCCCCGCACACCACCCTGGCGTCCAGGCGCCCTCGCCTGGACACGCTCCGCGAGCTACCGAAGCGGGGTGAGGTGCCGTAAGTCGTTCGGCCGTTGCCGTATGCCGTTCCCCTCTCCCGCCCCACTTCGCGCAGCGAAGTGCAGGGGGAGGGGAAGGAGCTTGCCCAAGCAAGCTACGGGGAGGGGCAGCCGTTGCCGTCCTCGAACCCCGCCACCTCCCGCCCACTACCCCCGCGCAGCCTCCGCCAGCGCGATCAGATTCTCCGTCGGCGTCGTCAGCGGCACCGCACACTCCGGCGCGATGATCTCCACCCCCGCCGCCAGCGCCTCCTCCACCTCCACGGCCACGTCCGCGGGCGTCCCGTGCAGCAGCGTCAGCGGATTGTTGATGTTCCCCATCAGGGCGATGCGATCCCCCGCCGCCCAGCGAGCCTTGGCCGCCGGAACCTTCGACTCAAAGTGAAAACAGGCCAGGCCGCTGCGCGAGATCCACGCGATCCGATCGAGCGTGTCCCCGCATATGTGCAGGATCACCGGGCCCGCTATCGCGCTCGCAAGCTCCTTGTGTAGCGGCCAGAGGAAGTCGTGATACATCGCGGGCGCGACGAGATCGCCGGTGGCGTGGTCGGCGAGCGTGATGACATCCGCGCCCGCTTCAAGCTGCTTGCGCGCGAAAAGCTCCGGGAGCGGCATCAGCATCCGCAGGATCCGCCGCACCTCCGCGGGGTTGTCGAGCGTCATCATCAGGAAGCGCTCCACGCCGAAGAGGTGATACGCGAGCGTCCACGGGCCGAAGACTTTGCCGACGATGCACACGTCCGGGTAGCGATCGCGCAGGATCTGCAGCGCGTCAAGCACGACCATGATCGCCGGATGGCGCAGGATGTTGGCCGGCAGGCGAATGTCGGCGGCGATGCGGCAGGGATGGACGCCGACCTCGGGCATCAGGTCTATGCGCCCCCAGTTGACCTCGCAGCCCATCGCGTCGGCCTCCTGCTGCACGGAGAAGACCGGGGCGATGGTGTCATAACCGAGGATCTCGTGCCCGGCGGCGGCGAGCCCAGCCATGGCCTCGGGGCAGACATGAGCTTCGGGGAAGAAGCACCCGGTGGCCTCCATTAGTTCGACGGTGGCGATGGAGACGGCGTTACCGACGGCCTGAGGTGCTTTCGGGCGCCGCAGCCCGTGTTGTTGCTGACGCTGCTGCGGCTGCTCAAGCGCGTTCAGGATACGCTCGCGTGGCGTCATGTCCGGTCACCTCGCGCTTGCGGGTAGTGAGGCAATTGCTAGTTCGCCGCGAGAGCCTGAGGCCCTTTGAGGGAGGACTGCCGTTGCCGTTGCCGTTGCCGTTGCCGTTGCCGTACGCCGTTCGGAGCGACGCATCTGCCGTTTAGATGCGTCGGCCGTTGCCGTTGCCGTATGCCGTTGCCGTACGCCGTTCGGAGCGACGCATCTGCCGTTTAGATGCGTCGGCCGTTGCCGTATGCCGTTGCCGTTGCCGTATGCCGTTGTGGCCCTCGCGCCCTCGCGAGGGGCGGCGCGAAGCGACGCTGTCGTGAGCCGTTGCCGTTGTCGTTCATGTGCCATCCCGCCCCTGGGCGGGACCCGTGGGTCGTTCGGCAAACCGCTCCGTCGGTACGACGCACGGGCGAGGGCGCCCGTGCCACATGACGTTCGTAAGGCTGTCATGAGCCGTTGCCGCTCCTCCAGGGGGTTCGGCCCGCCGTTTGCCGTTGCCGTTGGAGAGGTCGCACTCCCCCACTCCGCGAAGCATCCACCCAACCGCCTACGCCATCACAGGAGCCGCCTCATGCCCCAGCGGACGCCATTGCGAGCCGCCATCATCACGCAGCAGGAGCCCTTCGTGGTCCCTGTGCTGCTCGAGGAACTGCTGGCTGCGAAGAGCGACCGCATCGCCGCCATCTTCATCGCCGATGACCCGCGCTCCGAGGGCCTGCCCGCCACCATCCGCCGCTGGGCGAGCGTCTTCGACACCTGGACCTTCATCCGCTACGGCCTCCGCTATCTGCGCGCAAAGCTCACCGGAGCCGGCCCGGCGCAGGTTGCGCGCAGATTCGGCGTCAGGGTCGAGCAGGTGCCCGATGTCAACGCCCCGGAGTTCCTCGACCGCCTGCGCGCGCTCGAGGTGGACCTGGCGATCTCCGTCTCCTGCCCGCAGATCCTGCGCAAGCGCCTGCTCGCACTCCCGCGTCTGGGCTGCATCAACGTCCATGCCGGCCCGTTGCCGCGCTACCGCGGGATGCTGCCGACCTTCTGGGTGCTCTACGAGCATGAGCGCGAGACGGCGGTCACGGTGCACGTGATGAACGAGCGGCTTGATGATGGGCCGATCATCCTGCAGGAGCCGGTGCCGATCGCGCCGGATGAGACGCAGGCCGGGCTGATGCGGCGCTGCAAGCTCATCGGCGGACGGCTGCTCTCGCAAGCGATCGACCTCTTCGAGATGGGCGAGGTGCAGACGCGGCCGAACCCGAGCGAGGAGGCGACGTATCACTCCTTCCCCACGCCCGCGGAGGCCGCACGCTTCCGGCGCGAAGGCGGGCGGTGGATGTAGCGCGCGGCTCACGACGTCGCCGTTGTGGCCCTCGCGCCCT
Organism: candidate division WS1 bacterium; assembly: GCA_012522765.1. Classification (GTDB taxonomy): domain Bacteria; phylum Armatimonadota; class Zipacnadia; order Zipacnadales; family UBA5352; genus UBA5352. The sequence continues at coordinate 782 of JAAYJW010000289.1, read as the reverse complement.
CGCGAGGGGCGGTGCGAAGCGGCGCGGCCGTTCGTCGACGGCAACGACGCGCTCCCGTCGTACATAAGCTGCCCGCCGCTTTGTGGGCGGCGGGCAGCAGAAAGCGCGTCAGGAAGACGCCTTACGGGGCGATCGGCAGGCCGCCACCAAGGAAGGTGCTGGTGGCGACAACGGTCGGTGCGCCCTGGCCGAGCACGAATGACTTGGTCATCCACTTGGCATGGCCGTCAAGGAAGGAGAAGTTGGCGCCGTCGTTATGACGGAAGGCAACGCTCTGGACTTCGTTGTCGGTAGCACTGTAGCGCCAGTGGCCGCTGCTGGTGGTGTCGGCGAAGATCGCGCACTCGGACGGGTTCGGGATGACCGCGATCTTGCGGAAGGCGAAGAAGTAGCTGTAGTTGCTGCCGTAGCTCCCGTTGACCGGGCTGATGTTGGGAGCGTAGCTCCAGGTGGTGCCGGTGACATCGGCGCTGGGGCACTGGGCGATCTGCGTATTCTTCAGGTAGGGCTCGAGCATCTCGCGGTGACTGTATTGCGCGCTGCTGCCGGGATGGCTGGAGTAGGACGCGGTGCGCTCGTCGTAGTCCTGCTCGTACATCTTCTCGGCGAGGCCGATCTGCTTGAGGTTCGAGAGACATGAGGTCTGTCGGGCCTTCTCCCGCGCCCGTGCGAAGACCGGGAACAGGATAGCGGCGAGGATCGCGATAATTGCGATTACCACAAGCAGCTCGATAAGGGTGAAGCCAAAGCGCCTGTTCATTCAGTGCGACCTCCATTGGGGG
>JAAYJW010000288.1 GCA_012522765.1 candidate division WS1 bacterium | reverse complement strand
CGGCCGCCACGGCATGACCGCCGCCAGAGCGATCGCCAGCGGCCAGTAGAGCGGGCCATTGCCGAGCGAATAGGTCGCCACGCCCCCCAGCGCGATGGCGCCGAGATAGCGCCACAGTGACCACTCGGGCCTGCTCAGCAGGGTGAAGCCGAGGACGACACTCAGTACCGTGAGCGGGAACTGCAACTGCCACCCGCAGAACCAGTTCTCGCCCTGGCCCAGCGAGAAGACCATCAGCGCGAGCACCGGCATGTGCCACCTGAAGCGGCTCCAACCGGTGTCCTGTTGCGTCAGGCGAGTCTGATACAGCAGGGCGAGCAGCGTGCCGACTGCCAGGATCACCGTGACGGCAATCTCGTATCCGGTGTTCCAGTCGGTGATGAGGGCGAGGCCGATCATGATCAGGCGGGGGAAGAGCATGCGATGCTCGTATTGTGCCGAGTGCAGATCGGTGAAGGTCAGTTCGCCCCGGAATGCCCTGTCGATCATCGGCACGAGCAGCCACTGATCGGCGACCGGAACATCCACGTAGTGGCGCGCCAGCAGGAGTACGAGATAGAGCAGAGGCAGCGCGGCAAGCAGGTAGGGCAGTAAGGGGCAGTAGCGCGCGGCGGTGCGTTTCATTGGGGGCTCAGCGCCTTTGCTCGCGCCTCGCGGAACTCTTCCGATTTGATGAATGCCGCGGCGGCCTCGCGCGCTCGGACCTCATGCACCGCGTGCCGCATCTTCCGCAGGCCATGGCGGCGCCACTCGCGCGCGTACAACCAGCACCAGCGGATCAGGCCCGTGCGGCGGAAGTCCAGCACATGCCACAGCTCATGCGCGATCGTGCGCGCGTTCTCCTCCCGCCACTCCGCATCGCCGGCGTAGATGGTCTCGTAGCCCGTGGGGAAGAGGACATTGCGGCTCCATGCGAACGCTCGCGCGCGTGGCGCCCAGAGTACGCCGGCATGCTGCGCCGGCGACCCTGCCGCCATCTGCAAGAAACGCACGCGGCTGAAGTCCTCACCGAAGAACTCCCCGATCGCAGCCACGAGCCGAGGGTCAATCTCGCGAGTAACGTTGCGTAAGCCAAGTCGGCTGTATTGGCGGGCGTTCATGGTCGGCCCCGGAGCGGTACAGCACAACGCCCCCGATCCGCGCGTGAGTCGTTGGATGGCACGGACAAGTCCTGTCCGTGCGGACCATCGCGCTCTCCGGCGCTGGGGGCGTCAGTTGATTGCCTGATGCGACTACCTCCGGCGCAGGAACGCCGGGATGTCGATGTCGTCCTCGTCGTAGGTCGGAAGCTCCTCTTCCTCGAAGGCCGCGGCAGGTCGCTCGCGCTCCTCGCGGCGAGCAGGTTCGGGGCGCTCCTCGCGCTCTGTAGCGGACGGGCGCTCCTCCTGGGCCTTCTTCGCTCCCCGCCGCATCGAAAGGTCGCGTTCCCGGTAGTCGGCGTTGAAGCCGGTGGCGAGGACCGTGACGCGGATCGTACCCTCGATCTTCTCGTCAATGACCGCGCCGAGCGTGAGATCGGAGCCCTCGTCGCCCTGCGCCGCCTCCTGCACGATCTTGGAGGCCTCATGCACCTCGGTGAGCGTCATGTCGGGCCCGCCGGTGATGTTGAGCAGCACGGCGCGGGCGCCCTCGATGCCGGTCTCAAGCAGCGGACTGGAGATCGCCTGCTGCGCCGCCGACTGTGCGCGACCTTCGCCGGAGGCTTCGCCGATGCCCATCATGGCCGTGCCCGCGTCCTTCATGACCGCGCGCACATCGTTGAAGTCGAGATTGACCAGGCCCGGGACCACGATGCCCTCGGAGATGCCCTGCACGCCCTGCTGGAGGATCGTGTCGGCCAGTGAGAACGCCTGCTGAAGCGTGAGGTCCTCCTCAGTGAGGGTCAGGAGCCGGTCGTTGGGGATGACGATGAGGGTGTCAACGACCTCTTTGAGCTGCTCGATCCCCTCTTCGGCGAGCTGAGCGCGCTTCCTGCCCTCGACGCCGAATGGCCTCGTGACAACAGCCACGGTGAGAGCGCCGAGTTCGCGTGAAATCTGTGCCACCACGGGGCTGGCGCCGGTGCCGGTGCCACCGCCCATGCCGGCGGTGAGGAAGATCATGTCCGCCCCATCGAGGGACATGAGGATCTCCTGCCGGCTCTCCTCAGCGGCCTGGCGGCCGAGTTCCGGATCGCCACCGGTACCGAGGCCGCGGGTAAGCTGCTCGCCTACCTGCAGCTTCTTATCCGCGGCTGAGAGGTCCAGCACCTGCCGATCAGTATTGATCGTGAGGTACTCGACGCCCATCAGGCCGGCCTCGATCATGCGATCGACAGCGTTTGACCCGCCGCCACCAACGCCGACGACGCGGATCTTGGCGTACTCTTCAACGCCCGGCCTCAGCATGCTGGACGCCCCCTCCTTGGGGAACTGTTGACGTGAACCCATCGGCTGCCTCCCAAACTCGGTGGATTATAGCCCCCCTGCGTTCACACTGTCAAGCAGCGCTCACTGCGTCAGGACCCCGCTTCGTCCTCATCGCCGCTGTGAGCGACGACCACTCGGGCCGGCCGCAGGCAACGGTCGTGCAGGCAGTAGCCCGGGGCGTCCACCGCCACAACGGTGCCCTCGGGCACCTCGGTGGTAGTGACGCGCGCCACCGCCTCGTGTTTCTCCGGGTCGAATCGCTGTCCCTGACAGTCAATCACCGTCACGCCGAACTGGCTCAATACGCGGAAAAACTCCTCCACGGTCATCTGCACGCCGCGGGCGAACTCCTCGCTACCGGCCTGCTCCTGGTGCTCGAGCACCCGCTGCAGGTTGTCCATCACCGGCAGGATGCTCGAGATGACGTCCTGGCCGGCATAGCGCGCCCGTTCGCTGTGTTCGCGCGACACCCGGCGGCGGTAGTTCTGCAGTTCAGCAACCGCCCGCAGGTGCCGATCGTTCTCCTCAGCCAGTTCCTCACGAAGCCGCTCGATTTCCGCCTGAAGCTCCTCGATGCTCTGCGGCTCCTCGGCGGAAGTCTCATCCGTAGCCGCGGACGCGTCATGCTCCTCGGTCGGCGTCTGCTCGTCTACTCGCTGCTCATCGTCACTGCCCACCACGTTGATCCTCCTGCCACCCTTGTCCAGCATCTCCGAATGTCCTCCTGTGACAATGCCCGCTTGCTCGTCGTCGCCGGTGTGCGGGCGCTCATTGTCATTGCATGTGGTCTGTGCGCCAACTACTGCTCTCGATCTCGCGCGAGCGCCTGGCTGAGATGACGCGCTATCGCGGCGACCATCTCCAGCGCCTGCGAGTACCGCATCCGCATCGGGCCTACGACACCCAGCGCGCCCTCTCGCAGTCCGCCTGCCGAGTATGACGCGGCAACCACCGAACAATCGCGCAAAGCCCCGATGTTGTGCTCCTCACCGATGCTCGCGGAGGCCGTCTGGCCTCGCGCCGCGGCGCCAAGTGCCCGTCGCAGCAGCGGTGACTGGTTGAGTGTGCCTATGAGCCGCCGCAGTCGCTCGAGCTCCTCGAACTCGGGCTGATCGAGTATATACGTTGTTCCTTCGACATAGACCTGCCCACTTCCCGCCTCGTCGAACGCCTCACGTATGCCGCGGAGCAGGTCCTCGCCGGCCGCATCGAGCCCTTCGATGGCGAAGTCGGTGTCGAGGGGGCGCCCCACGCAGCTTCCGCGCAACTCGCCCTCGATCCGCGCGACCTCATCGGCGGTGATCGGAGCGGCGATCTCGATGAGCGCCTCTTCGCTGCTGCCGCGGTCGTCGAGCCATGACAGCAGCACATTCGTGGCGCTGACCGGCGACAGGGACAGGTCAATCAGCCGTGGACCGCCACCACTGGGCGCCACGACGACAGCCGGATAGCGGGTGATGCGCGACAGGATCGCAGAGCTGAGCCTCAGCGCCGCCTCCGGCTGCCCCGCAACCCGCCGCAGTTCCCCCTGGATCCACGTCATATCGCGATCGAGGCGGCTGTCGGTCATGCGAAGGCCATCAACGTACAGGCGGTAGGCGGGCCCGAGCGGCACGCGACCGGCGGAGGTATGCGGCTGCTCGAGGTAGCCCTGCCGCTCCAGCCGCACCATCTCGTTGCGGATCGTGGCCGAACTGCAGCCGAAACCCGCTGTCGCCCGTAGCACCTCAGAACCCACCGGCTGAGCCGTGCGAATGTGCTCCGCCACCACGGCGGCCGCGATCGTCTGTTGTCGCTCAGTAAGCTCCCCCACCCCGTTCAACTCCTGATAGGTCAGTGCAATGGCAGGAGCCTTCTTCCTCCCGGCTGCACGCCTGTATGCGCCCATCAAGAAGAGTACCAGCATGGGCAGGGGCTGTCAAGTTTGGCGGAGCCCTGCGCCACGGAGGCAGGATTCGCCCCACCTGTCGGGCAACTATGCACTGCTGAAGCTGCTTCCCGGGAAAGAGAGCATCATGACCACTGCGAGCCGACGGTACGCTCGGTGAGCCGGTGGAGACGCTCAGCCTGCGGCTGGGCGAAGCGGCCATCCTGATCCCGGAGGAGTGAGGGTTGCGCAATGTACGATCTGGCGCCCGAAGCGATCTACGCGTTCGAGGACACGCTTAGCGACAGCCTCTGCCTGCGCCGAACCGAGCGCATGCTCGGCGCAATAGGGCGGGACCTCGCGGATGTTCAGGTCGTGACAGTGGATGATGTCCCGCGCATGGTGGAAGAGCGAGGCTGGGTGAACTCGCGCGTCCGCCAGGGCGAGCATGCGGAGCACACGGAGCCGGACCTCATCTTCACCCGCTGGCAGGCCGATGGCGCGCCGGAGATTGCACCGGTGCTCGAGCGCTGCCCGGAGGGGACGCCGCAGTCGCTGCTGTGGACGATGCTCGGGCATGGCGGCCCGCAGCGGCACAATGAACGGGCCGACTCCGGCCGCATCTGTCGCTCGCGCTGGCAGTTCGACACGATCTACGGCTGCCCGCACGGCTGCGCCTACTGCAGCGGGGGGAAGGTCGCGGCGATCTTCACGAACGCGGAGGAGTATCTTGAGCGCGCCGTAGCGCCAACTGTCGAGGCCAACCGGTGGCAGAAGGTCTTCATGTTCAACTCCTGCCTGACGGACATCCTCGCATTCGAGCCGGAGTACGGGCTGATCTCGCTGCTGTCGGAGTACTTCGCGGATACGCCGGATCAGTGGCACCTGATCCACACAAAGAGCGCGAACGTGGGCTTTCTGACTGAGGCGCTACTGCCGCGCACGATCTGCCTGTGGAGCATGACGAGCGCGACCGTCAGCCGGGAGCTTGAGCCGCGTTCGGGCACCACCGAGGAGCGTATCGCGGCTGCGGCGGAATGTCGCGATGCAGGCTACCCGGTGCGCGTGAAGATCAAGCCGATCGTGCCGGTGCGGGGCTGGCAGGATGAGGCGCGGGAGATGATCGAGGGCGTGATGACGCAGGCGCGCCCGGAGACGATCGGCCTGTGCTTCATCGCGTGGATGCCGGCAGTTGAACTGGAGCGGATCATTGATCCCGATGCCCTGGATCCGCGGTTCCTTGGGGGGATGCGCGAGGCGGTTGAGGAGATGCGTGGTATCCGCCCCGGGCCTTTCCCGCACCATCTCCGCGCTGAGGTCTACGACTTCTACCTGGAGGAGATCCGTCGGT
>JAAYJW010000287.1 GCA_012522765.1 candidate division WS1 bacterium | reverse complement strand
GTCGCAGTAGACACCGCCGGGCAGGTCGTCGCATCCGCAAGCATCCCGCACCAGCCCGCACCGCAGCCGGACGCGCCCGCCAACTGGCGCATCTGGCCGCTCGATGAGGTCTTCAGCACGCTCGCGGATGCCTGCAAGCGGGCGCTGAGCGAAAGTGATCGCAGACGCGTCCGCGCCGTCACGGTCACCACCTTCGGGGCCGATGGCGCACCCGTCACCGCCGACAACGCACTGACTTACCCGGTCATCTCGTGGCAATGCGCCCGCACCGAGGAGATCGCCCGGACGATCGGTCAGCGCATCGACACATGGGAGCTTTTCCGCGTCACCGGCTACCAGGTCATTCCGTTCGACACGCTGCTCAAGCTCATCTGGCTGCGCGAGAACGAGCCGCAGACGCTCGAAAGTGCCGATACATGGCTGATGATGCCGGGCCTGCTGAGCATGAAGCTCTGCGGCGAACAATCCATTGACCCCACCGCGGCAGGCACCATGATGGCGATGGAGATGGCCTCGCGCGACTGGTCGCCGCAGATGCTCTCCCTCGCCGATCTCAGTCCGAGCTTCTTCCCACAGTGGGTGGAGCCGGGCGAGGTGATCGGCAGCCTCAGCGACAGCGCGGCGCAGAAGACCGGGCTGCCGGAGGGCGTTCCGGTGGTCGCGGCGGGCCATGATACGCAGTTCGCGGCCGTTGGCTCAGGCGCCGGGCCGCATGAGGCGATCCTCTCCTCGGGCACGTGGGAGATACTGATGCTGCGCCAGCAGGCCTATGAGGCCACGCGGGAGGGCTACGAGGCGGGACTGATCATCGAGGCCGACGCCGAGCCGGGGCGCTGGAACCCGCAGCTTCTGATGATGGGCTCAGGGCCGCTGGAGTGGATCCGCGAGCACTTCTTCGGCGATGTCTCGGAGCGCGCGGAGGCATACCGGCGGATGATCGCGGAGGCCGAGGAGGTTGAGCCGGGCGCGGGCGGAGTGACCATGCTGCCCAGCTTCGTGCCCGATACCGGGCCGAACGCGCGCCATCACACGAAGGGCACGCTGCTGGGGCTGGGCCTCGGCACCACGCGCGGACAGATCTATCGCGCGGGGCTTGAGGGCCTTTGCCTGCAGCTTCGCCACGCCGCGGAGGTGCTGCAGTCCTCCACCGGCTTCCAGCCGAAGGGCATCCGCCTCGTGGGTGGTGGCGCAAAGAACGCGCTGTGGAATCAGCTTCGCGCGGATATCACCGGCCTGCCGGTCACGACGATCACGAACGAAGAGGCAACGGTGGCGGGAGCCGCTATCTTCGCCTTCATCGGCGCGGGCGTCTTCAGCAGCGTGAGCGAGGGCCAATCAAGCGTGGAGCTTGGTGAGCGGACGGTCGAACCCTCCTCTGACGCGTCGGCTTACGAGGAGCTTTACGCCGCCTACCGCGAACTGCCGGTGGCGCTTGAGGGGCACTATCGCGCATAGCGCCGGCAGCCCCGCGTCAGGAGAGTGTTCCATGCGTGTGCTCGTGACCTCGATCGCCGCCGTGGGATCGCCGTGGACGGCACTCGCGGCGCACCCGGATGTGGAGCTTGCGTCGCTCTCGGCGAGCTACGTTGATTGCGGGGAATATGGCGTATCGCGCCCCGATCCGGAGAAGGCCGACCACCGCGTCTTCACCGCCCCCGTCTATCCGCCGCGTCCCTACGTCTACAGCCGCTACCTCTCCGGCGTCGCAGGTGCACTGCGGCAGTTCCGCCCGGACGTCATCTTCGCCGTCGGGGAGCCATCCGAGATTGGCGTGGCGCAGGTGATGGCAATCGCTCGGCGTGTCACACCGCAGGCCCGCCGCGTGCTCTTCTCCTTCGAGAACGTGCTGCGCGACTGGAGCGGCTTCCCGAAGGTCCTGCGCGGCTGGGCCGAGCGCACCACCATCCCCCATCTCCATGCGGCGGTCGCCTGCACGGAGGGCGCGAAGACTGTGCTGGTGGCGCGGGGCATGGCCCCCGAGCGCGTTCGAGTCATCCCGCCGGGCGTCGAGCCTGAGCGATTCCATCCCGGCGATGAGGCAGAGCTGCACGATCGCCTCGCCCCGGATGGCCGCTTCCTCATCGGCTACGTCGGCCGCCTCGTGCATGAGAAGGGCGTGGACGTGCTGCTGCGAGCGGTCGCCTCTCTCCCCGATGCTTTCCGCCTCTGCCTGATAGGCGCAGGGCCTGCCGAGGCCGACCTGAGGGCGCTGGGCGATGATCTGTGCCCGGAGCGCCTCAACTGGCTGGGCCGCGTCGAGCAATCGCAAATGCCCGCGTACATGCGCGCTTTCGATGCGCTGGTGCTGCCATCGCGCAGCATCCCCGCCTGGCAGGAGCAGTTCGGGCGCGTGTTGGTGGAGGCGATGATGTCCGGCACGCCGGTGATCGGCTCCTCCAGCGGCGCGATTCCGGAGGTCATCGGCGACGCGGGTCTGATTTTTCGCGAGGAAGATAGCGAGGCACTCGCGAACACTCTGGTGTGTCTGCGCGATGATGACGCGCTGCGAGGGCAGTTGGCCGAACGCGGCGTTGAACGTGCCGCGGCACACTTCACGCCCGAGGTAATGCGGGACCGGCTGGTGGCGCTATTTGAGGACCTGCTGCGCAAATGAGAGGCGCGGCGACGCGACCGTGAGGAGGTCGGGGTCATGAGGGATGATCGGCAGAGTGAGGCGGTCGGGATCGTCGGTGATGCCGTGCTGCGCGCGATACTGAACCTGGTGGCGGACCTGAGCCTGACGCAGCTAAGTAGAGGCGCCGCGCTCAAGCGATACCGACAGGATGGCATCGAGATTTCCGGGATCAGCGCCATCCGGGACCTCGACGTGCGTGTGCCCGATCGTATCGTGCGCCGCGTCTGCCGCCGCTGGATCAGCATCGCCGGCGCAACCGGGGTCGCCACCAGCGTCACCGGACCGGTGGGACTCGCCGCGGACGTGCCGACGCTGCTGGTGAACAATCTGCTGGCGATTGGGGAGATTGCCGGCGTCTACGGCTTCGACCTGGCTGATCCTGACGAGCATGCGTATGCTGTCGCTCTACTTTTCGCGCAGAGGAGTGAGCGGCGCGGGCAGCCGCACTTGCTGGACCGGCTTCAGGAGGTCGCACGTGAGTTGCAGGATGGGGTCTCGTGGGAGGACATCCGCGACGAGAAGGCCGGTCGGTGGCTGCGCAATGCGGCCAGAGACATGGCATGGTACCTGGTGAAGCGGAAGCTTGCGCAGATAATCCCTGGCATCGGCGTGCTGGTGGCGGGCGGCGTTAATGCGCAATTCACCGCGCGCACCTGCCGTGAGGCACGCAAGGTTTACCGGCAGCGTTTCGTGGAGGAGGAAGGCCCTGTGGGGGAGGAAGTTGTCGCATAGTAAAGGACGCTTCAGTGGGCGAGTGGAGGGGTTGTGAATCATGGCGCGAGTGGATGAGATTGCACCCGATGTATACCGGATCAGCACCTACGCGAAGAGCTTCAACCTGCAGTTCTGCCAGTTTCTGATCGTGGATGATGAACCGCTGATCTACCACGCGGGGATGCGGAGGATGTTCGATGGCATGCGCGATGCGGTCGCGCAGATCATCGACCCGAGCACCGTGCGCTGGATCGGCTTCAGCCACTTCGAGGCGGATGAGAGTGGTGCGCTGAATGAGTGGCTGGAGCTTGCCCCACAGGCCGAGCCGATGTGCAGCATCGTTGGCGCCGAAGTGAATGTCAACGACTTCTCCAGCCGGAAAGCCCGGGGCCTGGCCGATGGCGAAACCTTCGAGACCGGGAGGTTCCGCTGGCGCTTCTTTCATACACCTCAGGTCCCGCATGGGTGGGACGCCGGGCATCTCTTCGAGGAGACGCAGGGGCTGCTGCTTTGCTCGGATGTGCTCGGGCATGATGGCGACGTGCCGGCAATCACCGAAGACGACGTGGTCGAACTGATGCGCGGCCAACTCACTTCCTACCGCGGCACGCCCTTCGATGACTACATGCCCTACACGCCGCACACCACCGGGCACATCGAGCGGCTCGCACACCTTGAGCCGCGCGTCTGCGCCACCATGCACGGTTCGACCGTTCGCGGCGATGGCGCCACCGCGCTGCGGACCATGGATCGGATGCTGCGGGAGGAATTCGGCCCGCCCGAATAACTACTCCTGCGGCATCACCATCTCAGTGGCGGGCGCCAGGACCACGATCTCATGCGAGTAAGTGCGCTTCTCCTGGCCCTCAGTCACGCTATCCCAGTTGCGGTCTGTGAGCGACTTGATGTACGTTGCGGCGTCCTCATCGAACTCCGACAGGTCAAGCTCGTCCGGCATCGGCATGTTGCGGTCGTGGTCGGAGCAGATGGTGACGTCGAAGCCGTCCGCGAGGATCTGCGGTGTCCAGAAGCCGTCATCGCCCCAGCGATCACCGGGAAGCTGTATCTCCATCTCCTTGCCGAGGTGCAGCATCCGGTACTCCTCGCGGTTGATTCCGAGTGCGGGCAGGTTCACGTGCATCTTCGCCACGCTCGGGACCTCCTCCGGGAAGAGCGCCACGCCGATCCAGTCGCCTTTACGCTGCGCACCCATCACGCGGAAGCCCGTCCCCTCGCAGTAGACCTCCGGCTGCGATAGCTGCGCCACCTGCATGGAAAGCCACTGTGCAAGCTCGGGCGTCTCGCCCTTCTCCAGCTCGGTCATCAGGCCGAAGTGGACGCCGACCACGCTCCCCTGCCCGAGCGCCCGCCGGGTGACCGCGGGCGTGCCATCCTCGAAGGCGATCAGCACCTCAGTGCCCTCGAGCACCTCGACAGCGCGGCGGGCGGTGGCGGCAGGCAGAGTGACGCGCAGGTCCTCCGCGGCGAAGCTGCACGGTGCCTCAGGCAGCGCATCTCCGTAGCGCACGCCGACAATCTCCGCGGTGGCATCACGTTCATCGGTCAGATCTGCTCGCGACGCGCTCCAGTCGGCGTTGAGCGAGAGCATCGTGCCTCCGCCCTCGATGAACCCGCGCAGATCGGCCATGACTTCCTCGCTCAGCCCGCGCACGGAGTAGGGGCCCGCGATCAGTAACCGGTAGCGACCGTGCGTCTCGGTAGCGCGGGTGAAGATGTACTCGCAGGGCTGGTGGCTCTGCACGGCCTTTATGACGGCCTGCTCCCGGTTGGTCTCCGGGCGCGGGTCCTCCAACAGCATCTGCAGGGCGTTCTGATGGTGCAACACGGCGGCGCGAGCCAGCGACTCGCCGCCGGCCCACTCGCGCTGGTTCTGTATATGCCGGGCCGCCTGGTGTGCCACGTCCGGGTTGTTCCCGTACATTACAGGCCGCCAGAGTTGGTTGAATGTGAAGTAGGTGCCACCAATCGACGGCCGGAAGCAGTGGGTGTTGTAGATGTCCCAGCCATCATGCGCATGCGCCCAGCGAACAGAGTTGGGGTAGAACGCCACCGCGGTCAGGCCCGGTGAGCAGATCAGGTAGTCGGCGCCGAGTCGCGCAAGCTCCACGCTATCCATCCCCCAGCACCAGCCGGAGGAGTAGTGTGCGGTTGCGAGTATCTCCAGGCCGAACTCCATGTCCTTACTGTGGCAGTAGTCAATCACGTCATTGAGGTAATCTGTGATCGTCCACTGCTTGAAGAGGATGTAGCGGCGTCGCCAGACATCCTCCGTGTCCGTCCACTCGCGCTGCAAAGCGAGTTTCTCGCCAATATCCGCCGGCAGCGCCTCTCCGAAGCGCTCACGCGAGAAGGCATCGAACGCATCGAGATCATCGCCGAGGAAGTCGCAGTAGGTGAACCACAGTTCGTCATAGCAGCCCACGCCCTTGAAGCTCTCGTGCGCGCCGTAGCGCTCGGCATACTCGTCGATCATCGCATGGACCCGGCCGCGCCAGAGCGGGCTGAGTACGTCCTCTGCGTAACTGCGCCCGCCATACATGTAAAGATTACCGTCGGCATCCTTCGCGCAGTACTTCTGCGCGAACTCCTCGCCGCGGGCCATCGAATGCCACGCAGCCCAGACGTTCATCCCCGCCTCGTCGGCGACCTCGCAGAGCATCTTCAGCGGGTCGAAGCCCCCGTACTGAATGGCCGAGTCCGGCACATCGGTGTTGTGAAAGACCCTGTCGCCGGACATGTCCGTCCACCACATGATGTCCGTCACGCCCAGCCACTTGAGACGCATGACGTCCGACATCAGCCGTGTGCGGAAGAAAGCAAGTTCCTCCTCGCTGCGGGCCTTGCGCATGTCGTAGCCGCGCCAGGTCTGCGAATCGTAGGTGATGAAGAAGCGCCCGCCGAGTTCGTTCACTGGCTGCCGGGGCAGATAGCTGCCGTGCAGCATCTCTCCGCCGAACCAGTCCGAGGTCGGCATGGCCGCCTGAAGCTCCTCCAACGCAAGGTCCTGCTCAAGGCCCCGCCGCGCGTCGGCTATCTGCGCCGGGGGCGTCTGGCTGAGGCGTTTCTCGCCGAGCCAGCGGAGGCTGCTGAGCACGAACTGAAGCTCGCCATCCACCGGCACCCGCTCGCCCTGGGCGAAGGTGGCGGCATCGAAGAAGTAGCCGGGCGCCATGCCGCAGAGGATGACTCTCCCCTCCCCCTCCTCGCCAGCGATGGCAACCGCCGCTTCCGAGCGATCCCTGATTACGACCGTCCCGGCGGCTCCGGGCTCGAGCATCAGGTGGTCGTAGTAGGCATGCTCGAACTCAGCCGGAAGCCCCTGCGCGACTGGATGCTCGGCCGCAGGCAGCACGATCGTGTCCTCGCGGCGGCCCGATACGGTGGTCGCAACCGCGGGGAAGGGCGTCTGCGGCAGGTAGCGACCGGCGGCGGCGTGGTTGAGCATCACGCCTCCACCGAGGCCGACGAAGATCCGGATCGCCCGTAGCGCATCAGGCTGATCGAAGCGCGTGGAGCCGATGAACAGCGCGTCGTAGCCGATCAGTTCATCAACCGTGAGGTCTTTGATTACCGCCGCCTCGAACTCCGGCTGATCGGCGAGGCTTTCGGCGATTGCCTTGCCGCCCAGTCCGCCGTCATAGATGGCGACCTGCAGTGGCTGCGCGACAACCATGGCTGGCAGCAGGACAAGCAACAGTGGGAGCATAGCCGTCATCCGCAACTTCATCAGTCCGGTCCCCTCTCTACGTCGTCAGTCAGCCGAATCAACGATGCGTCACTCATCGCCGAAGCTCGTGCCGATGCGCCGCGCGGCGCGGATCCAGTCATGATCGGGCGGGACGGTGCGCCTCTCGCCGGCGACCTCCTCCAGCGGTACCGCCTGCCAGCTCTCGCCGCGGCTGCCGACCATCACGTTGTAGCGCCCTTTGGCGAGCAGGTCCGCCGCCGCGGTGCCGAGTTTCGTCGCCAGCAGGCGATCGGCGGCGGTGGGAGAGCCGCCCCGCTGAACATAGCCGAGGATGGTCACACGCGCCTCAAGCCCCGTCTGGCCCTCCAGCCACCGGCCCACGCGCGTGGCGACGTGATGCGTCTCCCCCGCCCCCTCATACTCATCGTCATCGCCAAAACCGCCGGCAGGCTCCGCGCCCTCGGCGACCGCAACGATGCTGAAGCGCTTGCCCCGCCGGTCGCGCTCGCCGATGCTTGCGGCGACACTGTCTATCTCGAAGGGGATCTCCGGGATGAGGATCGCATCCGCCCCACCCGCCACGCCGGCCCCCAGCGCCAGCCAGCCGCTCTTGTTGCCCATCAGTTCCAGCACCATGATCCGCTTGTGGCTGTCCGCGGTGGAGTGCAGGCGATCCACCGCCTCAGTTCCGATCGTGACCGCAGTGTCGTAGCCGAAGCAGACATCCGTTCCGGCGATGTCATTGTCAATCGTCTTCGGCAGCGTGATGACGTTGCAGCCCGCCTCGACCAGCTTCAGCGCGTTCTTCTGCGTCCCCCCACCGCCGAGGATCACGAGGCAGTCGAGGCCGAGTGACTTGTAGTTCTCATACGACTGCGCGGTCATGTCGATCGTCTCGCCATCGGGCAATTCGTATTTGTGCGGCTTGGTGCGCGAGGTGCGCAGCATCGTGCCGCCGATGGTGAGGATGCCGGAAAGATCGTCCCAGTCGAGCATCCGCCAGCGGTTCTCAATCAGCCCCTGAAAGCCGTCATAGATCCCGACTACCTCAATCCCGTATTCGCCGCGCGCGGCCTTGGCGACTCCGCGGATCGCAGCGTTGAGACCGGGGCAGTCGCCACCGGCGGTCAGTATCCCCATTCGCTTCGTCTTGCTCTTAGCCATGAAAAGGCTCCCCGGGCGATGTCTAATGTCCTCTTACCTGGAACAACGCCCGGACAGGAGTGTCCGGGCAACAGGAAAGCTTGCGCCCTCACCACGGCGGCAGCGCCAGTGTGCCGCCCTCGAGGAAGACGGTGCTCCCGGCGATGAAGCCAGCGTCGTCGCTGAGCAAGAACGCCGCGGCTTTCGCGACATCCTCGGGCTGCCCGAGACGCTTGACAGGGATCTTCTGCGCCACCTCGGCGTAAAGCTCATCAATCGGCTGATCGAAGCCCTCGGCGCTTTTCGCGAGCATCGGCGTGTCTATCGTGCCGGGGCAGAGGCCGACGGTGCGCATGTAGCCCGCGTGGTCTTTCGTGAGACATCGGATCAGCGCGACCAGCGCCGACTTGCTGGCGCAGTAGAGCGCATGTGCCGGGAAGCCGACGTAGGCGGCGGTCGAGGTGGTGATGATCAGCACGCCCTCGCCCTGCTCGCGGTACACCGGCACGAGGTGCTTGGCGAGCAGGAAGTTCCCGCGCACGTTCACGCCCATGACGAGGTCCCAGGCGCGATCGTTGAACTCCTCCACCGTGCCCTCGATCCATGCGCCGGCGTTGGAGCAGGCGCCGTCCACGCGGCCATGAAGCTCCACCGCGCGCTGAACCAGCGCGGCAACCTGCGCCTCATCGGTCATGTCGGTGTAGACGAAGGTGACGTCATGGCCCGCGTCGCGCAGTTCATCCTGCAGCGCCTCCCCCTCCTCGCGCTGGATGGATGCGGTGACGACTTTCGCACCGAGTTCGGCGAAGTGCCTCGTGCAGCCCTCGCCGATGCCGGACGTCCCGCCGGTGATGATGATGGAGCGGCCCTCGATGGACATGCTCTCGCCTCCGTTGCCGATCATGAGGAAGAATCGGGCGTATCGTCTTCAACAAGCGTCCACTCATGGTTCGGGTCGGGGTAGAAGGTAATCCCGACGCCGGATGACGCGTAGTGACGATGTTCACCGGGCTCGTCCTGTCTCGCCCACGTATCTGCGAGCACGAGCCATCCGCCCGGCACCATCGCCCGGTATACGTTGCCGTAGTGCGGCGTGTTTCTGAGCTTCTCCCACTCCATGCTGATAGCCCCATCCGTCGTACGCCGTTACCTGCAAATTATCAACTGTCGTACTCCATGTACTCAAACACACAGCCGTCCTGCATCACGAAGACGACGGTGCGGGTGTCGTCGGGGCGGAAGGGGCCGAGGATGACCTCGCAGCCCTCGATGTCGCGCTTGTAGTCGTCGGTCTCAAAGCAGACATGTGGAAGCTCCCGCAGCGGCCCCGTCACCGGGCTGTCGGGCTCGTAGCGCAGGAATTCGACCATGTACTTGTGATCGTCAGGCTCCGTCACCCACACCTTCGTCGCCTCGACATACCACTCCCCCGGCTGCTTCTCATCCGTCGGCAGACCCATGTGATGGAACTTGCGCATGATGCGTCCTCCTTCTCATTGATAGCGCCCGTACCGCGCGCACCCATCGCAATAACTTCGGACTCGGGCGCCCTCGCCCGGAGAGCCGTTCACCGCTTCGCCTCGCGCCATTCCAGGGCACGGTCGATCATCCGGTAAATGTCATTCTCCGGCCGATACCCCAGCACCGAGCGCGCCTTGTTGATGTCAATCTCAAACGAGTGATAGCCCGGCGCAGGCACATCAACCGTAGGAATGCCTGTCTTCTCGGACAGGTAGTCCGTGGCGGGCCCGTAGTTGAAAGGCGCAGGCCCGGCTATGTTGAAGCTCTCGCCGATCGCCGCCGGGTTGCCGAGGATCAGCCCGAAGGCCTGCACCACGTCATCCACGTGCACGATGTGCCGGTGATAGGGTGTGCCCGCGCCGTCCACCTGTGCGGCGATCCGTTCCTCCCCCGCCTCCACCAGCGCCATGATCTTCGCGGGGACTGCGCCGAAGCCGTGGCCCGGCTCGGCGGGGTCAACGTTCTCCAGCAGCGAGAAATGCCCGAGCAGATCATCGCGCTCGAAGACCCATGAGCAGCGCTGGATGCTGTAGGGGATGTCGTACTGGATCGCATACTGCTCGACCATGACCTCCTCCATGACCTTCGTGAAGGCGTAGTAGCCGGGGTACGCCATGAGGCGGTGGTTCTCGTCGATCGGGATCGGCTGCTCGTAGAACCAGATGCCGAAGGCGGCGTCGCCGCCGAGGAGGATAAGCTGCTGGATGTCGCGTCCGCGGCAGGCTTCGAGGATGTTCAGCGTCCCGCGCACGGAGACGTCGAAGAACGTGTCGGCGTCCTCCTTGGTCGTGGCAAGCTGCACGACGGCATCGGCTCCGGAGACTACTTCGGCGACAGCCTCCTGGTCGGTGATTGAGCCGCGGATGCTCTCCACGCCCTCGACGTCAACCGGCGTCCGGTGCACCAGCGCGCGCACGCTTATACCGCGTTCGAGCATCAGCGGGACGAAGTGCCGGCCGAGCTTTCCTGATGCGCCGAAGACTGCGGCTGTACGGATGTCCATGATGTCTGCCTCCTGCTCGCGACAACTCGCGCGTAGGGGGGAGTTCCGCGAGACCCGCGCGCAGACCTTCGACGTTCGGCGGGAGGTCCTGCGTGCCCTGACGGTCAATCCTCCGCACCGACGCGTGCAGCAGCGACTTCAGGAGGATCTGCGATGTCTGAGACGCTTGCGATCAACGGCGGTCAGCCGGTGCGCACACGACCCTTTCCGAGCGAGGGAAAGGTCGGCAAAGAGGAGCTCAAGGAGCTTGTTGACGTCATCGACTCCGGCGCGATGAACCGCTGGGGCGGGACGAAAGTGGTCGCATTCGAGGAGGAGTTTGCGGACATCCACGGCGCCGAGTGGTCGGTCGCCAGCACCTCCGGCACAGCGGCGATTCACGTAGCGATGGGCATGGTGAACCCCGCTCCGGGGCAGGAAATCATCACCGGCCCCATCACCGACATGGGCTCGATCGTCCCAATCCTCTACCAGGGCGCGATCCCAACCTTCGCCGAGTGCGACGCCGAGACGTTCAACATGGACCCGGCGGACATCGAGGCGAAAATCACGGAGAAAACCGCCGCGATCATGGCGATCCACCTCTTCGGCAACCCCTGCGACATGGATCCGATCATGGAGATCGCCCGGGCGCACAACCTGCCCGTCATTGAAGACTGCTCCCAGGCGCACCTGAGCGAGTACAAGGGGCGTCTCGTCGGCACCATCGGCGACATCGGCTGCTTCTCGCTGCAGCAGTCCAAGCACATCACCTGCGGCGACGGCGGCATCACCATCACAAATGACGAGGAGTTCGGCCTGCGCGGCAAACTCTTCATGGACAAGGGCTGGCACCGCGCGCTTTACGGCCCCCGCAAGTACGAGGTCTTCGGCCCGAACTACCGCATGAACGAGCTATCCGGCGCGGTGGCCCTGGCACAGACGCGAAAGTTGCGCGACATCATTGCCCGCCGGCGCGCCAACGGCGATCTGCTGCGTGAGCTTGTAGCGGACGTGCCGAATGTGCGGGCGCAGAAGCTCATCGAGGGCTGCAAGCACACCTACTGGCAGTTCGGGATGCGAGTGGAGGAGGGCGCGCCTTTCACCGCCGATGAGTTCGCCGAGGCGCTGAAGGCCGAGGGTATCTCCTGCGGCGCGCACTACATCGGTCGGCCGATCTTCCTCTGCCACGATGCCCTGCGCAACCAGCGGCTCTTCGGCAACTCGCACCACCCGTTCGATCACCCGAACGCGCGGCCGGGCATCAAGTATGATGATGACACCACCCCGCGGACGCAGGAGGTGCTGGACAGGCTGGTGCAGCCGCACTGCCCGACGCAGTTCATGAGCGAGGAGGACGTGCGCGACATTGGCGCAGCGATTCGGAAGGTTGCGGAGGGACTGGGGCAGTAGCGGCGGAGAATGCCGCAGAAGGGGCCGCTCCTCGCGCGCCATGATCCGAGCGCAGCGAGGGTCATGACGTGCGAGGAGTGAGGCGTCATGAGCGCAGCGAGTGACGCCGAAGGTTCCACCCCGGCCCGCCTTTCGTTGTGTGCGAGGTGGCAGATCGCACGATCACTGGCGATGGGTGGGCCGGGGTGGAACCTGATCCCGTCCCGCCCACGGGCGGGAGCGGGATCACCGCTCACCCGCTGATGGCGGGATCGCGGCGGCCCCTCCAGACTACACGTCGAACGGCGGCCCCGCCCTACAACTCAAGCACAACCTTCAGCGCCTCGCGGGTCTCAATCAACTCGAAGCCGCGTTGAATCTCCTCAGGCGCGAGGCGGTGCGTGATGAAGCACTCCGGGTCAACTCGGCCATCCAGCGTCGCCGCCACGAGTTCATCATGGCTCAGGCTCTCATCGGTGCCGGCGGGGCCAAGGCGATCATCCTCCGGCAGCGACTCGGCGCGCTGGTCATCCGTGCGAGCGGCGTAAGGCCCGAGGCACCCGTCCGCCGCGAGTATCTCCAGGCAGGCCGCGTTGACCGCTGCCACGCCCGTTGTCTCGTAGATCGCGTCAGCCGTCCCTCCAAGCGCGTTCACCGCGTTCATCGCCCAGCCGAACTCCCGCAGGTCAATGTACTCGTGGGCGCCGAAGGACCCGACCTGCTCCGCAGCCTCGGGCCTGCGTCCGGCGACGACGATCCTCTCCGCGCCGATCACGTTCCGCGCAAGGTAGACCGCCGACAGCCCCACCGGGCCGTGTCCCGTCACGAGCAACCGCCCGCCCTCGCGAAGGCCGATCGAGCGCAGGTAAGACAGGACCTCCTTGAGCGTGATGAGCGTCACCGCATGCGCGGGCGAAATTTCGTGCGGAATGACCTGGTGGCCCTTGTTCACGCGCGGCCCCGCAGGCGAGCCATCCTCAGCATGTGCCTTGCGGTCGGCGACGAAGCCCATCTCCGCCATGCCGCCCCAGTAGGAGCCGAAGCCGGGCAGCGACAGCATGGGCCGCAGCACCTGATCGCCCTC
>JAAYJW010000286.1 GCA_012522765.1 candidate division WS1 bacterium | reverse complement strand
GGCAGGCGCTCAACTGGGGGCAGGGTGGCGAGGATGCCGGTACGGTGCAGCAGGTCGAGCTTGATGGCGAGAACGTCCTGCTCCTGCACAAGCGCGAAGAGGCATCCGGAAGCCTGCTGCCGCGCGCCTACACCAGCACCCGCATCCGTGGCGGTCATCGGTACCGGATCACCGCCGAAATGCGCGGTACCGGCACCGCACAGATCATCTTTTCCTGGCGCACGGAGGCCGGGAGCGGCTACGTTCCGAACCCGGTGAAACTGGGCGACACATTCGAGACCTTCAGCGCCGAGTGCGACATATCGAAGCAGGCGGCGGCGCTGTCGGCTATGTTCAGCTTCGACCGCGAGAGTAGCGGCGACCTCTGGATCCGGAGCGTGGAACTTACCGACCTTGGAGTGCCCGCCGAGATGCCCGAGGCCGACCTCAGGCACAGGCTTACCACCGCGGCCGATACGCTCCACGAGATGAAGCCACACGACCTGCTTGTTGACGACGAAGGCCGGGCATGGAACGAGCGGCTGATCTTCACGGACACGGGGACCGGCACCGAACTTCGGCGCATCGACTGGGACTGGTCGGCGGGCGACATCAGCTACTCCAACCGCTATCCGTGGAGCCCCGACGGCAGCGCGTTCCTGATGTCCTCATGGGAGCGCCATGGCCCGCTCTACTTCATCGTTGACCCGAGTGGCGAGCCGATCGTCAACCGCCCGGTGGAGGGCACCAGCGTCAGGCCGCGCTGGGAGAGCGACCCCGATTACCTCTACTACGGCACGCCCGAGTCCGTCATGCGGCTGAACTGGCGCACCGGGGAGGCTGAGGAGATCTTCCGCGTCCCGGAAGAGATCAAGCACGGGGGCAGGCCGCGGCTGAACTGGAACATGGAGATCCGAGGCGTCGTGTATTACGAGCAGGCTTTCGGGACGGATGCGCCACTCTACTTCATTGATCTCAACACCGGCGAGTGGACGCGGATCCCCATCACCACCGACTCAACCGGTGATCCCGAGGACGACTGGCTCTACAGCGCGGGCTTCAGCAAGCTGCGGGGGCAGTGGTGGGTGAGCTAGTCGCTCAACCACCTGCCCCACCTCTCTGACGCGCGCCCCTACCAGCAGCGCCTTTCTTCACTGGATGGGACGGTCGGCCTGAACCGGATGGACCTTGGCCGGCCGGAGGGGGCCGGCCCTCAGCCGCTCTACAGCCACGGCGGACGATCGCCGGACGGCAGGCTGGAGACCGGCTACGCCGGAGGCGGCATCGCGCTTTGGGACTACGAGGCGTGGGAGGGGCAGATGCTGGTTCCCGGCGCGGCTGGCGGGCACATCTCGTGGATGTATCAGAACGACTGGTTCTTTGCGGGTGTGAGTGGCGCGCCACTGGCGGGGCCATTCTCCAGCCAGCTTCTGAAGGTCTACACCGACGGCACCTGGTACCGCGTGGCTTACGGGAATACCTCCAACACGGAGTACGTGACGAACCTCTTTGCCAACACCAGCCCCGACGGCACCAAGGGCGCGTTCATGTCCACGATGCTCGGGCCGGTCAACGTCTACTGGTGCGTCATCGCCTACCCCGAGCCGCCCGCGAATCTGCGCGCAGAGACTGAGGGCGCCACGGTGCGACTGGCGTGGGATCGCCCGGAGCGGTCCGCGGAACTGTTCGGCTATGACGTCTATCGCAGCGAACGCAGCGGCATCGGCTACGCGCGTGTGAACGATGAACCGGTGGCTGGCGAGAGCTTCACCGACACGCTGCCGGATCCGGCCCGCGCATACTACTACGTCGTCACGTCGGTCGAGCGTTCGGGGCTGGTGAGCCACCATCATACCGGCGAAGCCGTGGCCGGAGCGGCGGATGACGATGCGCCGGAGCGGCTCTTCGTGGAAGCAGAGGCGGGGACGCTCGTTGCGCCGCTGCGGGAGAACCTGCGAGGCTCGGCAAGCAACCTGCTCTTCGTGGACTACCGCGACGGTGAGGGCGAGGGGAGTGCCACCTGGCGCTTCCCGACGCGCAAGGCCGGCCCGCACATGCTCTGGGCGCGGATGCGCTACATGGGAGCGGGCGCGCCCGGCGATGGCTGGCAGGTGCGCGTCAACGGTCAGTCGGCGGGGGCGATCAGCACCGGCTCGCGCGAGTGGGAGTGGGTGCGCGTCGAGACCCCGGTCGTTGCCACGGCAGGCGGGACGGAGGTCACCGTGGCCGCCGGTGGGGCGGGCTTCGCGATAGATAAGCTGCTGCTGACCGACGACGCGGAGTTCATGCCGCAGGGCGAGCAGAAGATCGTGGAGCAGGCGCCGGACACACCGCAGGGCCTGGCGCTCGCGCAGGCGCGTCACTTCGACCTGAGCATCGGCTGGGAGGCCGTGCCGGGAGCGCAGTATTACCAGGTATACCGCGGCTCTACGGCCGACTTCGAGCCGTCGCAGGAGCACCTCGTCGGCTCGCCGGGCAGGCCGAGCCTCGTCGAGTGGGGACTGCAGAGCGGCACAGAATACTGGTACCGCGTGGCGGCGGTTGACTGCTTCGGCAATGAGTCGGAGCCCACGGCGGCGCTAATGGCACGGACGCCCGCACTGCCTACCGTAGTGGAGGTTGCGCTTGACGCGGAGGACGGCACGATAGCGGGCGAGGCGGAGACGGCCGAAGAGCCTGATGCGTCAGGTGGGCGGTACCTGAAGATGGAGGCGACCGGCGAGGGCGATGCTCAGCAGTTCCCCACGCTCACACTCGACTTCGAGGTGCCGGTGGCGGGCGAGTACGTCGCGTGGCTGAACGTGGCGCCGGTGAGCAATCGCGGCTATGCTTACCTGAAGGTGGCGGTGGACGATGGCCGCAAAAACGACATGCTCTGCCGCTTCCCGACACGCTCCCCCGAGAGCGGCTTTGCCGACACGAACATCTGGTATTTCGCGTATGACATGCGCCGCGAGTTGCCTGTGCGCTTCCAACTCGAACCGGGGCGACACACGCTCACTGTCTCCGAGTCGCACTTCCAGGAGTTCGGCATAGATCGGGTGATCATCACAAACGATCTCGGCCGCAGACCCGAGGGGAGACTGCGGCCGTGGCAGTACGACGTAGCAGAGCAGTAGCGGGCTAATCAGCCGCGCTTGATGGACTTCACGCGCAGATACTCGACCGCCACCATGGTGGCCGGGATCTCCGCGAGCGAGGCGATGCGCTCGATCGAGCGGTCAAGCTGCTGCTGGTGAAGCTCTTCGGCCTCCGGGTCCTCTTCGAGCGCCTTCTGCTCGGTATCAACCATGGCCAGCAGCGCCTTGGCGAATGCCTTCGCCCGCACGAGTGCGAAGCGGCGCTCACGGACGCCGCCAAAGAGGCGGCCGATCTCCTCGTAGAGTTCCGCCCAGATCGCCCGCGCGCCCGCAGTCTCACGGGAGACCTGCTGGCGGCGAATGGCTGCCTGCTCGCGCTGCTCCCGCCGCTGTTTCTCGCGCTCCCACGCATCCGGATCGGTGCCCTCGACTATCTCGACATTGACGCTGCGGCCCACAACGGCCTCCACGCAGCGGCGCACCAGCGGCGCGTTTGCGGTGCTGTCGAGGTGGCTCCCCAGCGACATCTTGCCCGGAGGTACTCCCAGCACGAACTGATCTTCATCGAGCGCGATCAGTTCGGCGGCGTTCGCGGCATCCCACAGGCTCCGGTTGAAGTCGCCCATTTCGTCGAGCAGCTTCTCCTTCACCTGCGCCCAGGTCGCCTTCAGGTCCTGCTGATCGCTCATCTTCATCCTCCTGAGCATAGCCCATGCGGCTACGCGCACTGATCGTTACGGCTGGTGCGGCTCGCCTCCGGGCACAATGAAGCTCTCCGTCCACTCCGGCTGGGGTGGCGCCGTGCCGCTGTCGAGCATGCCCTGCCACTTCTCGTCGGTAAGGCGATCTGAGGCGGGCCAGTGGAACTCCCAGTAGCTGAAGCAGCCACCGCGCGCGAGTTGCAGGTCGCCCTCAGGATGCGGCACGACCACGTAGATGCGGTAGGCCGGCCCGACGCCAACCTGCAGCACGCTGTCGAAGAAGCTGTGGACGTCTACGATGGCGGCCATGTTGCGATCGGTCGGGTTGGTGATCTCGAACCAGTGGCCGACAGCCTCGCCACCCTCGGTGACATCAAGCGTCAGCCGCTCAAGCTCGCCGCCGAAGTACTGGATGCGCTCGTACTCCTCCGTCGTCCGCGGCTCGTTGGTCAACTGCTTCTCCGCGATGGACTTGAGGAACAGCAGCGTGTCCTCGAACTTCTGCAGCGGCGCGTCGAGGCGCTCGGGCAGCAGGTTGCCGGCGGTCAGCATCTCGCGCGAGTACCACGCCAGCCACGCAAGTCGCGCGTATGTCTCGGGATAGGGCTCAACGTAACCGAGCGGTTGCCCCTCCTCCATCGCCGCGCCCATCTCCGCGCCGGACTGCTTGGCGTAGAGCACGGTATCGTGCCGAAGCTCCGCCCAGCTTGCGAGGGTGGTATTTAGCCCCTTATCGAGCCATGCCGTGGACTGCATGAAGGTCGGGTAGCCGTCGCCGAGCGGCTGAAGCAGCGGGCGCAGGCTGTAGAGCCAGCCCCGGTACATGTTCGAGCGCCACGTTGCCTCGTCGGTCTGCTCCATCTCGGCCGTGACCTTATCAAGCTGCGCCTCGTAGTTGGCGAAGCGATCTTCGTTGTACTGCTCGGTCAGGATCTCGCGGGCGCGATCCGAGCCGAGGGCGGCGGCGACGTCGAGGCCCATCGGCACATCGCGCGCGGTGTCGGCCCCCGGCAAGCCCACCAACGGCGAGACAAGCTGCTGCAGCACCCACGAGTCGGGAATGAAGCGCTGCCCGAGCAGGCGGAACTGCCTGCCCTGCACCTTCGGGTCGCCCACGAAGTCGCCCTCGGCGTTGGCCTCGTGGAAGAACGGGGCGATCTGCGGCGAGGGCAGCTGCTCGCGGGCGGCGGCGATGAACTCATCGAGCCGCCCCTCCGCTGCAAGCTCCTCCAGCGGAAGCAATTCGCCGAAAGTGCTGCGGGCCACCGGCAGGTAGTCCTCGAAGCTCAGATCGTCGGCGCCACCGACGAAGAAGTCGATGGGCCTCGCAAGCGCCTCCCATGTCGAGCGCGCCGGCTCGTTCTCGGCGAGCAACTTCGTCAGCAGCAGCGCCTGCATCGTCTGTGGGCGGTCAACTTCGGTCACGCCGGTCTCGAGGTTCAGCCCTACGAGGCCGTACCACATCATCGCGCGGAAGTAGCGTTGGAGTGAGTCACTGCGCGTGTAGTGGCCCCGGGGGACGAACTGGGAGTAGTGGATGGTGCTGCCGATGATCGGAGACTCCGCCCGCCCCTCATGGGCGTCTATCAGCGCAACCTCCGCCTCGACCAGTTCGGATACGGCTTCGGGCGCGGTGGCGGCAGGATCAAGCAGCCGCTGCCCCACCGAGAGGTAAGCGAGGTTGCGCATGGCGGCATCCTGCACGAGGCCCTCGGGGGCATCCGCAAGCTGCTGCTCGGCCGCGGCCTGCAGGGCCGCCGTCATGTTGGTCGCCAGCGGGACGAGCCGCTCAGCCTCAAGCGTCCGCAGGGCGAAGTCGTAGATCACATGCCACGCCTGCAGCACGGAGTCGACGGTGATGAAGTTCGCTCCGAGGGGGTTCTCCACGTAGTCCTCGTAGAGCATGAACATCTGCAGCGCCTCATCGGGGACTACTACGAAGCCCACCTCCGCGAGTTGCCGCTTCTGGGGCTCGGTGAGTTCGGAGTAGAAGTCGAGGTTGCGGACATTACCGAGGTCGCGAGGGATTTCGTACGCCTCGGCCTGCGGCGTGATGTTCACGCGGAAGCGTTCGGGCACCTCCGGCATATCGAGCGAGGGGGCCGGCCCGGTGGCCGGGGCCTGCTCGGCATCTTCGTCACGACCATCACAACCGCTAAAGAACGTCGCTGCCACGCACAAAGCGAGAATCGTCACAAGCAGGCGGTCATATCTGCTCACGATGTACCCCTCCTCGAGGGCTCACGAGGCTAGTGCCGCGGGCGACGACGGATCAGGCCCGGGACAAGAGGTACTTCCGTATCAACGTGGGGAAACCTGCATGCCCCGGTCCCGGAGGATGCTACTGGCGGTCCTCGTCAGTGGGTTCCTCGTAGTTCAGGCCACCGAGGCCATCGCCCTCAGGCTGCTCGGCATCGGCTGAGGCCTCCGACGAGGGCTCCTCAGCGGTCTCAGTTTCTTCTGTGCCGGGCTCGGGCTCATCAGTTGGCGTCTCGGCGGAGTGGCCGTTAAGGCCGCCGAGATAGTCGCTCCACTTATCGCTCTCGGGCGCCTGCGGTTCTTCGCTCTCCTCCACAGGCTCGACAGGAGCATCTTCCTGCGCGGGCGCGGGCGGCTCGTTGGGCGCATCAGCTTCGGGCGCGGTGCCCTCATCTGCGCCAGGAGAGGCTTCTTCGGGCTGCTCACCCTGATCCGCGGACGGCTGGTCCTCCGACGGCCGGTAGTCGCGCGGTCCGCGATCGGGTGTCGGCGGCCACGTGATGTCCATGGTGCCTACGTCGGGTTCCTCGCGCGGCGGCTGCACGTTCAATGCCGTCAGGTCCTGTGGTGCGGACTCGGGCGGAGCCTGTTCCTGTCCCGCGGGCGGAGCATCGGTCGTGGCGCCGTGGCCGTTGGGCGGCTTCTGCGCGTAATCGTAGTAGTAGTAGTAATAGTAGTAGTAATAGTCGCCGCCGGTAACCCGCAGCTTGTTGAGCACGATGCCCAGCACATCCGCTCGAGCATGGCGGAAGAGGCGTTCCACGTCGGTCAGCGCGCGTTCTGTGATCTGCCCCGACTCGGTCACGAGGATCGTTCGATCGACCTTCGAGGCGAGGATCGTGGCGTCGGTGAGCATGACGGCCGGTGGCGAGTCGAAGATGACTATGTCCGCCAACTCGACGAGGTCCTCCATCAACCGGGTCATCTGCTCGGACTCGAGCAGCTCCGCCGGATTGGGCGGAAGCGGGCCGCTGGTGAGCACGCGCAGTCCGGGCACCTCCGTTGGAGTGAGCGCCGCTTCCGCGCTCAGATCGCCGACCACTACGTTCGTCACGCCGCGATCGCTTTCGAGCCTGAAGAGGCGGTGCATGACCGGGCGACGCAGGTCGGTGTCAACAAGAATGACCGAGACGCCGCTTTGTGCGTAGGCCACGGCCAGATTCGCGGCCGTGACGGACTTGCCCTCACCGGATCCCGCGCTGGTGACAAGGAAGGTCCGTGCGGGCTTGTCGAAGAGCGAGAACCTGATGTTGCTGCGCAGCGTGCGGTAGGCTTCAGCAGGCGGGCTCTTGGGAGCATCCACCGTCACAAGCGGGCCTGCCTCGTCGGCCCTCAGAGGCACGACGCCGAGCAGGTACAGGTCCGTCACCCGCTGCAGGTCGCTGACCGAGTAGATGGTGTCATCCAGCGCCTCAAGCAGGATCGCGAGCGCGAGGCCTACGAAGAGGCCGAGGGCGCCGGCGAAGAGCAGCGACCGCCCCAGCGACGCCTGTATCTCGCGCGCTCCCTCGGCGGTATCGAAGACGCGGGCGTTGCCCTGCTTGATCGCTTCGGCGAGTCGCGCCTGCCGCAGTTCCCGCTGCAGACTCAGGTAGGCCTGTCGCGCCGCCTCGAGGCGGTCCATCAAGCCCTGCCACGTCTGCCGCGCCTCGGGCAGGTCCTGCATGTCGGTCTGCAGCGTCTGGAGCACACCGCTGGCTGCGTTGACGCGGGCCTGCGCCTCATCCACGGCCAACTGAGCGGCCTTGATCTCGGCCTCGATGTTGACGGTCGTGGGGTTAGGACGGACGTCCGGACCCTCTACCAGCCGCGGCGTCGTCGCAAGCTGTCGCTCGAGTTCCTGCACCAGCGCCCGCGTATCGAGTACCTCGGGATGACCATCAGTATACTGCGCCTGCAGCGTCTCCAGTTGCAGGCGCGCCTGTATCAGACGCTCCTGGATCGCCACCCACTCCGGATTTCTGTCGGGAACGGTATCGATGATCACATCGCCCTGGCTGGCGCGCAGTGACCTCAACTGCTGCAGGCGTGCCTGTGCCGCGCTGAGGTCTGCCTCGGCCTGCCGGCGCGCGTTCTCGAAGGAGTGGAGGTTCGAGACCGTGCTGGTGATCTCAGTCTCGACATCAACGAAGCCCGACGCGCGCGCCACCTGCGCCATTTCGGCGATGACATCCTCCAGCTCGTCGCCGTACTCGGCGACCTGCCGCTCGAGGAACTCACGCGCCATGCGGCTCTCCTGCTGCCTGTCCTCGGTATTCACCTGCACGAACGCCTGCGCCACGTAGTTAGTGAAGTAACGGGCCTTGCGCTCGTCGGGTGACACGGAATCGATGCGCAGCACGTCAGGATTGATCACACTGACGGTGAGTGTCCCCTGTATCTCGGAAGGGGTGGCGATGATGCGGCTCTCGCTGGGGAGTTCGGACAGTCGGCGCGCGGCAAGGCTCGTGACGTCGGTGCTGCGGGCGATGCGGGCGTAGGTCTCCATGGGGACGTCCGGCAGGATGCTCGCGTCGTCTCCGGTGACCCAGAAGAAGCCCTGCGGGCGCTGCTGTACATGGACGAAAGACGTGGCTTCGTAGACTTTCTCGCTCGAGAGCGCGTAGAGGCCGCCCACGAGCGTAGTCACGGCAGTCACGATCAGGATGAACCACTTACGCTTGGAGAGAATCCGGATGTAATCCGGAAGCTCCAAGTGTCGAGGCCTGGCTTCTTCAGCCGCCACGGAATAACACCTGTGAATGCTGCTGCAATGTCTGGCGCGATGGTTCCTTCCCTCGACGTGTCAGACTATAGCATCGGTTGTGATGTTCTGTCAACGTTTTGCGGAATTCACCCGCCAACTTTTGAGCGTCGCAAAGGCGCTCTGGAGGTATAGCTGAGAGATCGGCGAATTCGCTCTCCTGTCACGGGCCACCTCAAAGGCATCATCCTCCCCGGGGGAACAGCGGCAAGCGATGGGCACATCTACGTGGCACAGATCACCCGAGACCGAGGCGTGGCGGCGCGTCCGCGAGCTGTATGCGCGGCCGGATCCGTCACCGGCTGAGGTCGTCTCCCGGATTGTGGCCGCCCTCGACCCGGCCACACGCGTCGGGATGAGCGATCCGGCGGTGGCGACCTGCCTCGGCACGGTGGTCGAGGCCCCGCAGCTTGTTGGCCGGCAGGGGCTGGGCGCCACCCTTGACGCGCTCGGGGTCGGCCGTGAACCCGCCGCGGTCCAGCTTGCGGCGGGGCTACGCTCACGTGCCGAGATGCTCATCGCCCGGGAGGGTTACGCGTCACGCTTCGGCGACCTCTCGCTGGAGGCCGTTGGCACCAGCGCACTTGCGCTGGCGGCGCTCTCGGGGGATGACGCGGGCATTCTAAGCCTGACCTCCGAAGCCGTTGAGTGCAGCCTGGCACAGTATGAGCATGATCGGGGGCTCGCCGAAGCCGCCTCTCTCTTCGTCGGACACGATCTCGACCGCACCTTCCGCTACTTCGTAGCGCGCGACCTCGGCGACTTCATCGGCGGGGAGGGCCTCCCGACCGTGAGTCACGCGAACCGCTTTGAGGATGCCGTGGCGGCTCACTGCCGGGACACCTGGCGCGCTCTGTCTCTTGCTGAGTTCGAGCCGCGGCTCTCCACGGTGGTGGACGTATCGCCGGCCCGGCGGTCTGAGCTGCTCGGGCCAGTGATGGCCGCGGGGATCGAGCAGGGGCTCGCCCTGCTGGCTGCGGGGGGGCTGTGAGCGTGCCGTTTCGGGTGGATGTGATCGACAATATCCCATCGCGCGCGGGGGGACCTCATGCGCAGGAGCGGCAGGCCGACCTGCAGATAGCGTGGGCGGGGCCGGAGGCGAACGCGTCCCGCGCCCTTCGCGCCGTCTACGACCTGGCGACCACACCGCTGCCCGACGAGGCGCTTGATCTGCTTGAGATCGCCACCGCGGTCTACGTTGCGGACATAGCATGCAGGCGGGGTGAGCGCGAGGCATGGCCCCGCTCCATCTCGCTGAGCGTGCCCGTTCGCGATCCTGCCGCGTGGGCGCCGGTCCTGCCCGATCTACACCGCCTTCTCTTCGAGTTGAACCGCGACAGCTTCCAGATCGGCCTGCGGCAGGCGAACTTTGCTGCCTCCGGCGCTGAGGCCATGGGCGGCAGTCATCTCCCGGACGCCGATTGCGTCAGCATGTTGTCCGGCGGGCTCGATTCACTGGCGGGAGCGGCGATGCTCCAGCAGACCGGGCGCAGGCCGATCTACAGTCTGCACCAGTCCGGCAATCCCTCAGTGCGTTCGGCACAGGCGGGTGTGCTGGAGGCGATCGAGAGGCACTGGCCGGGGAGGAGCGCTTCCTGCGCCTGCTCGGTCGAGCCTTCTCCGGGAGGGGCTGAGGCGCTGCCCTACCCCCCGCCCGAGCAGCGCGAACCGTCGCGCCGGTGCCGCTCTTTCCTGTTCATGGCGCTGGCGCTGGCCACTGCTGAGGCGATCGGCGTGGAGGATGTCTTCATGTGCGAGAACGGCGTCATGACGGCGGGCCTGCCGCTGTCGGCCTCTCGCGCCGGGAGCATGTCCACCCACTCGACGCACCCCATGGCGCTTGCGCTGATGAACCGTATCGCCGGGGAACTGGGCCTGCGGGGGCGGCTGATTAACCCGTTCGTCTATCAGACGAAGGCCGAACTGCTGCGGGATGTGCTCGCGCCGGTGCTGAGTGTGGGTGAGATCCAATCAACCGTCTCCTGCTGGGCAGCAGGTCGGGCACCGAGGCCATGCGGGGGGTGCGTGCCCTGCCTGCTGCGTCAGATCGGGATGGCATGGGCTGAGCTTCCCGAGGAGGCGCACATGCTGCAGGTGCTTGAGCGGCCCGAAGACTACGGGGGCACGGATGCGTACGGCAACCTCGTGGACTTACTGCGCCATGCCCGGCAGACGGTGGACGCGAGCGACGCGCAGTTGCTGGGGTTGCAGCCGGGGCTGCTGTCGCTGCAGGCGGCCGGTCTGGAGTTTGCGGAGGTAATCGCGATGCTCCGCCGACATGCGCAGCAGACGCTGGCGGTGGTGGCAGAACGCTACCCGGCCGCCGCAAGGCTGACGGGCTGAGGCGGGGCCGCGACATCACTCCAGCCGGCGCGAATACATCCGGTATTCGATCACCGGCTCAAAGCCCGCCTTCTCATACATGCGCCGCGCCGGTGCATGGCCCTCATTCAGGCCGGTCCCCACGCAGGCGATCTCCATGCCGGCTTCGCGGAAGATCTGCAGTGCCCGCTCGACCTGGGCCGTGCCGATTCCGAGGCCCTGATGGCCGGGCGCGACGGCGTTGTAGTGGATGGTGCCCACTCGGCGGGCGCCATCCAGAGCGTAGCTGATGAAGCCCGCTATCTGACCGTCCACCTCGGTGATGAGGATGCTGCCGATCTCGTCCCAGAGTCTGGACATGACCTTCGGCAGCAACCAGCGATCCCACTGCTCGCCCCCCACGGAGCCGTACTTCTCCTCGAGGGCGAAGTCGGAGCCGATGGCCCAGACTTCGCGCACTATCTGCTGCAGTGCGGGCATGTCGTCGAGCGTCGCCTCACGCATCTCGAGCCCCACAGCGCTCACCTCAGCTAGTCATCCGCGAGTTCGTCTGGGTCCATCTCCTGCTCGACACGCGCCTGCTGCATGATCTGGTTGCGCTTCGCGTTCATCAGTTGCAGCATCTTTCGCTGTTCCATCTGACTGCGGATGCGATCCTTGATCTCGTCGAACTCGGGGATGGCCTCGGGCATGTGCTCATCGCGGCGGATGATGTGAAAGCCCTTCTCAGTCTGAACGGGCTCGGACAGCTCCAAATCGGACGTAAGCGCAAAAGCGGCCCGCTGGAAGGGGCTGTCGCCCCGGGTGATGACACCGAACTCGCCGCCGTCGTCCTTGGTGTAGGGGTCGATGGACCATTCGCGGGCCGCGTCCTCAAAGGGCTTGCCGGCAATGATCTCGCCGCGGATGCGCTGGGCTTCAGCGAGGTCCGTGACGCAGATGTGGCTCACGCGCATGCGCTCGGGCTGGCGAAGCTGCTCGCGCGAGGCATCGTAGACCTGGCGTACCTCCTGATCGGTCACATTGGCGGCGTCGCCGACGAGGCGCTCGAGGTACAGCTCATTGCGAACCCAGTGGCGGAAGGCGTAGGGCGTCATCTTCTGGCGCGCCAGCCACATCGAGAAGTTCTCGCCCGAACTCATCGAGCCGAGGTCTATATTGCGCTGAAGAGTCTCGGCGCGCTCCATGACCTCCTCGTCGGTGACGGTGATACCCGCCTCCGCTGCGGCCTGCGCGATGGCAAGCTCCTGGATGAGGCCGCCGAGGGTGATGTCGCCCCAGCGATGTAGAAGCTCATTGTGAAGCTGGTCGGCGACAATGGGCTGCCCGTTGACGGTAGCCATTATCGGGGACTGCTGCGCGTTGGCCGGGACGATGCCCGCTACGGCGATGAAAGCGATTGTCGTTACGATGATACGGCGCAAGTGCTGCATCAGATCTCTCCTCCGACTCGAAGTGCGGTAGCTACGGCCTCTCGCCCGCTTCATCTTCATCTGCTGGGTCGGCCTCAAGTGCCTCTGGCGGCGGGATGACCGCGGCGGCCTCATTACCTCTGACAGTCACCGGCACGTCAAGGTTCGCCGACAGCGTCGCCAGCCGCTGTATGATCTTCGCTGCCCGTGCCTCTTCCGGATAGATCGGCCCGCAGCGGCCGATCGGGATCCAAACCGGAACCATGCGGATCTGCCACCCCTCGTCTTCGGTCCAGTCCAGATCGAAGATGGCGCTCTCCATCCGCTCGCCCTCGCGCTGGTCGAAGACGAAGTTCCCACAGCTATAGAGTATCGGGACGCCGTTATGTTGCCCGACGCCCTGAAGCGTGTGCGGGTGATGGCCGATGATGAGATCGG
>JAAYJW010000285.1 GCA_012522765.1 candidate division WS1 bacterium | reverse complement strand
GGCACGCCTCGCACTCGCACCAGCCGTAGCCGTCGTTCGGCGCGATCCCGACCACGCGCACCGACGGGTGCTCCGCGACCCACGCCTCGATGGCATCGCAGATCTGCGCCCGCATCTGCGGGTTGGAGACGCACAACTGCCCGCCCTCGCTGTGCCGGATGCGCCTGCCGCCCACCTGAGAGAACCACTCCGGGTGCTGCCCGAAATGCGGGTCATCCGGCACCCAGAGGGCGAAGCTATGCACTGCGGTATCCGGCTCCAGCCCCCGCGCCTGCAGCTTGTCCCCCAGCACGTCGATCTCCTCGTGATGTGTCAGCTTCCGGTTCATGCCCAGCCGCGACATCCACCGCCCGACCTGCGCGTCGTAGTGATGGCTGCCCGCGCAGATGTGCAGGCCGCGGTAGCCGAAGGATGGCCTCACCGTCCGATCGGTTGCCTCCAGCGTTACCGGAAGCAGCGGCAGTGTCGGCGGGCGCGTTGGGGCGAACCAGCGGATCCCCAGCACCTCCAGCGCGTCATAGAGACCGCAGCGGGCACCCTCGGCGTCGCTCGCGCTGATGGTGATGCTGCCCTCATTTGGGACGATCTGCAGCCGCCACGCCCCCTCCGACATCTGAGCGCGCGCGATCCTCACCGTGAGGTCGGCTGCTTCGCTTGCGCGCAAGCCGATTTGCGGCAGCATCTCCTCCGCGTCCGCGATAGCCGCGGACACCTGCTGCGCGTCAGCGAAGTAGCTCTCTACGCTGTAGCTCATCCCGGTCTGCAGGAGCATCGCCCTCACTCCTCCTCCGCCGGGCAGATCAGCACCATGCTCACATCGTCGAACCACGTCGCCTCATCCGGCCCCTGCCGGGGCGCGGAGAACAGCGGCAGGCAGGTGGTCACTCCCTCGGGGGCGGTGAAAGTCACCACGACCTCCCGCCACTCGCTGCGCTGCCCCGTCGGGTAGAGCACCTGTATGCGCGGCGCCGCATTCTCCCCCTGGTCGGCCCAGCTTCCGTCGCGCATCCAGCGCACGGACATCGAGCCGCCGAGATCGGGCGGCTGCTGCTTGACCCAGAAGCTCAGCCGGTAACGCGCGCCGGGCGTCACCGGGACGCCCGTCTGGAAGCACCCCGCGATCTGATTCTCCCGCACCGACAGCGAGTAGTCGCCGGTGCGAGCCTCCGTCGGATCGAGGTAGAAGCGCGTCACCGACTGCTGGAAGTGCCACGTGCTCCAGCCGGGCAGGCGCCGGTCAAGCCGCGACCAGTCGAAGCGCTCCAGATCGGCGTCCGTCAGCAGTTCCGTCCCGCCACCATCGGCCGGCTCGAATGACGGGCTTTGAAAGAGGTTCGGGCCGCCCTCAGGGTGATCGAGCAGGTGAAGCTGAGTGCGCAACAGCGGCAGCAGTATGCGGTAGCGGCCCTCTTCGGCCAGACTCGACCAGAACGAACGCGCCGCGTCGGCGCCATCGGCCCTGACGATGCTGTCGCTGATGAGGCTGAAGACGCGGTCGGCCTCCCGCTCGACCATGATGGCGGGCCTCAACGTCGGCTCACCGCGATACTCATCGAGCGTGGTGTTGGTGAAGATCGCTTTCTCTTCCGCGTCGGTCATGCTGTAGCGCTCGATGCCCCGCGCGCTCCGCAAGCCCTCATCCGCGAGGCGCAGAATGCGCTCGGCGTCGTCTCGGTCTGCCGCGGTTGTCTGCTCGAGATCATGCCCCGCAAGATACGAGCGCAGGTAAAGTTCGCTCAGGCCGAAGATGCGCCGGAAAAGCTGAAGTCGTCCCACTGCCGCCGGGTCCTGCGCCACGTCTTCGGCCTCAGATAGCTTCGAGCGCAGGTAGCTCAGATCGTCGCGGGTGTACTCGGCGAACTGGCTCAGTCGCCCCCGGTCGGCCATCGGGTAGAGCGGGTCGCTCTTGCGCGCGTAAACGGCCTCGATGCGGTCGAAGAAGTCGCGCATGGGCGCGGTCGCTTCGGCATAGCAGTGGCTGAAGTAGTCCTCCTGCAGCGCGTCCACGTCGGCGTCCATATCCCACGCCAGGTTGTTGAGCACCCACTGGCGCGGGCCGTCGTAGAGCCACACCCTGATGAACGATTCGGTCCACGCTCCCGTGAGCCCGTAACGCTCGTGCGCATGCTTCCACGCATTGCCCATCACGTGCGGGAAGTGGCGGGGGACAACGTAGCCGCTACCGTAGATGTAGTCATACAGGCCGATATGCTGCGCGCCCGCCTGCTGCCACTCTCGCATCAGGCTGAAGTCGTCGCGAAGCCCGTGGCAGACCTCCACGTAGAGGTTCGGCTCGAGGCGAATGTCATGCGGCAGCTTTGCCGCGCCGCCGTAGGCGATGAAGCAGACCAGCTTGTCCGGATGCGCGTCGGTCATCTGCCGCCCGAGTTCGTTGTAGAAGGGCACGTACTGATTGCCGAACTCCTCGGCCCAGGCGGTGCAGGAGGGGCAGTGGCAGTCGCCACCGCCGTCATTGACGCCCGCCCGCAGGCCCAGCGCCTCCGGGTTGGTGGCGAACCACTCCCCGGCGAACTCGACCGCGATTCCGGGCAGATCGGGGTTGCTCACGCAGGGCTGCCACGTGCCGTGCATGTCAGGCGTCGGGATGAAGCGCTCGCCATCCACCATCGGGTAATACTCCGGGTGCTCCTGCGCATACTTCTCCGGCGGGTAGATCAGGTTCATCGAGTGGCTGGCGAGGAGTGTTGTCCGCCACGATCGCAGGTAGGCGCCATTGCCACCGTAGAGGCCCGCGTTCGTGTAGCTGGTCAGCGATGGCGCCTCCACGATGTCGATGTTCGCCGGAAGCGGGATCACGTTCGTCTGCGGGATGACTTCCCCAAGCTCGCCGGGCATCAGCCAGCGGTAGCCGCAGAAGCGCCGGAGGAAGTCGAAGACCGCGTAGCCATCGGCGGTGGCATTGCGGCCCGCGATCACCAGCGTATCTGCGTCAATGAGCCGGATGAAGTAGCCATAGGGGTGCAGGGCGTCGAAGTCGAGGCCCCGCCGATCGGCTGCCGCCTCGCGCCCGACGAGGATCGTGAGCGCATCGGCCTCGGAAGCGTCGTCATTGAGCGACAGGTTACTGCCGGTGATGCGATTGAGGTAGTTCACAAGCTGCTGCGCGGGCGCACGCCCTCCGGCTTCGCCCCTCACCACGACTGCCCGCGGCTGGCCGTCGATGCTGAACACGGCATCTGTGGCCGCCTGTCCATATACGGCGGGAAGCGACATGGTGAAAAGGAGCAGGACGATTGCGCTGAGTGCTACATTGCGACATGCCATGGTTTGGCCCTCCCGAGCTGGGCGACAAGCACGAACTGCGTTCGCCTTCTGTCAGGGCCAGAGGTTTGCCATCGGCGGGGTGAAGACCTTCCGATGGCCGGAGGAGGGGCGGTTGCGAAGCAGCCTGGTACCTGATGGCACAACGCCAAACGGCGCGGCGGGGTACGAGCCCCCGCCCTACAACGACATATACCCGGAGGAGAGGTGACCGGCAAGCAGCCTAGGGCCTGCGGTTCACTCTCCCGGCGCCGCCGTTGCGATCATTCCCGAAGCACTCGAACAGCTTGCCCTCCGCGTCAGCGGTGCCGATCAGAACCAGTTCCATGTCCTTCTCCAGCAGGGTGTTCGGTGGTGGCGACACGCGCGTCTCGCCATCTTTTGTGAGGGCCACGATGCTGCAGCCGGTGCGCATACGCATGCCGCTGCCCGCGATGGTGCGTCCGACCAGGCCCGGAGGAGTGGGTATGCGCATGAGGTTCAGGCCCTCGGCGACCATCAGCAGGTCGCGGCTGCTCAGGAGGTTGAAGATCGTGCCCGCGCCGAGCGAGGCGTATGACAGCACGAAGTCCGCTCCGGCGCGGTGTAGCGTGTCCACGTTCCGCTCGTGGGTGGCGCGGCAGATGATCTGCACGTCCGGGCGCAGGCGGCGGCAGTAGATGGTGAGGTAGATGTTGGTGTCATCATCCTGCGTCGTGATGATCACCGTCGGGGCCTCCATGAGCCCCGCCTGCCGCAGCACCTGCAGTTCGGAGGCGTCGCCACGGATGTAGACCTCGTCGTCGGTGGGGCACACCGCTGGATCGCGCTCAAGCACCCGGTAGAGTGCGCCACGCTGCTCCAGCATATCGGCTGCGGCTCTGCCGATCCGTCCCCCACCGATGACCAGCACATGACCGCCCGGACGCTTGGTAGCGTGTCGCATCAGTTCTCTGTCGAGCGCATCCAGTTGGGCCTCGGTGCCAACGAGGATGGCTACCGCGGTCGCGCCCAGAACGGTCTCCGCACGCGCGATGTGAAAGTTCCCCCGGTCCCAGACGCCGGCGATCGTTATTCCGTACTGCTCGCGCAGCCCCGATTCTCTGATCTCCAACCCCTCATACGGCGTGCGGCTGATGGTGATCTCAGCGATGCGAAGCTGGCCCAGGCGCCCGACAGTGAGCACTACCGCGTCGCTGGCATCGGCTCTGCGCGCAAGTGCGTGGCCCAGCATCTCCCCCAGCAGCAGCACATCCGTGCTGCCCGCCAGTTCGAGAATGTCCACGGAAGCCGGGCGGGAGGCGATCGTAACAATCGGCACTTCCTCAGTTATCTCGCGCACAGTGAACGCCGCGTTGGTGTTGGCCTCGTCATCGCCCGTCGCCGCCACGAGTGCCGCGCCCTCGATCCGCGCCCGGTGATAGGTCTCAGGGCTGTCAGGCTCGCCTACCATCACAGCATAGCCCTGATCATGCAGGTCAAGCGCCTCATTCACCGTCGGGACTATCATCACGTGCGGCACGTTGTACTGCATGAGCTTGTGCAACAGCGCCTCGGAGACCGGTTCATGCGCCGTCAGGATCACGTGGCCGCTGGTGCCGGGTGGAAGTTCGCGCGGCGCCTGTGCGTCACGCTGCGCCTGGAGCCATGGCGCCCAGAAAAACTGTATGAAGGTGAAGGGGAAGATGATCAGCAGCGAGACGAGGCCGGTTATGAGCACGATCATCGCGAAGGCGCGGCCGAGATCGCTGTTGAATGTGATGTCCCCGAAGCCCAGGGTGGACATCACGGTCAGCGTCCAGTAGAAGCCCGTGAACCAACTGAACTCATCCCCGCGCCCCTCGAACTCCATCACGTAGTGAAACGTGATGCTGTAGATGGTGATGAGCACCAGCAGCACCGCGAGCAGCCGCAGCAATTGCCCGACATTGCGGCGCACCGGGAGGGAGCCGGCCAGGAACGCCAGTTGCGATGAAAAGCCTTTCATCGTGACTCTTCCGGGCAAGCATTTTGCGTGACGAGGCGAGCGCTTTCTGCGAGATCATCTTCGTCTCAGACGCTTGTGATACCTGCCCGCGCTGGTGGTGCCGGTCAGACGGGAGGTAAGTGTCTCAGAGATTTGCCCTCATAGATGTCTCGTGGCGGCTGGATTCGTATCTTGTGCATCGTGAAGGGGCCGCACGAGGGCAGGTTGCGGAGCAAACTGCACGAGGTCGGCCCGGTGGTGGCGCGATCTGTCGCCGTACAGACGACCTGCGATGGGCCGACCTCGCGTCCGCTCCTTCGTCGCGAACGCTCGTGCGGCCCCTCCACGGGGCTGCGCCGGTAGTTGCGTAAGCTACAGATACTCCGGCGGGTAGGGCAGCGCGCAGTACCAGCCGAAGTCGCGCAGAGGCTCCGGACCGTAGTCCTCCTCCCGTCCCACCAGCGTGCCGAGGCTCAGCGTCGGGTCCGCCGCAAGCTCCTCGATGGTCGCGAGGCGCGAGTCGTCGCGGATGTAGTGAAAGCCGCCCAGCGTCGGGTCCATCACCGTGCAGTAGCCCGGCAACTCGACGGTGATGATGGTGTGATGGTGCGCGCTCGTCCACCAGCTTCGGTAGCCCCGCCCGCCGTCGGTGCGCGGTGTGCCTGAGAGGATCGCATGCTGCACCTCGGTGAAGCCGCTGCAGATCGTCGCGCCCTGCCGCAGTGAGGCCAGCGGCGAGAGCATCGCCTGCACGCGCGCCCCCGTCGGCGAGTAGATCACCAGCCGGTG
>JAAYJW010000284.1 GCA_012522765.1 candidate division WS1 bacterium | reverse complement strand
GTCGTCGCGTGCCTGGTCCCCCCCGGGCAACGATGGCCCGCCGTGTGTGTTGCGGTCAGCCGATCACGGCGCCACCGGCGCTGCGATGTGACGGCGCCGCGGCCTCCTCATCATCGGGTGGTGGCGCGGGAGGCTGCGAGGGGGCATCGCCGGCGGGCCGCCCGGCACCGGCCAGCTCGATCAGCGCCTCCCGGACCTCCGGCGCGAGGCTGCCCAGCAGCTCCGCCGCCTGCCTGCGGGCCTGGCTCCGGCCGGCGGCGCGGCCGTCGGGGCCGCCGAGGCGGAGATCCCGCCCGGCCAGGCGCCTGTTGCGCTCGGCGTCGGACAGCGCATGGACGTAGATCAGCGTGGTCTCCGTGCGGGCATGGCCCAGCGCCATCTGCACGTCCGGCAGCGGCCAGCCGTCCTGAAGCAGCCGCGTCGCATACGAATGTCGCAGGGTGTGCGGCGACACCTGGGCCGCGTCCAGCCCCGCCTTCTGCGCGCACCTGTCCACCAGCTCGCGCAGGTAGCGGTCGCCGATCCGGTTGCCCTGCAGCGTCGTAAAGAAGAAGCGCGCACCGCCGGGCCGCTGCTCCGACCACGCCCGGAGCCAGCCCTCCGTTTCGGCGTCGAAGCCGACGCTGCGTCTGACGCCGCCCTTGCCCTCCCTCACCTGCACGACGCGCTCCCGGAGGTTGACATCCGCAGGGCGCAGGTCGAGCAGCTCGGAGGCCCGCAGCCCCGTAGCGTAGGCGAGCTGAAGCAGCGCCCGGTTGCGCAGCCCGGTCGGGCAGCCGGGGTTGGGGACCTCCAGAAGCCGCCGGACCTCCTCGTGCGAAAGCCAGGTGATGTTGCGGTCGTTATCCCTGCCCCGAAAGGTGTCCATATCCGATATACCTCCGCTTTGGCTAACAGAACCGGATGTTAGTCGGGCACACCAGCAGTCCCGGGCGCAAGTCCGGATGTATTCGATGCTGTAGCCGCGTTCTGCGGACACTGCGATCACCCCTGCGAGGGCCGGCGATTTCGGTGCGCCCCAGGTGCCCTGTCCCCTTCATCTCACGGATCCCCGGCACGCCCTCGAAGGCCGCAAGCGCCCGTCTGCGGCCGGCCCGCCATGCCCGGCAGCAGCCACGTTCGCGCCGCGCTCTTGTCTCAGCGCGTCAGCATCGCCACCACTCCCGCGGCCAGCGGCGTCAGAAAGATCGCCCCCACCATCGTCCAGGCCGCGACCCGCACCACGGGGGGCGGCTGGTAGTGCTCGATCAGCACCCTCACCAGCGCCGCCGGGATTATCGCCAGGGCGAAGCCCCAGCCGATACACGTCAGGACCAACGACACCGAGCCCACCGTCGATCACTCCCTCCCGCTGCCTCAGTGCGACAGGACCGTCGCCAGTGCGACGGCTGACGGCGTTGCGAACGCCAGCCCCACCCCGGCCCACACCAGCGCCCGCCACGGGCGGGACGGCCGGTGGCGCTCGATCAGGCTCATCGCCAGCGCCGCCGGCAGTATCGCCGCCAGCACGCCACAGCCGAAGCAGGTCAGCACGAAGGTCGGTGCCAGGATCATCTGCGCCAGTGTCATCGTCATCACTCCCCCGGGCTTGTCTCGCTCTTGCAGAAGCTCGTTCTATGCCCCCAGCAGCCTGCAAGTCGCCCTGTCTTGATCGCCCATAGGGTCAGGCAGCCGGACGAAGAAAACAACGGGATACAGCGCCTCACATTGCGCCGTCTTCATCGCGCCCAGTGGTTCGGTTTGCCGTCGCGCCAGGCGGCGAGCTGCTTGAGCAGGTGGGTGCGGATGCTCCCGGCGCAGTCGGGCCAGCCGGCGATCTCGATGCGGGTCTCGTCGCCGGGCTCGATGTCCAGCTTCGAGACGATCTTGTGCTTCCGGTCCGGCGTGTTCTTCCACGGCCAGCGGCGGTCGATCTCGTCCTCCAGCCGGGCCCGGAGCGGCTCGTCCTCCGGGGCCAGCGCGATGCGCAGGTGCAGCGCTACGTCGTTCTTCAGCACGCCTCTGTCACCTCCGTCCTACTCGATCTTGCCGCCGGCGTCCTCATCGCTGACGTGGTGCCCGGTGCAGAAGCCGGTGCGCGCCGACGGCTTGAGGCGGGTCTTGAGCGTCTCGCTGACGGTGACGTTCTCGGCGAAGCTGAGGCCCAGGCGCAGCTTCTCGCCGACGGGGATCTCCTCGCCGAAGCGCACGGCCAGGCGCAGCAGCTCCTCGACCCGGATCTCCTCGGCGAACGACACCGGGAAGGAGCCGTAGCCGACGCCGACGTGGCACGCACCGGGGCCGTAGCGCGTCCACACGAAGAGGTAGTACGACGCCTCGGGGTCTATGGTGAAGGTCTCGCCGAAGCTGAACTCCACCTCCTGCTCGCCGTCGGCGGCGTATACGGTCACCGTCTCCGAGTGCCCCGCCAGGCTTCCCGACTGGTCGTAGACGCCCAGCATGATGTCGTTCCAATCCAACGGCTCTATCGGGTCCCCGCCGATCTCCACGTCGATGTAGGCCCCGGCCCGCAGCACCTCATGGCTGGTGGGGTCATAACTCGCCCAGATCGCCGGGCTATCCGGGTCCAAAGCGGTCCATCTGTGACCTACGGCTGGAGGCCAGTTAGGCCACAGACCGCTTTGCCACCGTCCGACCTCGGTGGCGGGGCCGCCGGAGGCCGGGTAGAGCGCCCCCAGCATGTAGAGGTCCTCCGTAGCATCAAACCAGTGCCCGTGACGGGGATACTTCGAGCCGAACACAACCTCCGTCTCAGCCATCGCTTTCACAGCCTTTCCCTGGCGTTGATGCCGGTGCTGATCGGGCTGCACCGGCGCCGGCCGCTCGGCCTCGCGACGGGCGGCCAGGTAGTTCAGGCCCTCGAAGGTCGCCCGGGTCAGCAGCAGAAGCAGCACAAAGATCAGCGCGCGCCCAAGCAGCCCCCGCAGGCTTTGGTGGTCTGTCTTCATAGCTTCATCACCCCTTTCTCCATCTCTCATAGCACCAGCACCGCCTGCTCCGGCGCGGCGCCGGAGCTTCAGCCCGCTGTTCCGTTGCGGGTTGTGCGGCGGCATCGTCCACCGCGTCTGCGGCGGCGGCGGCGAGCAATGGTCCTACCGCTGCGCCAGCCGCTACGACCTGCCGCCCGACCGGCGACACGCGCCCGTGAGCAAAAGCTCCACGGCAGTGGAGGCGGTGCTGTGGGCCTGGACCCGAGAGCTGCTCGGCAGCGAGCTGTGGGCACAGGCGGCGCAACAGGAGGCGGCGCGCCAGAGCGAACGAAGCGAGGACCTGGAGGAGCAGCTGGCGGAGGTGGAGCGCCAAATCACCTACAACCTGCTGGCGGCCCGCAACGGCGGCCTGCCACACGACATGCTGCGCAACCAGCAGGAGCCGCTCATCACCCGCCGCGACGACCTGCGGCGGCGCCTGCAGGCAGGCCCCGTCGAACTGCTCATCCCCGACGAGATCCGCGAGCTGCTCACCGGCCCCGGCCACCCCGTGGACCTTATCGAGGCACTCGACGACATCGGCCTGCAGCGGCAGTTTCTCTCGCGCCTCTACAGCGTTATCGAGCTGTTCCCCGGCGGCCTGCTCTTTCACCACCGCCTCGGCGCGCTGCACCCCCGAGGGCTCGCCTTCCCACGCTGGAAAGGCGGCCCCCGCGGCTGGACGGAGGTCGATCTGACACCGTGGAGACCTACCTGATTGAACGAATCCGTAGACCCCGATGTGCGTGACTACCGCCGAGGCGGACGCGATGATCGCCGCCTCCGAGGCCAACGACGTGATGCTCACGGTCTATCACAACCGGCGCTGGGACGCGGACTGGGTGACGGTGAAGACGCTGATTGACGATGGCTGCGCGGGCGAGGTCTTCATGGTCGAGTGCAGCATCGGTGGCTGCCGGCCGCTCAAGGGCTGGCGGTGTGACGAGAGACATGGCGGCGGGATGCTGCGCGACTGGGGCGCGCATGTGCTCGACCAGATCTGCCTGATCGCAGGCAGCCCTGCGGAGAGCGTCTACGCGAGCTTCGAGCACCGGATGTGGACGGACGTGATGGACGTGCCTACGCACACACAACTGGCGATCGAGTTCGAGTCGGGGATGCGTGCGCAGGCGACCTTCAGCAACAACATGTGGGCGCCGAAGCCGCGGTGGCTGGTGCTGGGCGATGGCGGCGGGCTCTTCAAGCAATCAGGCGGCGGCGGGACGGTCACGTGGTATCACGGTGTCGCGGGTCAGTCGGCGGTGACGGAGGTTCCGTGCCTCGACCCCGACCGGGGCGAGATGTATCAAAACGTATCGGATCATCTGAACGAGGGCGCGGAGCTTATTGTGAAGCCGCAGGAGACGCGGCGTTACGTGGCGATATATGAGGCGGCCTACAAATCTGCTGAGTCGGGGGAGGCGGTCCAGCCGCTGTAGCGCACATACTGTCAGTGCAGCCACTCCGCGAGCCACGGCACGACGAGGATGGCGATGGCCCCTCC
>JAAYJW010000283.1 GCA_012522765.1 candidate division WS1 bacterium | reverse complement strand
TGCCTCCGGGGGCCGGGGTGGAACCTTCGCCGCTGCTCGCTGCGCTCGCAACGTCGAACTTCTCGCGACGCAAACGACGCGCCGCGAGAAGCGGCCCCTCCGACGGCAACGTCCTGACGCCCTCGCGGGCTTGTCCAGGCGAGGGCGCCTGGTCTCCGGATCCGTGTGTCCAGACGAGGCGCCGGGGTAACAACTGCAACAGCAATCTCCCGCGCCTCGCGCGCGTCACCAAGCGATCGCGTTCGATTCGTCGGGCGCGTGCCAGTAGTCCGCGTCCAGCGGGATGTCCTCCCACGCCTGCATCC
This sequence comes from candidate division WS1 bacterium, assembly GCA_012522765.1. GTDB lineage: Bacteria > Armatimonadota > Zipacnadia > Zipacnadales > UBA5352 > UBA5352. The sequence goes on along the minus strand of JAAYJW010000283.1, from coordinate 1,563 downwards.
AGTCCTTCAGCAGCGCCTGTCCCTCCTGGTGGCGCCGCAACGTCCGCAGCGCCGCCTCAGGCTCCCAGCCCTCCCGCACGCGATGGTGCAGATACGCGCGAACTTCGCTGCAGGCCGGGTCCTGCGCCCGATCCATGAATTCGTTCGGGTCTTCGTCGAGGTTGAAGAGCATCGGTTCCTGACCCTCGTAGTGGATGAGCTTCCACGGCCCGCGCCGGATCATCCTGCCCGGATACGGGTACTTCGGCCCGAGGTTGACCATCTCCGACAGCGCCTCATCACGCCACGGCGCGCTCAGTTCATCGCGCAGCAGCGGTAGCAGGCTTTGCCCCGCGCGCCGCGGAAGATCCGGCGCGCCCGCGAGGTCGCTGAGCGTCGGCGCGAGGTCGAGCAGGCTGACGATCTCCGACCGCCGAGCCTGCTGAATGCCCGGCCCGGCCATCATCATCGGCACGCCGACCGAGTGATCGTAGAAGTTGCTCTTCCACCACAGACCGTTGCGGCCGGCGGACTCGCCGTGGTCTGAGACGTAGATCACGATCGTGTCGTCGCTCAGGCCGACGTCCTCGAGCGAACGCAACATGCCACCGACCACCTCGTCGAAGTGCTCGACCATGCCGTAGTATGCCGCGCGCGCTTTGCGGATCTGCTCCTCAGTGAGTTCCTCGATGCCGCGTGAGGCGCGCCACTCTTTCATCGCCGGGTGAAGGTTGTCGAGGTAGCCCTCCGGCATCTCCGGGATATCAATGCGTTCGTGGTAGTAGTCGTAAAGCTCCTGCCGCGCCACGAAGGGGCAGTGCGGCAGCACGAAGCCCGCGGTCAGCAAAAACGGCCGCTCATCATCGCTCTCCGCGCGTCGCGCAAGCCACCCATGCGCGCGCTCCAGCACCGCCTCATCGAAGGCCTGGTAGGCGGTGCGGCCCGGTCCGGCGACGTCAACCGCGCTGTAGCCCTGACCGGTGCCGCTCAGCAGCTTGCGAGGCATGTTCGGCATGCAGGAGCCGGGATGCGTGAGGCCGGTCACATCGCCCATGATGCGCTTGTGAAAGCCGTGGCGCTGGTCGGGGCCGACGAAGTGCATGCGCCCGCACAGCACCGTCTCGTAGCCGGCCGCGCCGAGGGCGTGTGCGAAGGTTGGCGTGTCGGAGGGCAGGTAGCAGGAGTTCGTCCAGACGCCGATCTCCGAGCAGTGGCGGCCCGTGAGCATCGTCATACGCGATGGCACGCATAGCGGCGCCGCGCAGTGGGCGTGGTCGAAGATCGTGCCGCGTTCGGCGAGAGCGGCGAGGTTCGGCGTGCGCACCAGCGGGTCTCCGGCGCACCCCATCACCTGTGCGGCGTGCTGGTCGCTCACCATCAGGAGTATGTTCGGTTGCTCGGGCATCGTGGCGGCTCCTCTCTGTCCTGTGACTGCGCAGGAGGCAGTTCGCCGCCGGCGGAGATGGTCCTTCGGCGGACAATCCTCACCTGCGGAGGGAGGTTCTGAGGTCCCTCATGGCGCACCTTATGTGGCAGACCGAGGTCGGGCGCAGGAGGCCGCGTAAGTGGCTCAGTTCATGGTCG
>JAAYJW010000282.1 GCA_012522765.1 candidate division WS1 bacterium | reverse complement strand
GATCGCCCGCCGGGCCTGCGCTGATGCCAACGGTGTGCGCGATCGACGAGACCTGCTGCGTGTAGGAGGCGGTATCGCTGACCGTAGCATCCTCGGCGCAGGTGACGGTCACGCTGATCTGGTACTCCGCGACGGTGCCGGTGGCGTTCGCGGGCGCGGTCCAGGTGGGCGCGGCCAGCGTCGCATCGTCGAAGCTGCCGCCATCGGCGGACCACTGGTAAGTGAGCGCGTGGCCGAGGCTGTCGCTTGCGGTGACCGAGCATTGCACGGCGCCCTCGGAGGCCACCGGGTTCGGGGTGCCCTCGGGGCCGGCAATGATGTTCACGCCATGCGTACCGATAATCGGCGGGAAGCTGATGTCATCGAGCCACGCATAGCCCAGAGGGTCACCGAGTACGTCCCAGTACTCCCACTTGAAGGTATGGCTTCCTCGAGCAACTGAGTATTCGAATGGAGTAGCATCCCATTCCGTGATGCCCGACCACTCACTGATCGGCGCGCCATCAACGTAGAAGATGACCAGGCCTCCGAGGCAGTAGAGCTTCTTGTAGAAGCTGATCTCGCCCGGTTCGCAGTCTAGCGTGATTTCGAGGAAGGCCGATCCGCTCTCCCACATGCCGCCGGCCTCGGCCGAATAAGTGCCGGTGCGTGGATCGGTGCCGGTGACACTCCAGTTACTGTCACCGTGCGTTACCCACGGCCACTTGCTGAGATTGCCGGTCTCGAAGTCCTCGTCAACGGCGCCTGTGACGTTGAAGCCCCCGCGCAGCACGCCAGACTCGCCGCCGGGGTTGGTCACCACGACATCCCAGTATCCCTCAGCAACTCCCAGGAGGTTGAAGGCACAGGTGATCTGGCTACCCGAGACGACGGTGACGCCCATGCCCGCGATAGGCAACTGCCCTGCCTTCGCAAGCTGGGCGGTTGCTCCCGGTTCGAAGCCTTGCCCGCCGATTGCGACATTGACCACGCCATCGTTGCTACCCGAATCCGGGTTGATGCCGGTCACGACAACGTCCGCCACCTGCTGGACGTAGGACCCGGTGTCGCTGCTGGTGCCATCCTCGGAGCAAGTTACCGTGACCGTGATCTCATGGTCACCGGCAGTGGCGGGAGCCGTCCACGTCGGCTGGGGAAGCGTCGGGTCGTTGAAGCTGCCGGAAGCACAGGACCACTGGTAGTTCAGGTTGTGCCCGAGGCTGTCAAATGCGCCGACGCTGCAGATCACGTCACCATTTGGGCCGACAGGATTGGGGCTCCCGCTGGGGCCGGAGGTGATGGCGACGGTATGCACACCGGTCAGCGGCGGGAAGCATATATCGTCAAGCCATACCGTGCCCGCCGGATCTCCGAGCACATCCCAGTACTCCCGCTTGAAGGTGTGGGACCCTGCTGCGACTTCGTACTGAACGGGGAGAGTGTCCCATTCGGTGAAGCCGGTCCATTCGCCAATGGCTTCGCCGTCTACGTAGAAGATGAGCAGACCGCCGGGGCAGGCGAGCTTCCTGAAGAAGCTCAGGCTGCCCGGCAGGCAGTCCAGTGTGATCTCCAGGGTGCTCGACCCGCCCGTGGGCATCGAGCCGGCCCGGGCCGCGTAGGTGCCGGTGTGGCTGTCTGCGCTGGAGACGGTCCACATGGCGTCCCCGTACGTGACCCACGGCCACTTGCTGAGGTCGCCGGTCTCAAAGTCCTCGTCCACCGGCCCCATCACGTAGAAACCTTCGGGTAGTACGCCGGATGCCATGCTGGGGTTGGTGACGACAACATCATAGGCGCCCTCTGCTGCGCCCACGAGATTGAACTGACAGGTGATCTGGCTACCCGAGAGGACCGTGACGCCGGTGCCCGTAATCGGCGAGGCCCCGGCCCTGGCAAGCTGCGGCACCGCCCCCGGTTCAAAGCCGAGACCGCTTATAGTGACACTGACAGTGCGATCGTTAGTCCCGAGATTGGGGTTGATGCCCGTTACCACTACCTCGTAGTCGCCCGCGGCCCAGTCAACGCGCACCAGGCCAAAGCCGAAGTACTCGTCCCAGCCGGGGGTGCCGAGGTCCTGCGCGGTCAGCCGCAGTCGCTCACGCACCGCCGCAGGACTGCCGATCCCGGATGCGATGACGAGTGCTGCTGCGCCGGAGACATGAGGGCAGGCCATCGAAGTGCCTTCGTATACCGCATAGCCGCCACCGGGCCAGGTTGAGTTGATGTCCACACCTGGTGCGGCCAGCTCCACCGTCGGGCCGGTGCTGGAGAACCAGGCCCAGCCGTCGTATGGATCGATGGCCGCCACCGCAATGACCGAATCGAAGATCGCGGGCTGATTGACATTGTCTACGCCGTAACCCTCATTGCCGGCGGCGGCAACGAGCAGCACGCCGTTGGCGTAAGCACTCGCGCAGGCAATCGCGCAGAGTCTCACTGATCGGCTCGTCGTAGGCGCCCCAGCTCATGGAAGCGATATCAATGCCGTTGTCAACGCACCACTCGATCGCGGCGATGCCGTCGCTCAGGCTACCCTCGCCGTTAGCATTGAGCATCTTCAGGCCGTAGAGCGACGCGCCTGGCGCGACTCCGATCACGCCCTCTGAGTTGTCAACTGCCGCGACCGTTCCCGCACAGTGCGTCCCGTGCCCCTGGTCATCCATAGGGTCGCTGTCGCCATTGACGAAGTCATAGCCGCCTGCGTAGTTTGCAGCGAGGTCGGGATGGGTGTAGTCAATGCCGGTGTCTATGATCGCGACCTTCACACCCGACCCGGTATTGCCGCCACTATGCACCATAGGGGCGCCGATACGGGAGATGCCCCACGGCACTTCCTGGGCGAGGGCGCGGACCTTGAAGTCGGGCTCGACGTAGGCGACACGGGGGTTTGCGGCGAGACGGGCGGCTGCCTGAGGGCTCATCCGGGCCGCCACGGCTGGAACGATGTGGAAGCGGCGGTGTATCTGCGCATTCTCCGAGCGTAAGAGACTCGCATCTTGCGCACGGAGCCCTTGTCTGAAGCGAACGAGATAGCGGCCCTCACCTCCCCCGGCACCCTGGGCCCATGCAGCGGAGAGAATGGACCCGGCCATCAACAGGCACAGCAAAGTCGCGACCAGCGTGAGCAAACGAATATTGCCCAAGGTCTGCCGAACGTTGCTCTTCTTCATCGTCACCAACCTCACTTCAGACCCCGCTACGGGCGCGGCAAACTGCAGGTTATCGGACGGAGAGTGGATGGGGGGCGGGTAGTCGCAGCACTACCGGTTAGACGTTTGCGCTCCGACCACCGGGGGCGGCCTGCCACACTCACCACCACAACATCCCGCCGCGCATACCCTGTCACAGCGACAGATCACCGTCTTCAGCGAGAACCGTATGGTTGATCCTTACCCTAACGGCTCATCAACAAACCGCCTGTGAGCCAAATGTGAGGTGGGTGGCAGAACGCGCGAGGAGACGCAGCATCCCTCCACACAATTCGATGTCACAGAAGGCCACGGGCATCATCATTACCGCGCCGGTCGCACGAGCGCTCGCGCCACAATGCCACGGTCTTTGGGCGGCCGCTATCGGGCGAGGGTTTGTCGAAGCATGTGGTTGACAATCTTCGGTGCGGGCCCTATGATATTAGCGATTACGAAAATGATTAAGCATAATGACGTAGATCATCTGGCCGATCTGTTCAGCGCCCTCGGTTCGGACACGCGCATCCGCATCCTGAGGGAGCTTGCCGGGCATCCTCTCTGCGTGGGGGCGCTCGCGATGCGCCTTGACCTCACACAGAGCGCAATCTCCCAGCACCTTACGATCCTGCGCAACGCCGGACTCGTTGAGTCCGACAAGCGCGGCAGCTATGTGCACTACCGCCTCACTCCTGATGCGCGGGAGCTTTGTTTCGCCGCGCTCAAGGAGATACTACCGCCCCAGACTTCCCAGGAGGATCAAGCATGAAGCTCGGCATCGTGATCACGCACACCGATCCGGAGACCGTCTTCAACACCCTGAGACTCGCGCAGTACAGCCTCGAACAGGGCGATGAGGTCCGCATCTTCCTGTCGGGCAAGGGCGTGGAGATCGACCTGATCGAGGACGCGCAGTTCGATGTTAAGGCTCAGGCGCAGGCGGTGCTGGATGCAGGCGGCGAGTTCCTCGCCTGCGGGACATGCCTGAAGCTGCGGCAGTCAGATGGTTCGGAGATCTGCCCGCTGTCCACGTTGAAGGACCACTATGAGGTCGTGCGCGATTCCGACCGCGTCATCACAATCTAACCGCGCGAAGGGGAGCGCTCCCGGAGTACTACCCCTACGCTGCGCGTTTTCAGCGAGAAGGAGCGACTCGATGAGTGCAGTGATTGAGGTTGACGGACTGACTAAGAGCTTCGGCGACGTGCAGGCTGTCAACGGGGTGAGTTTCACCGTCGAGCGCGGTGAACTGCTCGGCTTCCTCGGCCCTAACGGCGCCGGGAAGACTACCACCATCAATATGTTGACGGGGCTGGCCCGACCGGATGCAGGGACCATCTCCATCGCGGGCATTGACTGCACGCGCAACCCCAAGGCCGCGCAGCACCTGATCGGCGTCGTCCCGGACGAGAGCAACCTCTATCCGGAACTAACCGGGTTTGGAAACCTGTGCTTCTGCGGGGCGCTGTACGGCATGTCGCGCAAGGATCGGGAGGAGCGGGCCCGGGAGTTGCTTGCTCTGTTCAGCCTCGCCGAGGCCGCCGACAGGAAGTTCGCGGGCTACTCCCGAGGGATGAAGCGCAAGCTGACGATAGCCGCAGGGATCATCCACCGGCCCGAAATACTCTTCCTCGATGAGCCTACAACGGGCATTGATGTCGCGAGCGCCCGGCAGCTTCGCCAACTCGTCGAGGGCCTCCACCGCGAGGGCACCACGATCTTTCTGACCACCCACTACATCGAGGAAGCCGAGCGGCTGTGTGAGCGGATTGCCTTCATCGTGAGGGGGCGCATCGTCCGCATCGAGAGCGTGGCCGAACTGATGCAACCGGTGCAGGATCGACATGCCGTGCTGGTGTCGGTCGCCGAACCGGATCCGGCGCTTGCCGAGAAGCTCGCTCCGGCTTGTCCGGATTGTGAGATCACCGCGGCCGGGCCTGCTCAGGTGCGGGTGGAGTCTGCAGGGCCGATCAGTGTCGCTCCTCTGGTGCGGTTCCTCGACGACCTCGGTTTCGATGTGGTGGAGGCGCGGAAGATGCACCCATCGCTGGAGGATGTCTTCGTGAGGATCACGGGCATCGAGGCCGACGCCATGCGCAAGGAGAGGGAGAAGCCGGGCGGCGGAAAGGTAGATGCGGCATGAAACAGTGGATTGCTTTCTGCAGCATCCTCGGCAAGGACACGCGCTCATACTACCTTAAGCCGCCGAACATCAGTTGGGGGATTGTCTTTCCGCTCGCCTGGACATCCATGTTCTTCATCAGGTCCGGGGCCGGACTCGAGGACATCATGTCCCTGTTGCCCGGGGTCGTCGCAGTGTCCGTTCTGTTCGGCACGACCTCCCTTCTCGCTGTCACGGTGACCTTCGAGAAGAAAGGCCGATCATTCGAGCGGCTGCTCCTGGCTCCGATCTCTCTCGAGCTACTGATGCTCGCGAAGACCTCGGGGGCGATCCTGTTCGGCATTGTCAATGCGGCGGTGCCCATCATCATGGCGGCATTCCTGGCGGACCTCTCGCAGGTGCAGTGGGGGCTGGCAGTGCCCGCGATCGTGCTGATCGCGGTCGCCTCGACCTTCCTCGGCCTGTTCATCGCGGTGTCGGTCAGCGAGGTGTTCGAGGCTCAGACGTTCTCGAACTTCTTCCGCTTTCCGATGATCTTTCTGTGCGGCCTGTTCTTTCCGATCGCGAACCTGCCGGTGTTCCTGCGGCCGCTCTCCTACGCTCTGCCGCTGACCTACGGCGCCGACCTCCTGCACGGGGCGTTCGAGGGAGCGATGACCATGGCGCCGGTGCTGAACTTCGTTTTGCTTGGCCTCTTCTGCCTCGTTCTGTTCGGCCTGAGTCTGCACAACATCAGGCGCAAGTGGATCGTGTAGACGGCGGTGGTGCGGCATGAGCACGAATGTGCAGAGGCGGAATCGAGAGCATCGCCACGTCGTCGTGCTGAATGAGGTGATCGAGGATGCATCATCATGGACAGAGAGTTGTGTCCGTTGCTGCCGAGGCGCCTGAGTTCCCGTGGTTGATAGTGGGATTGATCGCCCTCGCGGTGCTGATCGGAGTCGGCATCTGGATGATGCTGCAGCAGGAACGCGGTGCCGCTCGCGGACGCTTCGGTCCCCGGGAGGTCGAGCAGAACCTTGAAGGTCAGATACTTGCGATGTTGCATCAAGCGGGCGGATCACTGCTGCAGACGGAGATCGCAGCCCAGTTGGATACTCCTCTGGAGCGGGTTTCTGGCGTTCTTCGCGATCTGCAGGACAGTGGACGCGTTCAGAGGAAGTGGGAGGCGCGGAGATACACTTACCGCATCATCCGCAGGCACGCGCAGACCTGATCAACCTGTCAGCGATGCTGCACAATACGGCCTGAGGACTGCTTTCGTGAGCAGAGACACAGCTAATGAACTAGGGCGGCGAGCGCTCGAGGGCGACGAAGAAGCATTCGTCGCCCTCGTTGACTTGTACCGCGATCGAGCCGTCAACATTGCGTATCGCTACCTCGGCGACCGCACGAGCGCCGAAGACCTCGCACAAGAG
>JAAYJW010000281.1 GCA_012522765.1 candidate division WS1 bacterium | reverse complement strand
GGAGGGGCCGCTCCCTGCGGTGCCCGTGAGGGCGACGCGGGGAGTTCGGCGGGCTGTCGTGCAGCCCGCGGAAGGTTCCACCCCGGCCCCCCTTCATCATTGCGAAAAAGATCGGCTTCGTGCGTTTCCTTACGGCCTTCGCGTTCGTTGTCGTAGGAGGGGCCGCTCCCTGCGGCGCCCATCAGGGCGACGCGGGGAGTTCCGCGGGCTGCCGTGTAGCCCGAGGAAGGTTCCACCCCGGCCCCCCTTCATCATTGCGAAAAAGATCGGCTTCGTGCGTTTGGGGACGGCCTGCGCGTTGTTGTGGTAGGAGGGGCCGCTCCCTGCGGCGCCCGTCAGGGCGACGCGGGGAGTTCCGCGGGCTGCCGTGTAGCCCGAGGAAGGTTCCACCCCGGCCCCCCGCCATCAATGCGAAAAGGATCGGCTTCTTGCGTTTCGGGGGCCGGGGTGGAACCTCAGGTATCCGTTCGCTGCGCTCACGGACACCTGACCCTCGCTGCGCGAGGGCGGCCCCTCCTTACGGCCTTCGCGTTTTCCGCGCTCGGCAGGGCCGACTATTCGTCGAAGCGAGGATCACATTGCTCCAGCCAGCGCTCGCCTCGATGCGACGGAAGAGCGGGTTGGCCGCAGCAAAATCGCCGCGAGGGCACCTCGCGCGGATTACCAGGTCGGCACCGGAGGTGTCCTCGTTGATGTCAGTGTGTCGGCATATCAAGGACGGCTGTAGCGCTTCACCAGTTCGCGCAGGTTGGCTCCAAGGATCTTCCGCTTGTCCTCCTCGGAGATCCGCGCGTACATGATCGGCCCGATGCCCCACGCGATCGGCAGATCTGTCAGGTCGCTGGCGAAGAGCAGCCGATCTGCGCCGTAAAGCGCCACGAACTGCTCCGGTCGCCGCCAGGAGTGGAAGGGGCAGGTGGAGATGAAGAGGTTCGGCACGCGCCTGGTCACCCCGGCGTAGCCGCCCGTCGCATGTCCGGTGATGAAGCAGGCGTCAGGGTAGCGGGTGCAGAGGCGCTCGATCTGCCGCGCCGAGCCCCAGTCGTGGTTGAGCGCAAAAAGTCCGCGCTCGTGGCAGAACTCCACCGCCACGTCAATCAGCGGCCCCTCCGTCGGGTAGCCCTGATAGCTGTTGATGATCTTCACGCCGCGCAGGCCCATCTCATAGCCGCGCTCAAGCTCCGCCCGCAGCGCCGCCTCACCATGATGGAAGTTCACCAGCGTGAAGCCGGTGAAGCGGTCGGGGTGACGGGAAACGGCGTCCGCGACATAGTCATTGCACCACGTCTCATCGCCCAGCACGCCCTCCAGCCCGAAGACGAGGCAGTGCTCCATGCCGCAGCGGTCCATCTCTGCGATCATTCCCTCGATGGGCAGGTGGTTGACGTGGTTGGGGCTGCTCTGGCCGAGGTGCCCGTGACAGTCCATGAAGCCCTCGCCGGAGATATCCTCGCGCTCGCGGGCCTTGCGATGAAGCTCATCCACCGGGGCAGGGAAGGTCACCTGCTCAGCGACGGATGTGACGTTCTCATTCCACGCCAGCAGTTCGCGCAAATTGCCGCCTGCGATCTGCGCAAGCTCATCCTCGCTGATTGCCGACCAGTCAAGCTGCATCTTCGGCGCCGCCGGTTCGCGGGCGGGAAGACCGGCGCTGAAGAGCAGCCTCTCGGCGCTCCAGTGCTCGCAAATGAACTCGATCATCCCCGCGCGCCACAGTGGCGCAAGGTCCAGCCGCAGATTCGGCGCGGCATCGAGTGCGGCGTACGCCGTGCGCTGGTGGCACATGTTGCGCGGTTCCGTCGCGATGACCGGCAGGTCCGGTAAGTCGCGGCAGATGCGAAGTACCGCGTTCCAGTCCATCATGTCGCCCTTGCCGCGATCGCGCACATGATCGGGCGAGATGAAGAGTGGCACCCGCGCGGCCTCGAGCGCCGCCAGCAGGTCATCAATCGCCCACGACGCCAGGCTCAAGTCCATCAGCCCGTGGAAGAGGAAGAGTGCCCCCACGCCCTCCTCCCGCATCCGCGCGACTAGCTCATCGGGCGGCGGGAGTTCGCGGCTTGCGCTCATCAGCCCGCACCATGCCGGGTGCAGGCGCGGGTGGTTGCGCACAGTCGCCAGCAGCCGCTCATTGCCCGCCAGCGGGTTCGCCTCCATCGCCAGCGCATCCACCACCAGCGCCTCGTGGATGCCGGCGTGATCCATCGCCGCGAGTATCTGCTCCGGCGTCTCCGGCAGCCCCTCAGTTGTGCGCACACTGCGACCCAGCACGCAGAACGCGTCAAAGTAATGTATGTCAGCCATCGTTCTCTCCCGCGCGATAGAAGTAGGGTGAATGCACGGCCGGCTCCAGCAACGCATCAAGCTCAGCGACGACCTCCGGGTGCTCCGCGGAGACGTCGGTCAGTTCATCGGGATCTGCGGCAGTGTCGTAAAGCTCATACTCCGGCTCATCCTCGTAGAGGCGTGCGATGACCTCCCACAGGCGCGACAGCTTCAGGCCGTGCGTCGGGTAGTCGCGGTCCAGCGGCGCGCGTCGGCGCAGTCGCCACCGCTCAGTCCGAGCGGAGACCTCGATCGACTTCCAGACGTCATCGCGGTCGAGCAGATACATCCCAGAGGAGACAACGTGGTCGCGCAGGGTCTCCACATTACCGGTGATCAGCGGCAGCAGACTCCGGCCGTGCATCTCTATCTGCGGCTCCACGCCCAGCAGGTCGAGGATCGTCGCGGGGATATCCGTGTGCGTCGCGAGTTCGCCGCGCACATGCTCCTTGATCGGCACGCTCGCTGGCGGCTTAATGATCATCGGGATGCGCGTGCAGGCATCGAGGGCCTCGACGTGCGCGAAATGCGTCAGGTGATCGGCCATCGTCTCCCCATGGTCGGCGGTGACGATGATGCAGGTATCATCCCATCGCCCGGAGGTATGCAGCGCGTCGAAGACTCGCCCGAGGTACTCGTCGAGGTAGCGGATCTCGCCGTCGTAGGCGTCGATCATCCCCCGCGCGTCGGCGACGCGGTCGCCCTGCCCGTCGCGGCTTCTGCCGTCGTCCCACGACGACCGCTCCAGCGCCTCCAGCGTCCCCCATGTCGGGATGTACTCCTGACCGTCGGGCGTAGTGCGCACGTGCGCGGAGCCGTCGTCGGTGAAGGGCCGCAGGTACTCGTCAGGCTGATTGTACGGGCGGTGCGGGTCCCAGTAGTGCGCCCAGAGAAAGAACGGTTCGCTCTGGCGCTCAAGCACTGGCAGCAGGACCTCGTTCATGCGCTCGGCGATCAGCGCGGTCACGAAGCTCTCCGGGTTCGGGTTGATGTACTCGGCGAAGCCGCGCACGAACCAACTCGGGTGGCAGGCGAACTGCATGAGGTTGTCCACCGCGGTGGCGTAGACGCCCGCCTTCGACAGCGTCTCGGCGAGCGTCGGTGTCTCGTCAGAGAGCCTTCCGCTGGGGGTGTTCGGGACGCAGTGGAGCGTGGCGACTGCGCCGGTCTGAAAGGGCGTCAGGCCG
>JAAYJW010000280.1 GCA_012522765.1 candidate division WS1 bacterium | reverse complement strand
CTCCCCCAGCCGCCGGAAGCCCTCCTTGATCGGCTCCTGCATGTTCGCGTTGTGCAGGCCCGCGGCGGGGTGAATCAGCGGGATGAAGGTCAGGCCATGCTGCTCAACCACCGTCCCGTTGAGCTTCATGATCGAGGCCGCCGGATCCACCAGCGTCTGTAGCGCCCAGCGCCCGAGCGTGCAGATCAGCGTCGGGCGGATGCAGGCGATCTGCCCGTCGAGGAACTCCCGGCAGGCCTGCACTTCGTCGGGCTGAGGGTCGCGGTTTTCCGGCGGGTGGCACTTGCAGACGTTCGTGATGAAGACCTCGGAGCGGTCGAGTCCGGCGTTGCGCAGCAGGACCGTCAGCACCTGCCCCGCCTTCCCCACGAACGGCTCCCCCTGCGCGTCCTCCTCATATCCGGGCGCCTCGCCCACGAGCATGATCCGCGCGTCAGGCGGCCCCGCTCCGGGAACCGCCTGCGTGCGGCCCTGTGCGAGCGGGCACCTGTCGCAGGCGCGTATCTGTTCGGCAATTGCGTCAAGAAGCGACATGTATGAGCCTCCAGCGGTTGTGCGGTGCGACGAATGGCGGCGTTACATCAGGCATAGCCGAGGCGCTCGCAGACCTCGCGGATCGTGGCGGTATCCTTCTCCGACGCCGGCACTACCGGCAGGCGCGTGCCGCCAACCGGGAAGCCGCAGACCTCCAGTGCCCGCTTCACGCATGGCGGATTCCCCGACGCCAGGAAGCAGGCGTCAAACAGCGGCATCAGCCGGTGGTGCAGTTCGGTGGCCCGCGCCACCTCGCCGTTGTGATAGCAGTCCATCATCTCGCCGATCTCCTCGGGCGCGATATGCCCCGCGACCGAGATGACCCCGTAGCCTCCCACTGCGAGGATCGGCAGCGTGTTGATGTCATCGCCCGACCAGACGCGGAAGCCGTCAGGAGCATCGCGGCAGATCGTGGCGATCTGCTCGAGATCGCCCGAAGCCTCCTTCACGCCGATGACATTCTCCACGTCCTCGGCAACCCGAAGGACCGTCGCGGCCTCGATATTCTTCCCCGTGCGACCGGGGACGTTGTAGAGGATCACCGGCAGGTCAGTGCTCTCCGCGACCGCCTTGAAGTGCTGGTAGAAGCCCTCCTGCGAGGGCTTGTTGTAGTAGGGGCCCACGAGGAGGATCGAATCGACGCCAAGCTCGGAGGCTTTCTGCGTGAGGGCGATGGACCTGGCGGTGTCATTGCCGCCGGTGCCGGCCATGATCGAGACATCTCGCCCGACCGCTTCGCGCACCACGCGGAACATCTCCAGCTTCTCCTCCGCCGAGGTGGTCGGCGACTCGCCGGTGGTGCCGGAGACGAGCAAGTCCGAACCCGCGTCGGCGAGGCGCTGTGCGAGCGCCCCGAGGCGATCGAAGTCAACGTTCAGGTCATCATCGAACGGCGTCACCATCGCCGTGATCAACATTCCCGGTTGCGGCATCGTGAAGCTCACCTCATGAGTGAAATGCTGGTCAGTTCAGTGATTGCCATCCCAGCCCCAACGGTCGACTACCCCGCAGATCGCGTTCATGCAGACCCTACAGCAAGCCGCGCTCGATGAGCCCCTGCGCGATCTGCACCGTGTTTGTTGCCGCGCCCTTGCGCAGGTTGTCCGAGACGCACCACATGTTCAGGCCAAACTCCACCGACTCGTCAGCGCGGACGCGCCCGACCAGCACATCGTCCTTGTACGGGTCCAGCACGCAGTCGGCCTGCGTCGGATACTTCTTGTTCTCCGGATCGTCAATGACCGTGACGCCGGGCGACTGCTGCGGATCGCGCAGGATCTCCAGCGCCTCCTCGCGCGAAAGCGGTCGCTCGAGTTCGAGGTTGATCGCCTCGGCGTGGCCGATGACGACCGGCACACGCACCGTGGTCGCGGTGATCGCCATGCAAGGCTCGCTCATGATCTTGCGCGTCTCGTTGACCATCTTCATCTCTTCCCTGGTGTAGCCCGTGTCAAGGAAGGCGTCTATGCGCGGGAGGCAGTCGAAGACGATCGGCTTGTCGAAGATGCCCGGGTCCCACTGGACCTCCTCGCCTGCGGCGTACTGCTGCACCTGCTGCTCGAACTCCTCCATCGCGGCCTGCCCCCAGCCGGAGGTGGCCTGGTAGGTGGAGACGACGACGCGCTTGATGCCCACCGCGCGGTGGATCGGCGCGATCGCGACGACCATCTGGATCGTCGAGCAGTTCGGGCTGCAGATATGCTTGTTCTCCTCCGTCACCGCGTCCATGTTGACCTCGGGGACGATCAGCGAGTAGCCCTCGCTCATGCGGAAGTCGCTACCGTTATCAATCGCCCATGCGCCCGCGTCAGTGGCGACCTGACCCCACTGTACGCTTGCGCCCTTGGCGCCCTCACGGCCCGCGAAGAAGACCACGTCGAGGCCCTCGAAATGCTCCTCAGCCACCTCGCGCACCAGCACCTCTTCGCCCGCGAGTATCTCCGTGCGCTCGCGCGTGGCCATGACAACTGGGTCGCCCTCGATGGGGAAGTTGCGCTCCCGGAGGACGCTCAAGATCCTGTCTCCGACCGGCCCGACACCTACGATACCAACACGATATGCCATTGAAGATGCACCTGTCTTGCTCTCTTGTGATATGTGCGGCGTGACTCTGGGATGACCGGCCTGGCCGGTCAGGTGTTCATAAGAAGCTCATCAAGGCCGAACGTCAGGCCCTCAAGATTGCGCACCTCACGGACGGCGAGCAGTACGCCGGGCATGAAGCATTCGCGGCCGGTGGTGACGTGCTCGATCCGCAGCGTCTCACCCGGGCCACCGAGCAGCACGGTCTGATTGGCGACAACACCGGCCATCCGGATAGCCTGCACGCTGATACCACCGACCTCGCCCCCGCGGACGCCCTCCAGCGCGAAGTGCTGCGTCTGCTGGTGCGCGAAGTCATCGCCGCGGGCGCGGCGCATTCGTTCGACGGTCGCCAGCGCGGTGCCTGAGGGCGCGTCGAGCTTGTTCTCGTGGTGCGCCTCGATAATCGCCGCGTAGTCCATCAGCGCCGAGGCCTCGGCGGCGAACTTCATCATCAGATTCGCGCCGATGCTGAAGTTGGGGGCGATGACCGCCGGGGTATTGCACTGCTCGCAGAGCGCGCAGATCTCGCGCAGCAGCTCCTCCGAAAAGCCGGTGGTGCCAACGACGCACGCCACGCGCTTGGTGAGGGCGGTGGGCAGGTTGTGCATGAGCGCGGTAGGGGTGGTGAAGTCAACCATCACGTCGGGCTTGAAGCGCTCAATGCCGGTCTCCACGTCAGGGGCCACAGCCTCGCGCGGGGCGCCGGCGACAAGCTCGCAAAGGAGCGTGTCGGAGAAGCCCGGGTCGACTCCCCCCACGAGGGTCATGTCTCCGGCCTCCATGACGGCCGACATGACCGTCCGCCCCATCCGCCCGCCTGCGCCCGACACCAGCACGTTGATGTTGCTCATCAGATCTCACCGCTCAGCATGGCAGGTTGCAATACGTTTCACACAGCGCGAATGGGTATCTTCGCCATCTCCGATTCGCTTTCCTTCAGACAGTCAAACAAAGGCCGGGGCCATCTTCGGCCCCGGCCGGTGAACTGCTGTTTGTGTTGCGCTTCAGCGCTTCTTGTCGCGGAAGTACGCGCCTGCCGCGGGTCCCTCATCGGGGGCGGGAGCAGGCTCCTCTACCGGCTCTGGCTGCGGCTGGGGTGCGGGCTGCTCGGCCCGCTCCTCACGCGGCGCGCGATCGCGACCGCCTCGGTCACGGCCACCTCGCCCACCGCGGCCACCACGGTCACGTCCGCCGCGGTCGCCACCGCCGGAGCGGTCACCGCCGCCCTCGTCGCCGCCACCCTCGCCACCGGTCTTCTCAAGCAGCGCCTTGCGCGAGAGCTTGATCTTGCCGCTCGGCTCGACCTCGGTGACCTTGACGGTCACTTCGTCGCCGAGGCTCAGGACGTCCTCGACCTTGTTCGTTCGGGCGTGCTCGATGTCGGAGATGTGCAGCAGGCCATCGCGGCCCGGGAGCACCTCGACGAACGCGCCGAAGTCCGTGATCGTGACGACCTTGCCGGTGAAGATCTCACCAAGTGCCACGTCGCGAGTGAGGTTGTAGAGCGCTGCACGGACCTCTTCGACCGCCTCGGCGCTCTCGCCGAAGACCTTGACCAGCCCGTCATCCTCGACGTCGATCTTGACGTCGAGCTCCTGCTCGAAGCCGCGGATGGTCTTGCCACCGGGGCCGATCACGAGGCCGATCTTGTCGACCGGCACCTGCAGGGTGATCATGCGCGGCGCGTACTCAGACAGCACCTCGCGCGGCTCGCTGATCACGGCGTTCATCTGCTCAAGGATCTGCAGACGCGCCTCACGCGCCTGCGCAAGCCCCTCGGCCAGCACCTTCTCGGGCAGGCCTTTGACCTTGATGTCAAGGTGCAGCCCGTTGACGCCGTTCTCGGTGCCGGTGACCTTGAAGTCCATGTCGCCGGCGGCGTCCTCGAGGCCCTGGATGTCGGTGAGCAGCAGGTAGCTGTCCTCGTTGTCGTAGAGCAGGCCGACGGAGATCCCGGCCACGGGCGCCTTCAGCGGCACGCCGCCGTCGAGCAGCGCGAGCGTGGCCGCGCAGCAGGACGCCATCGAACTGGAGCCGTTGCTCTCGAGCACTTCGGAGACAACGCGGGTGGTGTAGGGCCAGGCTTCCTCATCGGGCAGCATCCGGTCGAGCGACCGCTGCACGAGAGCGCCGTGGCCGATCTCCCGGCGGCCGGTGCCACGAAGCGGGCGGGCCTCACCGACGCAGAAGGGCGGGAAGTTGTAGTGGTGCATGAAGCGATGGTACTCTTCCTCCTCCAGCGTGCGGATCAGCTTCTGATCGCGCGTGGCGCCGAGCGTCAGCGTGGCGAGCACCTGCGTCTCGCCGCGGGTGAACAGCCCGGAGCCGTGGGTGCGCGGGAGCAGACCCACCTGAATGTCAAGCGGGCGAATCTCCTTTGGCTCGCGGCCATCAACGCGCCGCCGCTCCGCAAGGATGAACCGGCGCATCTCCCTCTTCTGGATCTGGTAAAGCGCCTCGCCCACCTGGGCGGAGGCGTCGGCGAGATCCTCGAACTGCGCAGCAATCTCTTCGGTGACCTGCTCGATGGCGTCGTGGCGGCCCTTCTTGTCGGGCGACTGAATCGCCACGCGGATGTCATCGGCGCGCGCCTCGACGGCTGCGCGGATCTCATCGCTCGGGGCCCACAGCGGATAGTCACCCTTGGGCTTGCCGGCCTTCTCGCGCAGCTCCTCGATGGCATCGCAGACGCCAATGCAGGCCTCCTGAGCCATCCTGATGCCCTCGAGGACGATCTCCTCGGGGACCTCCTCGCCGCCAAGCTCCACCTGCAGCACACCCATCTTGCCGGCGGCCACAGTAAGCTCCATGCGCGCCTGCTCCTTCTGCTCGAAGGACGGGTTGAGGATCAGCTCCTCCTCGACCCACGCCACCTGGGCGCATGCGAAGGGGCCCTCGAGCGGGGCGGGCGAGAGGTGCAGCGCCGCGGCCGAACCGATCATAGCGACGACCTCAGCCGAGTTGTCGTTCTCAGCCGAAAGCGGCGTGCAGATAACCTGGACCTCGTTGCGCAGCCCGTCGGGAAGCAGCGGGCGGATCGGCCGGTCGATTGCGCGGGAGATCTGAGTGGCTTCAGGCGAGGGGCGTCCCTCGCGCTTGAAGAAGCCGCCCGGGATCTGCCCGACCGCGTACATCTTCTCTTCGAAGTCTACGCGCAGGGGAAGGAAGCTGACATTCGCGTTCGGCTCGTCCTCGATGACGGCGGTGCACAGAATGACTGTCTGGCCGTAGGTGGCCTTGACGGCGGCGCTTGCCTGGCGCGCCATCACGCCGGTCTCGAGCGTAAGCTCGCGGCCGGCAAACTGCGTGGATACTACCTGTTTATCAAACACTACTCTTGTACCTCCTGAGGCGCACTGCCCTCGTGGGAGGCTCAAGGAAAACGTGAGGAAACAGGGAAAACGGGCGGCCCATCTGCCGCCGACTTTCACTGGTTCCCCTCGATCCCGGACCCTCCAGAGGGAGTGACCTGTCTGTTGTTCGCCCACGATGCGGGCGATCTTCTTGAATCGTACAGATTCTACCCGATATGGGCCACAATTGCAAGGTCAGGGGTGGGCAGGGAGGTACGAAAAGGGGGAAGACCCCGACTGAAGGCAGCCGGGGTCTGTGATCTTCTTGAGCGGGTTCAGTTCAGCCGCGCAGCCCGAGCCGCTTGACCAGCTCGCGGTAGCGGTTGATGTCCTCATGTCGCAGGTAGCGCAGCAGACGGCGGCGCTGACCGACCATCATCAGCAGCCCGCGGCGGCTGTGATGGTCCTTGCGGTGCTTCTGCAGGTGCCCGGTGAGTGACTGGATGCGGGAGGTGAGTAGCGCGACCTGCACCTCGGGGGAACCGGTGTCGCTCTCATGTACGCGGAAGTCCTGGATGATCTGATCCTTGTCTACGTTGCCCAGGTCCACCTTTGGTCTCCTTTCGTCGCGACGCCTGCGGTCGGCGTCGTCGCGGCCCTGCGATCTGAAGTTCCCCGGGCCGAGCGCATCGCTGGAGGGGCGACGTGCCCAGCGAGAGGTTCGCAGGGACCTCAACTATAGCACAGCAGGCGAGGGGATGTAAAGTAGGCCAAGGGCGCGGTTGCGCCGCGCGTAACCATCTGCTATAATCGCCTGACCGGCCGGGGTGTGTTGCGGCAGATGGCCCTTGCACCTCCGGCCCTTCCTGCTGCGTGTGGGAAACGCGCAGCCATCAGACCAGAGGAAGGAGGTGAGCTCACAATGAGCGAGCCAACCCTCTATGAAGCCTGCTACATAATTGACACGTCGCTCGACGACGACGAGATCCAGCAGCTCCTGGAAGTGGTCGAGGAGGCCGCAGTCGAAGGCGGCGCCGAGATCGTCGGCACCCGCGATTTCCGCACCCGCCGACTGGCCTACGAGATCAACGGTCACACCCACGGCACTTACAAGCTGCTGTACTTCTACGGCGATGGCGACGCTGTTCAGCACTTGCTCAGTGAGATGGGCATTCGGATGGGTATCATCCGCTCCCGCGTATTCGTGGCCAATCCCCACGCGATCGTCGGCGGTGTCGGCGGCGAGGATGAGGACGCTGTAAGCGCAGCGGAAGCGGCTGAAGAGGCCGAGGCCGAAGCGACCACGGAGGAGGCTGCGGCCGACACGTCGGTTGACGTCGAGGCTGAAGAGGCCGCCGAGGTAGAAGAGGCCCCGGAGGCGGAAGAGGTCGTCGAGGCGGAAGAGGTCGTCGAGGCGGAGGAAGCCGAGGAGGCCCCGGAAGCTGAAGAGGCCGTCGAGGCTGAAGAGACATCTGAAGTTGAGGAGGCGCCGGAGACGGAGCAGTGATGCCACCGGCGTCCGTGTCACGATAGGCGCGCCCTGTGCGTGCAGATTACAGCGGAGGGCTCCGGCCCTCCGCTGTTGCGTATGCGCGGCGGTAATTGAGGCGAATAACGGGGAGGCACAACGAAGTGATCAACAGCGTGGTACTCGTCGGCAGGCTCACGAGAGACCCGGAGTTGACCTACACCCAGAGCGGGACGGCTCTGTGCAAGTTCGGCATCGCGGTGGACCGGCCCCCGCGGCAGGGGGCAACGGAGGATGAGACAGATTTCCTGAACGTCGTCGCGTGGGGGCGAGTTGCCGAGACTACGGCACAGTACCTTGATAAGGGTTCTCTGGTTGGTATCGAGGGGCGCATACAGTCGCGAAGCTGGGAACGCACCGACGGCAGCGGCCGCGCCTATGCGGTGGAGATCAATGCCGCGCGGGTACACTTTCTCGAGTCACGCCAGGAGCGCGAGCGGCGGCAGGCGGCATCCGGCGGCGGAGGCCCTCGGCCGCCCCAGCAGCAGCGCCCGCCTCAGCGCGACCAGGCGGCCCCACCCCCGCAGCAGCAGCAGGGCGGCTCGGACATAGACTGGGCGATGGATGAGGAAGAGGATCCCTTCGGCGATCAATAGCAACAGGCACGGCTGGAGGCGCGTTGGAGGATGGCCCGCGCAGAGAAAGTTGCGGTGGGTGTCGATCTAGGCGGCACCACCTTCAGTATCGGACTGCTCAGCACCGCCGGCGAGTTGCTGGCGGAGCATTCTTACGATACCCCGCGCTCGGAGGATGAGCCGCTGGCACTCGCGGCAGCCGCCTCCGCGATCGGCGGCGTTCTTGAGCAGGAGACGATCGCCCCCGACCGTGTGCTCGGCATCGGCGTAGGCATCCCCGGACCGGTGGACCCGGAGGCGGGGATCGTCAAGACGGCGCCGAACCTTCCCGAGCTTGACGGCGCCAACGCCGTCGAGATTGTCGGCGAGCAGTTCGATCTTCCGGTGCTGATCGCCAACGATGCCTACTGCGCGACTCTCGCGGAGCTGCGCTACGGCTCGGGCCGCGATGTCGCCAACCTCGTGATGCTTACCCTCGGGACCGGAGTGGGCGGTGGGATCGCCCTCGACAACAGGGTCCGGCGCGGGCCGCGGCAGATCATGGGTGAGGTCGGACACATCATCGTGGAGCCGGACGGGCGGCGCTGCGGCTGCGGCAACCATGGCTGCCTTGAGGCACTGGTGGGACGCGACGGAATGGTCAACCAGGCGCTGCGCCTGCTCGAGCATGGCCGGCCGAGTGTGCTCTCCGAGCGCGCGGGGCCGAGGCATGAGCGGCGCTCACCGAAGCTCATCTCCGAGGCGGCCGACGAAGGCGACAAGGTCGCGCTGGAGGTCATGCAGACTTCGGGGCACTATCTCGGCGTGGCGATCTGCTCCTGCATCGTGCTCTGTGACCCGGACCTGGTCGTGCTGGGCGGCGGGATTGCGGCGGCGGGCGAGGTGCTCTTCGCGCCGATCCGCCGGACCGTGCGCCACCGGAGCCAGATCAGCGGCTTCGATGTCAGCAAGATCGTCCCCGCGGAGCTTGGCAACGAGGCGGGGGTCTACGGCGCGGGGGCGCTGGTGCTCGACGAGTTGGCTTGAGGCGTTGACGGCGGGCCGCACCCCCCCGGCCCGCCTCTCCCTGGGCGACGCAAACAACGCATCGCCAGCGGGACGAGGGGGGAGATAACGGCCAATCGCCGCTCAGTGACTGCGCCGCACAAAACGGGGGCGGGAAACGTCAATGTGGTTGGTGAAAATGAGGCGCTGCGGCCGCCGTGTAGGACTTTATATGGCGGCGGTGGCCTGACGGTTCGTACAGCGGATGGAATTCAGCGGCCCGAGTGTGCACTCCTCGGGCATGAGGCGCATAGGGTCCTTGCGGACCCCACGGCGGGAGCATGAGCAGAGAGATAGCAGGCGGTCTCGACAACAGATTGGCCGCGTCGGATGAGTTTGCGGCGCTGACGGAGCTTGTGACGACCGGCACCCCGGTCGCGGTAAGCGGCGTCAGCGGCGCCGGTTCAGCACTTCTGGTCGCCGGACTTGCCGCTGATGGCGGCACCGCGCTTGTCGTTACGTATAACGACGAACGCGCGCGACGCATCGCCGACGACCTCCGCGCATTGCTCTCCGACGACGCCGAAAGCCAGGCGGAGGCGGAGGTGCTGGTCTATCCCTCCATCGCCTCGGCGCTCTACGACGGCGTCACACCCGATCGCGCCGCGGTTGCCGACAGGCTGACCGTGCTTGAGCGGCTGAACGCGGGCGATCGGATCATCGTCGTCACCAGCGTGCAGGCGCTGATGCTGCAGACGATCCCCGTGGATCTGATGCGCTCGGCGCGGCGCGAGATCGCGGTCGGCGAGATCATCGACCGCGACGATCTCGCGCGCGCGTTCGTGGAGCTTGGCTACGAGCACGTGGACCTCATTGACGATGTCGGCCAGTTCTCGGTGCGCGGTGGCATCGTTGATGTCTCGCCACCGACTATGCCCGCGCCGGTGAGGATCGAGCTTTTCGGCGACGAGGTCGAGTCGATCCGTCTCTTCAGCGCGCAGACGCAGGTCTCCCTGAGCAGCGTCCAACGAGCCGGCGTGGGGCCGGCGGGCGAGATACTGCTCAGCGAAGACGCGGTGGCGCGCGCACTTCCGCTTATCAAGCGCGCCTTCCGGCGCGAGCTTGACCGTCTCGATGAAGATGACAAGAAGCGTGAGGCCGACCGGCTGCGCGAGCGGCGCGATGAGGACCTTGAGCTACTGGCGAATCTGCGTCCTGCAGAGAGCCTGGTTCACTACCTGCCCTATGTCTATGACAGGCGCGCTACGCTCGGCGACTACCTGCCCGAGGAGTGCCTCGTGGTGGTGGATGAGCCGGTGCGCATCGCCACCCATGGCGAGGGCTTCTACGCCGACGCGGAGGACAGCTACCGCAGCGGGGTGAAGCTGGGTCGGCACCTGCGCCTGCCCGAGACGGCCTGTATCTCGTTCGAGCAACTGGCGGCGGTCCATCTGTCGGTGCAGCCGGGGCTTGAGGGCAAGCGGCGCGTGGTCTATCTCGGGATGCTGCGGCGCGATGTGCCGTGGAATGAGGCGGCGCGGCCCGCGAGCTTCTCGACGCCACCGGTGGACAGCTTCGGTGGTAAGTTCGACCTGCTGGTGGATGGCATCCGCGACTGGCAGCACGGCGGCGAGCATCTGCTGATCTGCTCCGGCGAGCCGGAGAAGGCGGCCGAAGCGCTGGCGGGGCGCGGGCTGAAGGACATCTCCGTCGCCAACGGACAACTGACGCTCGAGGCGGGCAAGGTGAAGGTGGCGGCGCTGGAGCTGTCCGGCGGCTTCAAGCTCCCTTCGGCCAGCCTCGTGGTGATGACCGGAGCGGAGATCTACGGCTGGCGCAAGGTCCGGCAGCCCAGGGAGTCAAAGTATCGCCGCGGCTTCTCACTGACTTCGATCCAGGAGCTTGACGAGGGCGACCTTGTGGTACATATCACCCACGGGATCGGCCGCTACGCGGGGCTTTCGAAGCAGACCATCGGCGACATGGAGCGCGACTACCTCGTCATCGAGTACTCCGGTGAGGACCGCATCTACGTGCCGGTGACGCAGCTTGACCGCGTGCAGCGTTACGTGGGGCCGCAGGGCGGCGCCATCTCGGTCGATTCGCTCAAGGGCAAGCGCTGGGAGACCGCAAAACGCAAGGCGCGAGCGTCCACGAGGCTGCTCGCGCGCGAGTTGATGAAGCTCTACCGCGAGCGTGAGCGCGCGAAGGGGCATGCCTTCGCAGGCGAGTCGCCATGGATGAGCGAGCTTGAGGCGTCCTTCCGCTTCGAGGAGACGGCCGGGCAGTGGCAGGCGATCAAGGACATCAAGCGTGACATGGAACAGCCGCGGCCGGCGGATCGCCTCATCTGTGGCGATGTCGGCTTCGGCAAGACGGAGGTCGCGATACGCGCGGCGTTCAAAGCTGTGCTCGATGGCAAGCAGGTGGCGGTGCTCTGTCCAACCACCGTTCTCGCGCACCAGCATCTCAACAGCTTCCGCGAGCGGCTGGGGAAGTACCCGGTCGAGATCCGCATGCTCAGCCGCTTCCGCACCGCCGCCGAGCAGCGCAAGACGATCCAGCAGCTCAAGGCGGGGACCGTTGACGTTGTCATCGGCACGCACAGGCTGCTCGGATCCGACGTCGGCTTCCACGATCTCGGCTTGATCATCGTGGACGAGGAGCAGCGCTTCGGGGTCGAGCAGAAGGAGCGGCTCAAGCAGCTTCGCGCATCCGTGGACGTGCTGACGCTGACCGCGACGCCTATCCCGCGGACGCTGAACATGGCGCTGTCGGGGATCCGCGACATCTCGGTGATCAATGACCCGCCGGCGGGCAGGCTGCCTATCCGCACCTTCGTGCGCGAGCATGATGAGGACCTGATCCGCGAGGCCGTGCTGCGGGAGGTCGAGCGGGGCGGGCAGATCTACTTCGTGCACAACCGGGTGAAGTCGATCCGCCACGTCGCGGCGCGCCTGCAGCGGCTGGTTCCGGACGTCAACATCGCGGTGGCGCACGGGCAGATGGATGAGGACGAGCTTGAGCAGGTGATGATGGCGTTCTACCGCGAGGAGTTCGACGTGCTGGTGTGCACCACCATCATTGAGAACGGTCTCGACGTCCCGAACGCCAACACGATGATCGTGGACGATGCGGATAACCTCGGGCTCGCGCAGCTTTACCAGCTTCGCGGCCGTGTCGGGCGCTCCAACCGGCAGGCGTACGCGTACCTGATGTACCGGTACCCCGATCGCATGACCGAGGAGGCCGAGCAGCGCCTGCAGGCCATCGAGGAGTTCAGCGAGCTTGGCTCGGGCTTTAAGGTCGCGCTGCGCGACCTCGAGATCCGTGGCGCGGGCGACATCCTCGGCGCCGAACAGAGCGGCCATGTCTCAGCGGTGGGCCTTGACCTTTACGCGCAGATGCTTGCAGACTCGGTGCGGGCGCTCAAGGGCGAGGCGGTGAGCGACGAGGAGGAGGGTCACCCGTCGCTGGAGTTGCCGCTGGAAGCGGTCATCCCGGCCGACTACGTGCCGGGGGAGCGCCAGCGCATCTCGATCTACCGGCGGCTGTCGTCGCTGTGGGAGGTCGAGCATGTGAACGCGCTGGCCGAGGAGGTCGTTGACCGCTACGGCCCGATGCCCGTGCCCGTGCAGAACCTGCTGGAGATCGGGCGCCTGCGCATCGCCTGCCGCGAGGTTGGCATCGTGGATGTGCGGGCGCAGCGCGACCGCGTCAGGATACGGCTCAGCCGCCAGGTGGCGCTGACGCGGCGCGAGCGGCTGATACTCAGCGAGCTCTACCGCGACACAGTCAAGGGCAAGCGGCGCGACGATCAGCCGTCACTGAGCAGACCGACGTTCGATGCCACCGAGATCACGTTTGCCTACAGCGCCAGAGAGCCGGAGAGAGTACTCCAGGGGCTTACGGAGACAATTCAGAGGCTGCGGGACCGCGAACAGGCGCGGGGGCGGGACCGGCAGGCCGTGGGTGAGACTGCATGATAGAAGCGCAGAGCAGCCGGAGCGATACTTTCACTGAGGTCG
This sequence comes from candidate division WS1 bacterium, assembly GCA_012522765.1. GTDB lineage: Bacteria > Armatimonadota > Zipacnadia > Zipacnadales > UBA5352 > UBA5352. The sequence continues at coordinate 7,186 of JAAYJW010000280.1, read as the reverse complement.
GCGTGCGGTTCAGGCACAATCCGAAGGTCTACAGCTTTTCCGCCGAGGGGATGCGGCTGAGCATCGGCGACAGGGTGCTGGTGCGGTCGGAGAAGGGCGTGGACATGGGCGAGGTGATGGAGCTGCGCGGGCGCGTCTCGAATGAGCGCGCCGCGGAACTCATGCCTGTGGTCCGCAAGGCCACTCGCGAGGATCTCGACCACATCGAGGAGCAGGAGCAGCGCGAGCGGCAGGCCCTCAAGGTGTGCGCGGAGAAGATCGCCGAGCATAACCTGCCGATGAAGCTGATCGACTCATCGCTCTCGTTCGACAATACCCGCCTGGTGTTCTTCTTCAGCGCCGAGGGCCGCGTGGACTTCCGCGAACTGGTGCGCGACCTTGCCCGCACTTTTCGGCTGCGTATCGAACTGCGGCAGATCGGGGTGCGCGATGAGGCGAAGCTGCTCGGCGGCCTCGGGCCGTGTGGCCGGCGGCTGTGCTGCAAGAGCTTCATGCGCGATTTCGAGCCGGTGGGCATTCGCGTTGCCAAGGACCAGGGGCTGGCGCTTAATCCGAACAAGATCAGCGGCCTGTGCGACCGGCTGATGTGCTGCCTGCTCTTTGAGCACGACACCTACAAGCGCCTGCGGCGGGAGCTTCCCAATCGCGGCGAGAGGGTCATGACGCCGGACGGGCCCGGCGTGGTGACGAATGTCTCGCTGCTCAAGGAGCAGGTCCAGGTACAGCTCCAGGATGGCAGCGAGGTGAAGGTGGCGGCCCGGGATCTGCTCAAACCCGGTGAAGTGCCGCCGTGTGCCGAGTGCGAGCAGCCGTGCCATGGCGAGACTGCCGCGCCCGAAGAGCAGCCTGAGGAGCAGCCCGCACGGCAACCGGCTCCGGAGCGGCCCGCGCCGGAGAGGCGCGACGAGAGTGGCAAGTCCGGTGGCGGAGGATCGCGTCGCCGCGGCAGGCGCTCAAGTCGCGGGGGCAAGCAGAGCGAGCAGCAGAGCAGCCAGCAGCAGAGGCAGGCGGATGGGAAACCCCAGCCGTCTGAGCGGCAGAAGCCTCAGGAGAACAAGTCGCAGAGCGGCGCGCAGTCCGGTTCGGGCGATGACAAGAAGAAACAGTCCTCGCGACGACGCCGTGGCGGACGACGATCGAAGCCGTCCGGTGGACAGCAGCAGACCGGCAGCGGCGGCAGCCAGAGAAGCAATGACGGAGGGAAGAACTGACGATGCCAATCTATGAGTATGAGTGCGGCTCCTGCAACGGGCGCTTTGACGTGCTCGTGAGCCGCTCGAAGGCAGACAAGGCGCCCAAATGCGAGCTTTGCGGCGCGAAAAACACGAAGCGGGTAATGTCCGGCTTCTTCGGCCGGGCGGGCTCGGGCGATGGCGAAAGCACCAGCGTTGGCTCGGCCTGCGCCGGATGCACGGCGTCGAGTTGTTCGGGCTGCACGCGCTAATCAGCAGCATAGACCACAGTCGGGAGAGAGAAGATGGCAGCGACCAGCGACGGGCACAGACGGTTCTACGTGACCACGCCGATCTACTACGTCAATGACAAGCCGCACATCGGGCACACATACACCACGACCGCGGCGGACGCGGTCGCGCGTTACCACCGGATGCGCGGCGATGAGGTGCTCTTTGTCACCGGCACCGACGAGCATGCGCAGAAGGTCGTCCGCGCGGCGCAGGCGGCGGGCCTCGACCCGCAGGCCTTCGCCGACCGCGTCATGACCTCGTTCCTCGACGCGTGGGACCGCATGCACATCTCCTACGACCGCTTCATCCGCACCACCGAGGCCGAGCACAAGCAGGTGGTGGCCGAGGTATTCCGCCGGCTGCTCGAGAGCGGCGACATCTACAAAGACCACTACGCGGGCTGGTACTGCGTCCCGTGCGAGACGTACTTCGCTGAGGACGCGCTGAACGAGGGCAGCCTCTGTCCCGACTGTGGCCGCGAAGTCGAACAACTCACCGAAGAGGCCTACTTCTTCAAAGCCTCCGCCTATGGCAACGAGCTTATGCGCGAGATCGAGGCCAACCCCGAGCGCATTCAGCCCGACAGCCGGCGCAACGAGGTGCTCTCGTTCATCCGCCAGGGTCTGCAGGACACCTGCGTAACGCGCGCCAACCAGGGCTGGGGCGTCCCGGTGCCCGGAGACCAAGAGCATGTCATCTACGTCTGGTTCGACGCGCTGATAAACTACCTCTCCGCCGCGGGCTGGTCGCTGGATGAGGAGCAGTTCGCGCGGACATGGCCGCCGTCGCTGCAACTGATGGGCAAGGACATCCTGACGCGCTTCCACGGCAGCCTGTGGCTTGCGATGCTCATGGCGCTGGGGATCGAGCTTCCCCAGATGCTCTTCGCGCACGGCTGGTGGGTGACCGCCGGCGGCGAGAAGATCAGTAAGTCGCGCGGTAACGTGATTGATCCGTGGGCCGAGGTCGAGCTTCTGGTCGAGGAATCTGGCTGCACGACCGACGTGGCCGTGGATGCGGTGCGCTACTACATGTTCCGGGAGGTCACGTTCGGGCTTGATGGCGCGTTCTCATCAGACGGCCTGCTCGCGCGCTTCAACGCCGATCTCGCCAACGACCTCGGCAATCTGCTCAACCGTACGCTGCCGCTGGTGGAGCGCTTCCTCGACGGCACCATAGACCAGCCCGGGCCTGGCGCGGGTGAGCTTCCCGAGCAGATTGCCCGCGCGGTGGCCCGCACCGAGACGAGCTTTCAGACGTTGGACATGCGCGGGATGCTCGAGGGCATCTGGGAGCTTCTCGCGGCGGCGAACAAGTTCGTTGACGAGCGCGCGCCGTGGGATCTCTTCAAGCAGGGCAAGAAGGTTGAACTCCTCGCGGTCCTTTATGATGTGGTTGACGCCATCCGCGTTACCGCGCTGATGATCGCGCCGGTGATGCCGGTGGTGGCGGAGGAGATCTGGCGCCAGATCGGGCTCGAGGCGATGGCGGTGCCGATGAGCTGGGACGATTGCCAGCCCGGCAAGCTCCCCGCCGGGGCCCAGGTGCGCCGGGGCAGGCCGATCTTCCCCCGGATCGATCTCGAGCGGGTTCGCCAGCGTGCCGCAGCAAAACTACAGCAGGAAAAGACCGAGGAAGAGGAAGCCCAGAAGATGATCAGCTACGATGACTTCATGAAGGTGGATTTGCGAATCGCGAAGGTGCTTGACGCCGACCCGGTGGAGGGCGCGGACAAGCTGCTCAAACTCGTTGTTGACGCCGGTGAGGAGGAGCCGCGCCAGGTGGTGGCGGGGCTGGCGCAGGAGTTCTCACCGCGCGAACTCATCGGCGAGACGGTCGTGTTGGTAGCGAATCTCGAGCCGGCGACGATCCGTGGCGTGCAGTCGCAGGGTATGATCCTTGCCGCGGGTGGGGAAAAGCCGCTGGCGCTCATCGTGCCCGATCGTGACGTCGAGCCCGGAGAGCGGGTTCGATAGCAGGGGGGCAGGCAATTGATAGACAGGGAGCTTTGTGTGAAACCGAAGAGCAAGCGTCAGGCAGCATTACGCATAGTGCCCATCGTCCTCACGCTGGGCATCATCTCGTTCCTGGTGGCGGTAGGAGGAACCGACAGCATCGCGGTTCACTTCTACTACATCCCCATCATCTACGCGGGCTTTGTGTTCGGTGACATCGGCGCCATCGTGACCGCTCTTGCGGCCGCACTGGTCTGTGGCCCCTGGATGCCGGCCGCATACGTCATCGAGGGCGCCGAGACCCGCGCAGTGGCGCAAAGCGCATGGGATATCGCCCTGCGCACCGCAATCTTTTATGTGATGGGCATCTTCGCCTCGCGCGTGTCCGCCACCATTGAACGGCGAGCGAACGAAATGCAGACGCTCTACGAGGTAGCACGAACGGTATCATCCTCACTTCGGCTGCGCGAGGTGCTTGACACCATCGCTCGTCAGGCGGTATCCGCACTCGATGCCCGAGCCTGCAGCATTCGGCTGCTCGATGCCGACTCGGGCGAGTTGGAGCCGGCCGCCTCGGCTGGCCTGAGCGAGCAGTACTGGACCAAGGGCCCCGTGACGGTCACCGAAAGCGCACTTGACCGCCGCGTGATGGACGGCGAGATCGTCCAGACCCGTGATGCCCAGACCGATCCCGAATGGCAGTACCCTGATGCTGCACGTAGCGAAGGGCTGACGTCGGTGCTCACTCTGCCGCTGCAGGCCCGCGACAGCATCCTCGGGGTGATACGTATCTACGCGCACCGCAAGCGCGTCTTCAGCGAGGATGAAATTGACTTGCTTCGCGCCTTCGCGCACAACGCCGCCGTGGCGATAGAGAACGCGGAGCTCTACGAGGAAAGCCGCCGCGGCTACTTCGAGACCGTCCGCGCGCTGACGATCGCCATCGAAGCGCGCGATTCGGCCACCTACAGCCATTCCGAACGCGTAACGGATCTCGCCGACGCGCTGGCGGTCGAACTCGGCCGCAGCGAGCAGGAGCGGGAGCTGCTGCGCTTCGGCTGCATCCTTCACGACATCGGCAAGATCGGGATCGAGGAGCGGATGCTCGACGCGCGGGAGACCAGCGAGGCCGAGCATGTCTTCTACCGGATGCACCCGCTGATCGGCCGCTCTATCCTGCGCCCGGTCAGCTTCGCGCAGGAGTTCCTCCCGATTGTAGTCCATCACCACGAGCGGTGGGATGGCAGGGGCTTCCCCGAGGCCCTTGAGGGCGAGGGGATACCTTACCTCGCGCGCCTCGTAGCGGTGGTTGACTCGTACGAGCGCGCGGTCAACCCGACCGAGTCGCCGATGCCGATCAGCCCCGAGGAGGCCCTGCGCAGCATCCTCCGCGGCGCCGGGACAGCCTATGACCCGGAGATCGTCGCGGCATTTGCCACCATGATGCGGCGGAAGATGGAAGAGGGGACGCTGCCGGCGGCCGTTGATGTTCAAGTGCAGAAGCCTCTCGACATTGAGGCGATCATCGAGGAGGCGCTGAACGGAGCGCTGGCCGACGCCGAGCCCGCAGAGGAATCGGAGGAACAGTGAACCGGATGCGCCCCCTGCTGACGGCAACGATCATTGCCACGGTGATTGCGGTGCTTGCGATGACGCTCAATGTCGTGGAAGCCGAGGGCCCGCTGACGGCCGAGGAGCTTGAGCAGTTGGTTGGCACTGACTGGTACAGCGTTCGCATCTTCGGGCAGCCGAACGGCTACGCGCGCATCGAAACGGACATCGTCGAGACCGAGCACGGCCCGCGCCTGCGCACCACCGAAGACCTGAAGATCCTCATCAGCCTCGGCGGACAGAGCCTCGAGGCCGGTAAGACGCAGGTGACGATCTACGACGAGCAGCTTCGCCCGGCAAGCATCGAGATGGACAAGAACGAGCTTGGCCGCAGCGGGCAGCTTTCGGCCGTGCTGGAGGGCGATGAACTGGTCGTGCAGAGCAGCTCTCCCGACAACGGCACACTCCAGCCACGAATGCGACGGATCGAGCTTCCCGACGATTTCTCCTCCGATGCAATAATCTCAGCGCGAGTCGTGCGCGGGCAGCTTGCTGTCGGCGACGGCTTCAGCTACAGCGTCTACGACCCCGAGGTGGACCTGATAGACCGGCACTTCGTGGAGGTCGCTGCGGGCGAAGAGATAGATGGCGTGGAGACGCTGCTGGTGAAGTCAACCAGCGAGCAGCTTGGCGTCGAGGTGCTCAGTTGGATGGACGCAGACGGTCGGCTGATACGCCAGTCGGTGCCGGGCCTGATGGACCTGACGCTCGAGCGGGTGAGCGAGGAGGAGGCGCTCGCGGGTCTCGCGCCCTTCGAGATCCTCAGCGAGATACGCGTCGAGCAGCACCTGCCGCTGGTCCGCAGCCTGCAGCAGGTCCGGCTGCGCATCAGCAGCGACAACGGCTCTGCCGCCGAAATGATCCCACACAGTGACCGGCAGAGCGTGGAGCAGATCGGCGAGGACGTGCTGGTAACGATTTCGCGGGAGATGCCCCCGACGGATACGCTGCCGCTGCCGATCAGCGACGAGGCGTTCGCGGAATGTCTCGCCACCACCACCCAGGTGCAGTCGGATGACCCGCGCATCATGGCGAAGGCGCGCGAGATCATCGGCGACGAGACCGACTCGTGGGCGGCCGCGCAGATGCTCTGCGCATGGGTGCGGCGGAACATGCAGTCGGTATCCAGCGAGCCGCGCCCGATCACCGCGCTTGAGGTGCTCGACAGCATGCGCGGCGACTGCACAGAACACGCGATCCTGCTGGCGGCGCTGGGCAGGGCGGTGGGCCTGCCGACGAAGCTCGCGACCGGCCTCGCCTACGTCGGCGGCAGGTTCGGCTATCACGCCTGGACGCAGGTCTACGTGGGACGCTGGGTGGAGATGGACCCGTCGTGGGGCGAGATGACCGCAGACGCCGGGCACATGCTGATCTACTCCAGCGCGCTTGATGACGCCTCATACGCGCGAGCGAGCCTCGCGACCGGCCGCACACTGGGAGCCATTGGGATGGAGATCATCGGCTACACCACCGCCGACGGGCGCCTCGTAGACGTGGGGGAGGAATGACTGTGCGGCTGGCCGCTTCGATCATCATGCTGCTGACGATGCCGCTTGCCGGACTGTGTCAGGGCGAGGCGCCGGAGGGTGATGCCGGCGACGATGGCGTGGTGATCTTCCTGAGGGCGCACTGGCCCGGGCACGATCTGAGCGACACGGCATTCCGCGTCTTCAGTGATCCGCAGATGCGCGAGCTCGTGGACGTTTTTCCCGGCACTGAGGGAAGCGCGGCGGTGATCCTGAGCCCCGGCGATTACTACGTCATGGCCGTTGCTGACGAGAACGGCAACAATGTCCCGGACGCAGGTGACGGCATCGGCTTCTCCGGCATGTCGGATGGAGCCTCCCGGCCCGATCCGGTGCGCGTCGCGGAGGATGGCGTCAGTGTCGTTGATGTTCCCATCGTGCTGATGATCGGCGAGGATGGCCGCCCGGTGCGGATCATTCCTCCCCGGCTAGGCGGCACCATCAGCGGTGCGGGCGATCGCCGGGTGATTGTTGTGCTGCTGCCTGAGGACGCGCAGACACGGCCCTTCGCGGCGGTTGTGCGGGAGGGCGAGTTCGTCCTCCATCCGCCCGGCGGTTCATACGTGGTGGTCGCGCTGGTGGACGCCGACGCCGATGGCAGTCTATCCCCGGCCGATCTCGCCGCCGT